>JBKDPB010000234.1:0-46392 GCA_046342615.1 Planctomycetota bacterium | reverse complement strand
GCTCGAGATGCTGGTGTATCCATTGCGATGAGCGAGTTGGATGGCCTCGATCGTCTCGGTCAAGGTTCCGATCTGATTGACCTTGATCAAAATACTGTTGCCGATCCCCGAGTCGATTCCTCGCTGAAGGCGATCGGTGTTGGTAACGAAGAGATCGTCGCCGACGAGCTGGATTTTTCCACCCACGCGTTCGGTCAGTTTTTTCCAAGAGTCCCAGTCATCCTCCGAGCATCCGTCCTCGATCGAACAGATCGGGTACTTGGCCACCCAATCGGCGAGGAAATCGACCATCTCGTCGCCCGACAATTGCTTGCCGTCGATCGTGTATTTCTTGGTCTTCTCGTCGTAAAATTCGGTGGCGGCCACATCGAGGGCGATGAAGATCTGCTTGCCCGCTTCGTAGCCCGCTCGCTGGATGGCTTCCATGATCAAATCGAGGGCTTCCCGGTTGCTCTTGAGGTCGGGAGCGAATCCCCCTTCGTCTCCAACCGCGGTGTTCAATTTCTTTTCCGAGAGGACTTTCTTGAGATTGTGGAAAATCTCCGTCCCGGCTCGCAGCGCGTCGGTGAACGAGTCGAATCCCAACGGCATGACCATGAACTCTTGGACATCGACCGAGTTGTCGGCGTGTTGACCGCCGTTGACGATGTTCATCATCGGAGCAGGCAACAAGTGGGCGCCGGCTCCACCAAGGTAACGGTAGAGAGGCTGGTTCGTGAATTGTGCCGCCGCTTTGGCGACCGCGAGGGAAACCCCGAGAATGGCGTTGGCACCGAGACTCTTTTTGTTCGGAGTTCCGTCCAGTTCGCACATGGTGCGGTCGATGCCCCGCTGGTCGAGCGCGTCGGCTCCGATCAAGGCGTCGGTAATTTTCGTGTTGATGTTTTCAACCGCCTTGAGGACCCCCTTGCCCATGTACTTCGATTTGTCGCCGTCGCGAAGTTCCCAGGCCTCGTGCGCGCCGGTGCTGGCGCCGCTCGGGACGGCAGCGCGGCCGTGGGAGCCGTCGACCAGACGAACCTCGACTTCGACGGTGGGATTGCCTCGAGAATCAAAGATCTGTCGCCCTTGGATGTGCTCGATCAAGCTCATAGGTGGTGCTCGAAATGAAGTTGGAGGGATTTCGATTGTTCCGCGGTGGCCGAATTCTGTACGATATTTTCGAAGTTGCCTAGAAGGTCGCCAAAAAACGATGTTGCAAAGGGGAGTTCCCGCGTGTTCACAGGATTAGTCGAAGGGATGGTGAGGCTGGTCGATCGCGTTGTCGAGGGGGCGGGGCAGCGATTGACGTTCGATCTGGACCGATTGGCTGAGGGGGTCCAACTCGGCGATAGCATCTGCTTATCGGGTTGTTGTTTAACCGTCGTCGCCATCGACGGGACGCGATGCTCCTTTGAATTGGGTTCGGAAACCTTGTCTCGGACGTGGTTTGGCGACCTTGCACTGGGGGGAACGGTCAACTGCGAGCGTTCCCTCCGCGCGGGCGATCGGCTGGGTGGGCACTTCGTGACCGGTCACGTCGACTCGCTCGGTACCGTGATTCTCCGCAAGGAGGAGGGAGACTGGCGATTTCTCCATTTTCGCGGGCCGCAGGCCCTCATGCGACAGATGGCTGGCAAAGGCTCGGTCGCCGTCGACGGGGTCAGTTTGACCGTGGTAGAGGCAGACGATTCCCATTTCAGCATCGCACTCATTCCCCACACGCTCGCTGTCACCACGCTGGGCTCTCTGGAAACCGGTAGCCGCGTCCATTTGGAGAGCGATATCTTGGCAAAATACGTCGCGCGACAGCTAGAAGCCACGCCTTGAAGGTTGCGGAAATCGCCCGGGCGGGCGTATGCTATGGCTCCACGGATTCTTCACCAACGCCTGGCCCTGACGGGTAAGACGACTACAGACTCTGCCATGTCGAAAAATACCAAGGTATCGGTCGCCGAGACCGAATCGGAAAAGTTTCACTTTGCCTACCGTTTTCCTCTCAAATTCGGCGGCCGCGTCGTCAATGACGTCACCGTACTGCGGGCTTCGATCACGCTGGAGGATAAAGCCAGGAAAAAGACGGCCCACGGCATCGGGGAAATGACCATGGGAACGGCTTGGGCATGGCCCAGCACCCAATTGACGCCAGAACAAGTGCTGCGAACAGTCGTGGCCTTGGCCGAACGAATTACCGCGGCAGCCACCCAATTGGAACCCGCACCCCATCCTTTGCACCTGGCCGCCCAACTCAAGACGATCGCCAAGCAACTCGCTACCGAATTGGCGACAGCGATGAAACTCGACGAACCGATCCCGGATTTGGCCATCGCCTTGGCCATGTCGCCGATCGATATCGCCCTGCACGATGCCTTCGGTCGCTTGAATGAAAAGAACGCCTTCGATTGCTTGACTCCCGAAATGATTCATGGAGATTTGTCGACATGGCTCGGGCCTGAGTTCGTCGGCAAGCACTTCTCCGATGTCGTTACCCCCCGCGTGACACCGACCTTGGATCTGTATCATCTGGTCGGCTCCCTCGACCCCCTCAGCAGCGACGATCTCAATCGCAAACTCGGTGACGGTCTCCCGGAGACGTTGGAGGATTGGATTCGCCAGCAACAACTCACCCACCTCAAGGTGAAATTGACCGGTAAGGATTTGGATGCCGATGTCGGTCGCGTCGTCGAGATCGAACGGATCGCTACCCGCGCGGCTCCCGGCAAGATCTTCTCGTATTCGCTCGACTTCAACGAGGCCTGCGAGAACGAGGACTACGTCATTGATTTCATCGAACGGCTCGAGCGACTCAGCCGCGAAGCCATCGCCAAACTGCATTACATCGAACAGCCGATGCTCCGAGACCTGAGACAGCGAAAAGAGGTCACAATGCATCGAATCAGTCGCCTCAAGCCAGTGGTCATCGACGAGTCGCTCACCGATCTGGAGATGCTGAAGTTCGCCAAGCAACAAGGCTACTCGGGGATCGCTCTGAAAGCCTGCAAAGGGATCAGCGACTCGCTCCTGTTCGCCGCCGCCGCCAAACACTACGGCATGAAGATTTTCGTCCAGGATCTCACCTGCGTCGGCGGTTCGTTCATGGCGTCGGCCGCGCTGGCCTCTCGCATCGCAGGGGTAACCGCCGTCGAAGGAAACGGACGCCAGTACTGCCCGGCCGGGAACAAGGACTGGGAATCGCTCTATCGTCCGATGTTCAAAATTCTCGGCGGCGTGGTGCCGACCGAACTGCTCGCTGGACGCGGTCTCGGGTTCTCTTGGCCGAGGAATATCCTGACCAAGAAATACGCGGACATGGCGATCCCCCTGACACCATGACGCGCGATGCGGGCGAAGCCCGCACCGCCCCAGGCCTCGTCCTGCAGGCCGATTGGATCCTCCCGGTGAATGCATCGGCAATCCCCCAAGGCTACCTGGTGGCCGCCGCCGGCTTGATCGAATACGTGGGAGCCGAGTTGCCCGAACGGTTCCTTCCCCTGCCCCGCGTTCGACTCGAAAACACCGCGATCCTCCCAGGATGGGTGAACAGCCATTGCCACCTGGAATTCAGCGATTTGGACGAGCCAATCCCCTCCGAGGGAACCTTCGACCAATGGCTTGCACGCGTCATGCTTCAACGCGCATCGGTTGCTTCGCTCTCGCCCGAAGAACGGTTGTCGCTCCGCCAATCCGCGATCCGAAAAGGACTCCTCGAATCGTGGCGATGCGGCGTTCGTTGGATCGTCGATAACGTCACCGCACCCTGGGATCCCGCCTGGATCTCCGATTGGCAAGCCGACATGCGACGCAATCTGCCGCCCCTCGCAGCGACCGCTCTCGTTCCGGAGGGAGTCGTATCGGTGCAGCCCTGTTTTGAGCTGGTCGACGTCCAAGAGAAACGCTGGGATCAAACCTCGATTTTCGCGTTTGAACAAGTAGGTGCGCCGAAGTTTCAAGGGATCGTATCGCAAGCCTTGGCCCCCCACGCACCGTATACGGCATCCCTGCAAGTGACTCGTCGAGTCGCTCAATGGTCGCGATCGCAACGAGGTTTGGTCTCGATGCATCTTGCGGAAACCCTGGAGGAACTGCAATGGCTGGATCATCGCAACGGTCCCTTGGGAGACTGGATCGCACCCAAGACGGATGCAATTCACCGCTTGCACCTGGGGACGATCGACGAACATTTGAGCATTCTGGCGTCCTGTTGGCGCACCTTGGTGGTCCATGGCAACTACCTGGAACCTCACCAGATCGATTTTTTGTCTCGCCATCGAGACGGCATGGCGGTCGTGTATTGCCCGAGGACCCATGCGTGGTTTCATCATCGAGTTCATCCCCTGAATCAGCTCGTCGCTCAAGGGGTTCCCGTCTTGCTCGGGACCGATTCTCGGGCCTCGAATCCGAACCTGAACCTCTGGGGTGAAGTGGGCTGCATCATGCCAAATCTTGAATCTCATGCGTCATCGCAAGCGATACGCATGGTCAGTACGGATCCCGCAGAATTCTTGGACTTGCCTCGCGGAATCGGACGGATAGAAATCGGTGGCGCTTCTCAATTGACAGCGATCCGATGGGACGACGATGATTCCTCGGCCTCGGGACGACGATCCGAGAAGGAATGGATGGAATGGATGGTGAAATCCGGTAATCCTTATCCGCTCGAGACCGACAAAAGAATTGCAGTGGGCGGAGCGAGCAGAGGAAATCTCCGATGATGAATGAAACGGTTGAACGGATCCACCCAAACCAATTTCTCAGCGCGGTTCGATGGTTCATGGCGTTGGCTGTCCTCGGTGCGGTCTGCTTGCAAGCCTGGCACTTGACCCGCATCGAACGATTCGCCCTCGACCAATACTTGAGTTTTTTTACGATCCAATCGCCATGGTCAGCATGGTCATTACCCTATTAGCCATTCTCTCCATCTGGGTCATCTTGTACCTTGGTCAGGTCAGAAGCCGTCTGGCATCGAACGTTCATCGCGAAGGTCTCGCAGAGGATCCCGCTCGACGGCCGGTGTAAAAAGCTCACTCATCGATTGGGTTACCTCAGTATTCTCGAATTCTCGCGGAGAAGCCATGCAAGCGAGCGTTGGATTCCGAAAGGCACTCGTATTCCTGTTAGCCCTCACGGGAAACGGTATGGCCGAAGAGTTGCGGCCTCAACGACTCCAGTCAGCCATCACCGGTGTTCAGCCGATGACCGGCATCGTGCTTTGGAGTACCAATGAGTCGGCTTCCACAGCCCCGATCCAGTTGGAATATGCCTATCTGAAATATAGCCAAGTCGTTCAACAACACGGAAAATACGATTGGCGCGCCGTCGAAGAACTGCTCGACCAAATCGCCAGCAGGAAACACCAAGCCATCCTCCGGTGGCACGACACGTACGTCGGGAAGCCCACCGGCGTACCTGCGTACATCAAAGAACGATCCGACTATCGGGAGACCAACGCCAAGAGCGAAGGAAAGCCAACCGGCTTTCCCGACTGGTCCCACGACGAATGGAAGTCGTTCGTATTGGACTTTTTCACCCACTTCGCTCAACGTTACGATCGCGATCCGCGAATCGCTTTCGTGCAAGTCGGGTTCGGGCTCTGGTCGGAATACCATATCTACGACGGCCCGATGATTCTGGGCCAAACCTTTCCCGATAAAAACTATCAAGCGGAGTTCGCAAATCATCTGGCCAAAGAGTTTCGGGAAACCCCTTGGATGATTTCCGTGGACGCCGCGGGAGACCATGCGCCGTGGGCTCAAGACCCGCATCTCGAGACGTTGCCGTTCGGGCTCTTTGATGATTCGTTCAACCATCGGCAGCACGAAAAGGAAAACGCACCCAACTGGAAAATTCTCGGACTGGACCGCTGGAAACGAGCTCCGACCGGAGGCGAGTTCAGTTTCTTCGACAAGAAAGATCAACGCGATGCCCTGGCTCCGAGCGGCCCTTACGGAATTCCCTTTTCCCAACATGCTGCCAGGTTCCACATCACTTTCATGATCGGTGACGATCAACCGAGGTTTCAGAATCGCGAAGTGATTCGACAGGCGGGAATGGGATGTGGATATCGTTTCCGGGTCGTACGTTTTGCCGCATCCTCAAGCGCAAGCGAACTGGAAATGAAAAACATCGGGATCGCTCCGATCTACTACGATGCCTTTCCCGCCATTGGAGGCGTTCGTTCCCCGGAGTCGCTCAAGGGCTTGCTCCCCGGCGAGATGCGAACGTTTCGAGTCGCCAGCGGCGGTTCCTCCCCGGACCTGGCCATCGAATGCGATCGGCTGGTGCCGGGCCAGACGATCGAATACGAAGCCGACTTGCCTTGATCGCATCGAGCCCATTCGGTTCAGCAGACACGCTGGCTGTGCAAGTCCTCTGAGACCAGCGTGCCTTTCGGGGCAAAGGGCTCAACTGCCGAGGAAAAGCCTCGCGGAGACCAAGAGAACGAGAGCCACGCATAGGATGGATTCGGCGATCGCAAACCCGAAGGTCGATACCGACGGGACCGGCAAGCTGTTCGAGTACCAGGCCATGAACAGTTCGCGAAGGTCGAAAACTGCGACACAGGCGGCGGACAGGAGCAGAACAACACTACAAAGCGTTTGCATGTTTCGACCGAGAGGCGTGTAGAGGCAGACCGAAAAGTGGATGGTTGCGCCGTTCCCCGGCAAAGGTGTCACGCGCCCGAGGGTCGAGCATTGTTGAACCAGTGCCCCGTGGGGTCTCCGCCTCGCACCCAAACCCCTTTTTCATTCCATCGCATCGCGGCGCGCACCTCCGCGGTGCAGTATCGCAAGGTCAATCCGCAGCGACGCCGGTCCGAATCGTTGGCTTCGGATCCGTGCAACAACAAATCGCTGTGTATCGAAATCTGACCCGCACGCAATTCGTCGTAAACCACCTCGCCATACTGCTCTGCATTGTCGACCGATTGGTTGAGCACGTTGTGGTCGTCGTTCTCGCTCGAGCGATAGGTCATATGCCCGAAGTGATGCGAACCTGCAACGAACTTCATGCAGGCGTTTTCACGATCCGCGTCATCGATCGCCAACCAGACCGTAGCCGCCTTCGAGGGGGACAGCGGCCAGTAGCTGGCGTCTTGATGCCACGCGACCGATTTGCCGTCATGCGGCATTTTGCAAAAGAAGTGCGAACCCCACGCAATCACATTCTCGCCGAACAAATCGGCGATATACGCGACAATGCGGGAATCGGTCAGAATGTCGTACACGGGACCATACTTCAAATGCGCAGACGAGATGGAATAGCTGTCTCCCCCCTGAGCGACAACGCGCACCAGCAAGTCATCGAAGTAGGACCGGATCGCATCGATCTCCGCACGGCTGAAGACATCCAGCGGTGCGATGTAACCGAGGCGATTGTATTGGTCCACCTGCGGCGAGGTCAGCACGGTGGGTTGGTCGTTGGAGACCGGATAGAACCGTAGATCTCGCCCTAGCTCTTTGAGCGCCTGTTCATCCGGAAGAATCTGAAACTGAGACATCTGGGCATCTCCCATGAAGTGAATACAGCGCCCCGCGCCATGCCAAACATTGATTTTTGTGGAACGAATCTCAAAATTCTATACCATCGGGTAGCTGGAAAGCATCTCGATCAAGAGTTCCATCGGTAAACCAACAACATTCGTCGGGGAACCCGAGAGGAGTTCGATCCAAGGAGGACCGTCCTGGAACCCGAATGCACCCGCCTTGCCGATCCACTCGTCGGTATCCAAGTACGCCTCCAATTCGGCATCCGAGATGGCATCCATACGCAGGGTGGATCGATCCACGCGGACTGAGCGATGCGACGTCGTTTTGTCCCATAAACACAACCCGCTGTAGACCCGGTGTTCTCGACCGCGCAGACGCTGCAGCATCTCGCGCGCGTGCTCGCGGTGGGCGGGTTTTCCCAAAATCATCCCGGCGCATTCGGCTACCGTGTCGCAAGCGACGACCAACCCCGAGTCGATCTTTTGAATGACATTGGCCGCTTTTTGATACGCGAGTCGCGCGACCAGTTCCGGCGGAGTCTCCCGGGAACACGTACCGCATTCAGCACTCGAATCCGGCTCGACGATCCGCGTGCGATAACCCCAATGTTGCAGCAGTTGTCGACGTCGCGGCGAGGAGCTAGCCAGGATCAATTCCCGTGGATCGGGCTCGAACCCTTGGAGAGGCCAAAATGCTGCATCCATGACCACTTACCAGAGCGGACGGCCCGCGCCGCCAGGGCCACCCGTACCACCGGTGCCGCTCGGACCTTGTCCGCCGTGGCCACCTTGTCCGCCGTGGCTGGGAGGTGCGGGAGGGGGAGGAGGGAATCCGAGTCGAGGGCGGAGTTGCTCCCAGGATTGTTTGAGCGAGTCGAGCATGCGCCATACGTGGCCGGCACCCATGTAGACGCGAGCGCTGACGGCGGATTGCGGGAAGAAGTTGGTGATGAAGTCGAAGTTGAATTCGTAGGGGCCGTGTCCAATCATGACGGCGTTGGCGTACGCGCCGCTGAGGATCTCATCGCGAATCTTGAGTTCGTCGTAGATCTCTTGGGGATTGTGGCGGCGGGTGGCTGAGGTTGGCTGCGGCGGTGGAGGGCTTGCCGCTGGGGGATGCGGGTCGCCGGCCGGGGGATGGCCTGCCGCGGCAGGACTTCCCGTGGAAGAAGCCGGATCCGCAGGTTTGCTTTCTGGCGTGGAGCCGACCGCGCCTAGTTCGGAGGATGGGGTTGGATAATTCGGGGCAGGTTGCGGCGCGGGAAGGGTGGAACCGGCGTGGACGATATGGCTCTCCACGGCCATGGACGTTACGGGTGGCGAACCCGGGAGATCCCCATAGCGTTGGCGATACAATTCGATGTTGGTCGACAAAGCCTCGATGAACTGAGGCATGACCATGTGCGGCATCACGACGCGCGCGACGACGGCATTGGGACGAGGCAGGTTGCGAACAAAATCCAGGACGAACTCCGTCCCGCCTGTCACGACGATAATGCCTGTACTGATTTCCCCGCGAGCAACATGCTCGGGGACGCGGGCTCGAACCGCAGGTTGTTGATCGAGTGGGTCGGGGCGATCCTCGGGGGAGGGAGGTGTTGGCATAGGGGTAGTCGAGAGTTGACTCGAGTCCGAAATATGGGGATCAGTAGCTTATCCAGCCATCACGATAACACATTGGCTGGCGGTTGTCCCGCGGAGGTTTGGGGCGGATTCTCCTTGAACACACGGTCGAGGATGCCGTTTACGAATTGGCCTGAGTTGAGATTGCCATATCGCCGTGAGATTTCGATCGCTTCGTTGATGGCCACCGGGCCGGGAACACCTCCGTACACCATTTCATAGGTTGCGATTCGGAGGACGTTTCGATCGATGGTGGCCATCCGTTTGATGGACCAGTTCGCGGAATGCCGGCCGATTCGCTTGTCGATTTCAGACCGATGCTCCCGAACTCCCTTCCACAGGTTGCGGGCGAATTCGACGAGGGCTGGGTTGCGAAGCAGGCGGCGGGCGAGGAAATCCTCGGCCACTGCTTCGTCGCGCATGGGATGCACATCCTCTTCGAAAAGGACTTGGAGAACAATTTCGCGGGCTCGCCTTCGAGTGGTCATCGTCGCCTGGTTCTAGTCGAGTAATCGTTGGTGCACGGCGTGAAAGCTCGTCAATGGCAGGGGCATCACACGGCGGGCGCAGCCGCGGGCAAGGAGGCGGATCGGCAGAGCATTTGATCGACTTCGTTGGAAACGATCACGCCATAGTTAATCGCACCCAACCAGCCCGACATGATGATGCCAACACTTCCAGCGTGGTAGAGACCCGGTACTTGCTGGGGCAAGGAACGGCTCACCGCCAATCCTTCGAACTTGGTTCCAAAGCTGGCTCCGAGTTGGTGCTTGGTGTAATGGTGGAAGGTTTTCGGGGTCGCCGCATCGATCAAGTCGATCTTGTCTCGGCAATTGGGGACGTATTTTTCCAGGGAATCGAGCGTGGTTTCAATCAGATCCTTCTTGCTGGCCTGATAGTCCTCGTCGCTGAGATTCGCCCAATCGCTCCAGTTGGCATTGGTGCTGCTGACGATGGCATACCTCTGCTTGCCGTACGGGCGGGTTCGCGGGTAATAGAAGCTGAACGTGCGCGATGTGATGTGGCGATCGAGGAGCAAGTCGGTTCGGAACGCGGGCGCGGTGGAGCAGAACAGAAGGTCGCCGGTCTCTTCGGGGACCTCGACTTCGGGTTTGAGGGCCATGTAGACTTGGGTGCTGCTGTTGTTGAGCCGCACCGCGCGCGCGTCGTCCACGAATTTCGGATCGAAGTGCTCCTGGCCGACGAGTTCGAAGATCGTCGAGC
Source organism: Planctomycetota bacterium (assembly GCA_046342615.1). Classification (GTDB taxonomy): domain Bacteria; phylum Planctomycetota; class Planctomycetia; order Pirellulales; family Pirellulaceae; genus JBKCUI01. The sequence goes on along the minus strand of JBKDPB010000234.1, from coordinate 36,080 downwards.
GGAGGTTGGAGTTGCTCACTACAGCGCGGCACTTGATTTCACGACCATTGACGACCACTCCCTCGACTCCCGCGCGGCCGACCAGGATTTTGGAGACATCGCATCGAATGCGGGTGTCGACGCCGTTGCGATGCAATTCCGCTTGCATCTTCCCGACGAGATCGTCGGTTCCCCCCTCATAGATAAAGACCCCTTTGGCCATGAAGTTGGAGAAGACGATGCCATAGGTGATGGCGGGATCTTCGAGCGTGGAGCCGTTGGCGTAGGTGATCGGTTCCATGAGCAGGCGAACGATATCTTCACGACCGGGGAAAAACTGCTCGAACAGCTCGCGCGTGGTCAGCGACTGGTCATCGTAAAAATTCATCCCTCTCGCGGTGTCGAAGAAGCGGGTCACCGTTACGCGCGGGATACCGAACTGGCTCGAGAGGAGTTCGGTGAAGTCCTCTCGGTTGTAGGTGGTGGTCAGCGAGAACATCGGGTTGTCGAATCGTACCCGCTTGAGCTGGACGATATTGGAAGCGATTTCCTCGTTCCAGTACCGCTTGCAGCTTTTGAGCATTCCGTAGGGGAAGCCGTGGAGCGAAATGTCGAACGTATGGCTCCCGGGGCGTTTGAACCAAGTCGCAAGTCCGCCGAGTTTGTAGTGCTGCTCAAGAAGGAGAACGCGGTGACCGGCGCGGCCCAGGATGTTTGCAGAGGTCATTCCTGCCAGCCCGCTTCCGATGACGATCACGTCGTACTCGGGGAGGACCCCGGCTAGAAAATCTTTCGGCATATCAAAGAGCAAATCAAGGGGGACGAACTCGCAATCTCGAGTGCGGATGAGAGGGGTCGAACCTCCACGGCCGTATGTATTAGGCCACTAGATCCTGAGTCTAGCGCGTCTGCCAATTCCGCCACATCCGCAAAGCACACCATCATTCTAGATGAATGACGCGGCGAGAATATCCCAAAAAACGGGAATGGTCAAGCCGAAGAAGTCATCGCGGCAAGCGACCCAGCGCGGGCGTGGGCCGATATTCGTGAGGGCGTTTGTTGACGACTCTGGCCACGATGACGCGGTCGGGATGCAGGTGCTGGTCTTTGCGCTGCTCCTCGTCGGTCAAATTGACCTCCTTGAGCAAACCCAGGACCTCCATTCCCTTGACGACCCTGCCGAAGACCGTGTGCTTGCCGTCGAGAATCGGGAGGGGCAGAAACGAGAAATAAAACTGCGCGCCGCCGCTCTCAGGATTGATGGTTTGCGTCTCGGTATCGATACCCAGGGGAATGGCAAGCGATCCTCGGAAGTGGTGGCGGTGCTTGGGGAGGTTCCCTTCGAAGCGGATGGTGTAGCCGGCAGTCCCTTTGCCGTCTCCTTTTTCGCAACCGGTCTGGGCCAGGAAGTGCCGCCGCACGAGAAAGAAGGGCTTGCGGTTGTAGTAGCCGTTCTCGATCAAGTAAATAAAACTCGCCACCGTTTCGGGGGCGTCGTCCTCGAAAAGTTCGATTTCGATGGTCCCCTTGGAGGTGAGGAATTCGACCCGCGGATTGTTCTTCAGCTGATCTTCCTTGCGGCGTTCGAGTTCCTCGTCCCAGTTGGCACGCACCTCGGGAAGCTGCCTCAGGATCATTTGTTCGACCTCATTCAATCTTCCTTTCTCGAGCAGCGGGGTCCAAGCGGCGACGACCAAGTCCCAATCGGAATCGGTAAACCCGGCGTAGCCAGCGTTCAGGCGGACATCGTCGTTGACGATTCGGTCGCAGGAGAGCAACACGCGGGCGGCTCGAGCCCAATGATCGCTCCGATCGGCTGCAACCTCGGTGATCAGCATCTCTCGGAGCAGCAATGCGACGTTTTCGTAGGCGATCGGATCGCTTTGGACCAGGTCGGCTGCGGCATTCCGCAGTTCGAGCAGTTTGCTGTGGTTGTTCTGGAGTCGGTCGAGCCACCGATAGCGAAGCACATCATCCACGCGGTTCTCGAGTCGAAATTGAAGCCGCGCTTGGATATCCGAGAATTCGGCCGTCGCTTTCCGAAAATCGTCGCTCGCCTTGCGATACGCCATCGCCAAGGGGGATTGGTCGCTCTCAGGAATGGTGCCGAAGGTTTCAACGCGCTGCTGCTCGGCCTCCATCTCTTTTTGCATGCGCTGCTGCTTCCGCTTCTGACGCTCCTCGGGGGATAACTGAGGTTTCGAAGGGGGAGCCGGGCTGGCGCCATCCTCTTGGCCGAACGCGTGCGTGGAGAGCAGTGCGCATAGACAGACGGCGCACGACAGGGAATACTGGGACCTAGAGAGCAGTGCATTCATGCGATGAAGGTTGATTTCGTCGAAAACCCAAAGCGGACCCCACGTATGCCACGGACCCCAAAATCCGAGACCATTCAACTTCGTATTATCGCCGGGGACCTGCGATCTCGAAAGATTCAATTCGCATGCGATCCTCGCACCCGGCCGATGAAAGATCGTACCCGGGAGGCGGTCATGAATCTGCTGGGTGGTACGTTTCCAGGCCTCTACGCGTTCGATTTATTTGGCGGATCGGGCATTTTGGCCTTCGAAGCCGTGTCTCGGGGGGCCCGTGAGGCGGTGATTTGGGAGATTTTGAGGCCTCGTGCGGCCGATATCGCCCGTTTTTCAAGGGAATTGGGGATCGACGACCGCATCAACGTGCTGGCCGCCGATGTCCTGCGTTGGACGGTCCAGGGTGGACTCGCGAGCCCCGATTGGCAGCATTATTTCCAATCCCCATGGCTTGTGTTCGCCTGCCCTCCCTATCGCATGTGGGACACTCAGGGTGGGGAAATCCGGTCCGCCCTGCAGGCTTGGCTCGAGGTCGCCCCGCCGGCATCCTTGGCGGCCATCGAATTGGAAGTCGAAACCGACGAGCAATGGCTGCCCGAAGGGTATTCCTGGGATCTTCGGAAGTACGCTCCCGCAAAAATCGCGATCGCGGAGAAGAGTTCCCCTTAGCTATTTCGCCTGGCTTCGCCCCCTTCACGAGTTGGCATTGCCCCCCGACAGCCCTCCTTGCTATGACCCATCCCACCTTCATCCCGATTGGGATGTCAGGGATTGGAAGGAGAGCATGCTAGGGCCGGGAATTCAAAAACGACGGAAAAACCCCAAACGAACTCCTGCTTTCGGAATCGCGTCTGCCGTCCGATCCAGGGTGGTTGTCTGCATGCTTCTCGCGATTGCCGCCGCGCCGGGAGGCGGTTGTTCGAGCCAACGCTCTGTGGTCGAACGACGCACGCCGATCAATCCTCTGTCCGATGCGCTGGGACTGATGAGTCGCGGCGGACCGCAACCGACGGGGCGAACCGTCTCCTTGCTCCGCCACTATGACCTGCTGGAGGTTTTCAAGAACTCACCCGAAGTGGCATTGGACAAGCTGCAGGAGCTGACCTTTGAAGAAAAAGGGGCCGAGAAGGTCTACGCGATTTCGGAATTGGCGTACATCGTTGGCAAACGTTTGGAAACGGAGAATCAGTTTGGCGGGGCGTTGGACTTGTATACGGTCGCCGTCAGCAACGCTTACTTGTATTTGTTCAGTCCCGAACTCGATGGTTCCCGCAATCCTTACGACCCCCAGTTTCGCGGCGCATGCGATCTGTACAACTCGTCCCTAGAATCGATGCTGAGGTTGGTGCACCGCGAGGGACGGTTGATGCCGGGCAACACCTATCGCATCAGCACCCCGGACTCGAAGTACGACGTGCAAGTGGTCAATCGGGGTCCGTGGAGCAACGCGGATTTCGGCGACTTGAAGTTTAGCAGCGACTTCCAAGTCAAAGGGATCGACGCCAGCAATGTCACGTACGGAGTCGGGGTTCCCTTGATCGCCATGCGCAATCGCCACTCCCCCGACGAACCTGGTGAGAAGTACTATCCCGAAGGATTGGCATTTCCCGTGACAGCGATTGTCCGGGTCACCAGCCCCCACCTGCAATCATCGCGCGACCAGCATCATCGCCATCCATGCGTGCTGGAGCTTCACGATCCCTTGGCCTCAACCGATATCGAACTCAATTCGCGGCTGGTTCCGTTGCAAGCGGACCTCAGCACACCGCTCGCTTATTTTCTCGACAACCCGAAATTCCGCGAACAGACCGACAGCACCCTGGGCCTTCGCGATCCCAACAAGACGCAGAAATACCGCGGGATCTACATGCTGGAACCCTTCGATCCCAATCGGATTCCCGTGGTGATGGTGCACGGTTTGTGGTCCAGTCCGCTGACCTGGATGCCGATGTTCAATGATCTGCGCTCCTTTCGAGAACTGCGAAAGAATTATCAATTCTGGTTTTATCAATATCCAACGGGGCAGCCGTTCTGGGTGAGCGCGACCCAGCTGCGATCCGATCTGCAGACGCTGCGCCGCGATCTCGATCCCAAGTTAGAGCACCCTGTATTGGACAATATGGTCCTCGTCGGCCACTCGATGGGGGGCCTGGTCTCGCGGATGCAAACGATCGACAGCGATAATGAATTCTGGAGCATTCTCAGCGACCAGCCGTTTGAGAACGTGAAGGGAGACGAGGAAGACAAACAGAGGTTGGCCGCCGCCTTGTTCTTCCATCCCAATCCCTCGATCCAGCGGGTCATTACGATCGGAACCCCACATCGCGGAAGCGATTATGCGAACGACTACACGCAGTGGATCGCGCGCAATCTGATCCGATTGCCATCGAGTCTGATCGAGCTTGGCAACTCCCTGATTCGACAGAATCCTGGAGTGTTTCGGGATACGGCGCTGTTGACGACCACCACGAGCATCGATTCGCTCAGTCCGAAATCGCCGATCTTTCCCGCGATGCTGCGCGCCCGCCGCGCCCCCTGGGTGCGATACCACAATATCATCGGAATCGTCGAAAAGTCGCAGTGGTTCGATTCCAGGTCCGTCGATTCCGACGGGGTCGTAACCGTCGACAGCGCGCACATGGATGATGTCGTCAGCGAAATTGTCGTCGCCGCACAACATTCCACGATCCATTCAACCCCGCGTTCCATCCTCGAAGTGCGACGCATCTTGATTGAGCATCTGCGCGAAGCCTGTACCAAACCCCATCTCGCATCCTGTTTGCAAGTCCCGGGGGCATGGCGAGAACCCCAAGCGGAGCCGGTCATCCTCAACAGCCCCTGGACCTACGGCAGCCACGCCTCTCCTCGCAATGCCAGCCTCCCGTTCACCCCCTGGCGCGTCAATAACTTCTGGAATACACCAAGCTATCGGTAGGCGTCGGCTTGCAATGCCTCCGTTTGCGCGTCAGATGCCATTCTCTCGCGGGGACGATCGAGATGCACGAGAAACTCCGCCGACTTGAGCAGAGGGTCTTCGTAGTGAAGCTGGATGACTCCGGATCGCTTGAGTTCCTCCACTTGTTTGAGCTCTGCGGAGTAAATCGCTTCGGCGATACGGTTCAGACGCGGCGCACGCTGAAACCACGTCATCACCAGCATCGCCAGGATCAACACGGGCAAGGCCGAAAGAATCGCGGCCGTGGCGAGCATGCTGAAGGTAGGATGAGGGAAATCGCTCAATGACGACGACGCGTCCATCCAAGCTCGATAGCTGGCAACGAGGTAATCCCGATAGATCGACATGATAGGACCGGCGAACAAGCACCAGAAGATAGCTGTCGCCAGAAACCCTAATCCTTGCACGAGTAACTTCGGTGCACGGTGTTGTTCGAAAGTAAAGTCGAACGTTTCCCTGGCGCGGCGCTGCAGTTCATCGACGCCGCCGAGGCGGACCATCAGCTCCTGCGGTGCCTCGGGAAGTTCGCTGGCGGCCCCCTGGATGCGAGCGACGGCTCGATAGAACTGCTGTTGAGCGGGTTCGAGCCGATCCTGGATTTGGCGATGCAGCTGTTCGCGGATCCCGTTTTGTACCTCGCGCTGGGCTTCGCGCGATTGCCCCCAGTTTCGAGCCCAAGCGGCAAAGGTACCAAAAATGGACGGGATGCTGCCCGTCATCGCCAACAGCAGTCGATCCCACGCACCGTGGGTCAGTCCGAGCACGTTGAGCATGGTTCGGTACGGGAACCACAGAAGGCTCGTGCTGCTGATGATATCGGCCCGAACCCGATCGCGAATCGCTGTTTTCAGGGTGTTTTTGGAACCGAGGACGGTTTCGATGGCCTGAGCGGGAAGCGCGTCGGCGGCAGCGTGCAAGCGTCGCACGGATGAGGCCAGCTGCGGTACACGCGACTCGATGTGCACCCCGACCCGGTGCCGCAGTCGTTCGCTGGCGGCCGCCAAGCGATGCGCCTTGGTCGCCGCCAATGAATCCATCGTCTGCTTGGCAAGTCGTTCGCGCAAATCGGTGGCCAACTGCATGCCGATGCTGTCCTCGTCGCCGTCGGCCTCAAAGTCTGCCACGAGGATCGGCTCGAGGATCTTGGAGCCCGGGGCGCTGGCCGCCAGGGCGGATACATACCATTCCAGATCGGATCGCAGCGATTCCAAAGCGCGATGGACATGGCTCACCACGGAAGCCGCAGCTCGATGGGAAACGCCCGGCGGCGGAGCCATGTCGATCTCGTTCAACGGAGTGCAGTTGATGATCGGCAGGCAGACGGCGCCATCGGTCAGGGCAGCGAGCTGGGCATGGATCGCGCTGCGCAATTGATCGCGGCGAGCGACGATCAGTTTGATCGGAGCCAGGCTCATGGCATCCCGCGCATTGGCCGCCGCCACAGGATCCTCATCGGTGTAGCCCGGCGTGTCGATGATCATGTAGGGGCGGCCCAGGTCCAGCATGCAATGCGAGGGGCACGGCACATAAGCTTCCCGCTCAGGATTGAGACCCTCGGGAGGATTGGGACCGATCCATGTCAACTGCGTGGTCGCTTCCTTGGCGAGGACCCCGCTAGGGAGCATGTCCGCGATTCGACGATCGAGAATCATCTGGCGCACGATCCAGGTCTTCCCCTGACCTTTCGCGCCGACAATCGCCACGCTGGGCAGAGCCACTCCCCGTCCCGATTGAATGTCGGAGACCACCGCCCGATACTCTTCGCACCACTGCACGATCGTATGACATGCGGCCTGATGGCCCAGCAAGCGACGGGCAGCGCGCTCGATGTCGTCTGCGAGTTGATTGGCTTCATTCATATTCGTTGAGCCCGTTCTATAGCATCCAATGTTTGACGTATCGATTGCGCATTCGACGACTCGATCTGCATCGGAAGCCATCGAGAGCCCGGTGCGTCGGGTTGGGTCCTGCGCTGCTCGGGAATCGGACTGGGGGCCAGTTGCCGCGCGTTGCCTCCGAGTTGCACCGAAATGCGTTCTTCGCTCTTCACGCGTTCGAGGCCAAACTCGTCGGTCAGCACGGCCACCAAATCCGACAGTTGCTGCCAAGCGCTCTCGGATTCCGCCAGAGCAGGAACGGAATCGGCGCTGGCGAGCATCAATCCTACACCTGCGGCACCGGCGAACAACAACTCCTTGAGGGAGGCAAAAACGAGGACCGAGGTGCCACCGAAATCGAGCGGAATCATGATGACGGCAAGGAGCGGCGCAAACAGAATCCCCGCCGGAGCGACCCCGCTGAGGATGCGCTGCCGCATCGGCATCTCGGACCAAATCTTGCTGGTCAACGCATCGATATGATCCGCGTCCAAGCGAGCGACGCTCTCGGCCTGGAACCGTTCGATCGCTCTCTGGCACGCGTCGCGAATCGCATTCCGTTTTTCTGGATAATCATCCAGGCCGAGGAGCCCCAGAGAATCCCGCCGAGCCAAGTGATCGCAAAGGGTGTCGGCGGTCACGACCCGTCCAGCTTCGCCGCGCTTGAAACGCGCTCGCACCCATTCACCCACCGCGCTGCTCCCGTCCGCGACCCAGCCTGGAATGCGAATCCACGACACCGCTCCCGCGACCGTCGACTTGCCGGCTTGGGCGATGCGCTGCATCCAGCGACCCGGACGAGCCCACCACGGCGCCGTGCGCTCCAGGGATTCTGCGATCTGCTGGATGATTTGCCGCGAGGCCTGCAACCTCAATCCGGATTGCGATGCCGACGTGGGATCGATCGAAAAATCCGTGCATGAGTCCGCAATCACTTGCTGCAGATATCGGGATTGCTGGCCCAGTTGTTCGAGGTGCTGCGTTGCCAAACTCAAGGATCGATGGACGGTCGTGGTCAAGTGCGTACCGGCCGATCGAATCGCGTCCGCCAGCAGATCGGTCGCCTGCAATTGGCCTCCGATCCGAATGAGCCATGTTGCGTCCGGTATCGGATCGGGCGGCTGGGGAATCGGGGCGGTATCGATGCGGAAGAAAAGAGGGAGGGCTGGATGGTCGGACAACATGCCTATTTCTTGAGGCGCGACCGGCAACCGATCGCGCGCTTGAGGACCTTCAAAGTTGTAGGCCATGTAGATGCGGCGGATATGGGACGAGCGGTAGAGTTGATCCACTTCCCTGGCGATGTCGGATGTCGCATAACGCCGCGGAACGCGATTGACGGCGATCATTCGCTGCACGTGCGGCATGCGATGTTCGAGCAACTTCAACAAACGCGAGACGGTTTGGTCATGCAATGCATGAGCAGGCAAAACGACCAAAAACGCCGAACAAATGGTCGCAGCCTTCGACAACACTTCGAATCTCGCTTCCGCAGCCCGCGCCGAAGCCTCCTCGTAGCGGGTGATCGGAGTCGAGGTCGAACTGGCGGCAACCAACCCGGTCTGGACATCCGGACAATCCATCAAGGCAATTCCCAATCGATCCAAATTCGGATCGGTTGCGATGAGCGGGATTTGGATCGGATGCCGCTGGATCGCGTTGCCACTGCCATCGCGACACGGCCGGGGAGACAGGTCATTGTATTGTCGAGCCGCTTCGACCGGATCATCGGCCAACATCTCGCAACGGGCACCAAAAACCGATTCCAATTGCGTGGTCACGAAATCCCAGACCTCGGGTTGACTGCGCCAGGAATGGGGTAACCACAGAACAAACCGATGGGTTCCCTCGTTGTTCGCGGACCCGATCAAGACGCGGCGCCGATGATCCGAATCGTTCGAGCCGCCGAGGAAAGTCGCCACCAGCGAACTTTTTCCGGCATTCAACATCCCCAATACGGCAACAATCGGGCATGCGGGCGCGGCTGCGATCGCCTGCGCCTGGGCCAACGCCTCCCGGAGCGCTTCGGAGGTGCGATGAGGGTCCCCTTCACGCCCTAATTCCTCGCACTGCCTCAGGATATCGATCAGGGTCACGGGAGCGGCGGTCCCCTCCTCCCCTTGCGACGGCACCGCGAACGGCCGATGGCAGATCAAGGTTTGCAGATTCTGCAAAGTATTCTTGAGCGTTGCGTTCACTTCCGTGGCGATCCATGCTGGCGATGAGGTTTGACAAAATCGTCCATTTGCCAATAGTAGAGCATTCCTCGATCCGCTCCAACAGGTCGTTCATGGTTCACGGCATTACACTCAACCGTCGCTCGCTCACCCTCTTGATCGCGCTGAGCATCTTGATTCCGGTCGGATGCGGGTTGGGTTTGGCCTTGTGGACCCGGAAGATCCCCGAGCCGCCGCTCGACGCCCAGGTTCGACTGGATGTGATGTGGATTGAGCCCAAGACGTCCGATCAGCCTCAACGCCTCGTGCCGGCGATCAGCGTTAGGAATGCCACGAACGAACCGTGGAAGAATTTGTCGATTGGGCTGAATAAGCAATTTTATGCGCAGGAACCGAAAGGGATCCCGGCTGGCGAAACCGTCACCTTGCCTCTCGAAGCGTTCGTCGCCCGCAATGGCAGCGTCCGATTCCCTCCCGATAAGCAGGACGTCAAGTACGTGACTGTCTTTGCCCAGATTGGCACGGGGGCTCGTGCGGTGAGCGATTTCCACGTGCCGGCAAACGCATTGGGGACCGCCACCGCTCCTCGCAAAGATCCCGACGCCGAGTGGATCGCCCCTACCGCTCCCAAACCATCACTTCGGTAACACCGCTCTTCGCGGGGAGTTGATGTTGAAACACGATCCGCATCCGATCCGATCGGACGGTTTCGAATCGAACTTCATTCCATTGGCTGCCCGCAGGCTTCTCCGGGCGATGCTCTTCGGCATCGACACGCCGCCACTGCCCGTTGTCCCAAATCTCGATGGCGAACGAGGCCGGAGGCTGAACTCCGCCGCGATCGTCATAGATGCCGAGTTCGACGCGCGAGAAAGCAACGGTTTTGCCAAACTGAATCTCAAGCCAATCGGAATCGGACGGGGATTCATAACTCGTCCATCGATTCATCGGCGTCGGTGCGAACATGGTCTTGCCGTCATTGGCCTTCTCCGGAGTGCCACCGAACCGATCGCTGTGGGAAGCGATGGTTTTGGGATACTCGCTCCCGGGCCGTCGATAGGCCAGGTTTCCTTCAGGAGGCGGAACAACAGCATACGGAAGTTGCGAGGGGCCCCAGGCCTCGATCTCGGTCAAGCCGATCGCGCGATGCTTCGGTGCATCGATTTGTAACTGTATGCGCGGGATGGATTGTCCATGCAGTGCGATCGAAACAGGGCGATGCCCTATCCAACGGATAGCAGCGTCGAGATCGACGGGGTTCCAGCGCTCATTGGCCCAGGTGGCGATACGCACTCGCCGCGGCGCGTCGATCGACCCGTCGCGCTCCTCTTCATCATCCAAAAAATAAAGTTTCAATTGCTCGATGCTTCGAGCTGCACCAAAGTCGATCTCGATGGTGGCGTTCTCGTCGGCCTCTGGATCGCTGGACCATCGATTCGGAGGATGCTGGGTATACCAGTAATTGCCGTCCTGCAACTTGGAAACCGAGGTGCCGTTCCCGCTCGAAGATGCGACGATTCGAGGGTAGTAGCTGCCATCGTTGTTGACCACATGGTTGACGAGCCGATCGGTGGACGGTCCAGCAGCCTTTGGTTGGGATGGCGGGGGTGGCAGGTCGATCCGTACCGGCCCGAGCCGCTCCGAGTTCCAGACGGTCTGGCCGTCGCATCGCACATGCAGTCCAGGCCCTAAGCCGTAGCGATCTCCCTGGCGATCCCACAGGATACTCAGCTCGCGGCCTCGGTACTGCAAGCCATCGAGCGCGAGATAATCCCATGTCTCCGGAAAAAGAGGTGCGAGTTGGAGCGTGTCGGAGTTGGAGGGCATCACACCCACCAACCCGGTTACGATCAAATCGATGTACCCAGAATGGAAATAGTGCTCGCTGTGATTGTAGCCGTCGTGCCCCTCAAACGATCCGGTATCGGGGTGCAAGGCTTCGGCGAGATAGGGACGTCCCTCCTTGCGATGGGATCGCGCATAGATCTGTAGCGACTTGAGATAATCCTCGCGCGACACAGCCGAAGAGTTTCCGTTTTGAAGATGATGCCCCAATCCCTTGATGGTCTGCGTGGTGGCGTAGGGCCAGGATTGACCGCTCCACCAGCAGCAACTCTTCATCAAGAGGAACATCGGATCGTTTCGTTCGACGGTGCTCGGTCCGTAATCGGCAAAGAAACCGTCTCGATTCATCAGCTTGGACCACGCCACGTCGTAGCGCGAGCCGGTATCGATCATACCGAATTGCCACGGGACATAGCCGATCAACTCCCGGCCATGCGAATCGCCGGCAAATTGGCCCGTCTCGTAAATCCAGGATCCGGCAGCGACCCGATGCCCATCCCGTTCCTCGTCATCGCGAAATCGAATCAAGAAGAACTGCCGCTCGGGATCCCAAAGTTTCTCGAGAATACGTTTCTGCAGACCGTCGGCAAAGGATTGATAATGTCCTGCCGTGGCCAGATCCCCTTCGCGGCGAGCTAGCTCGGCGATCGCGACGGCGTCGGCCCACATGTACGCATTGAACGAGGGGCGATAGCTCGGTGCGCCCCGAAGGATGTCCTTGGTCTGTCGGCTGGCGATGTTGAATTCCATTCCGTCGTCATGGCCGACTTGCCAGAACAAGCCGATCTCTTGGCCTCGGTGCGTGACGTCATAGTACCGGGCTTTCCATGCTTCGAAGTTCTCGATCAGCTTGGGCAGCAACTCGCGACACAGCGTGGGATCGGGATGCACGCGATCGACCGCTACGACCGAGTCGGCGAGCCAGGTGGAATAGTTTCGAGGTTGTGCGCCGGGGGTGTGGAACCAGTAACGCGAATAGTCCCGGGCGATCCTCGGAGAGCGCAGCCAACGGGCTTCATAGAGTTGATGCCCCGCAGGACAACTGATCGCACCGTAGGCCCCCGACCAAAAGGGGCGATCGATGAACTCGGTGAACAAGTACCCGGAATCGGGCGAGCCATACGTCAAATGCTTGGTCATCAACTCCCATCGGTAGTAGTACGTGGTTACCAAGTCGCGATCCGGACACTCAAAGGCCGGGACATGTTCGAGATACCAGTCCCAGTCGCGGTTGTCCCAAAAGGTCTCCCGCTCCAACCAAGCCCGCCGATCGATCGTCTGCCCCAAGGTCGGCCAAGTCCACCCAGCGATCGCAGCGATCGCGATGATCCCTCGAATTGCCCAGCTCACGTTACCTACCCTCGCTCACGGTTTCCCGCTCTTTGCCGCTCCGGCTGCTTAGATCACGACCGGCTTGCCGAGACTTCGTCGGACAGGAACCCATTGACCCGCGTGCATGAGAGCGTGAGTGGCGAGCAGGACCATGACGTCTCCGACGCGGGGGAACATGTTTTTCCACTGCTCGGGGCTCGGTTGATCCAGATCCGCATCGGACATCCGATCGAGCGCTGCCATGACCGCTTCGTCGACTTGGCCCAGCAGCGTCTCGTACTCGGCCTTGGTATGAAAGTTTGCCGGATGATCGCTGGCCGCCTGGTCCTTGCCGTGCCGCTGGGCAAAACCGTCGGGCATGGCAGGTGCCGATCCAGGTGCGATCGAGTCGAGGATCCCGGCGTTGGCCGAGATCAGGTGCCCGAGCTGCCAGGCGATGTGGTTGCAACCTGCACCGGGTCGGACCAACAAGTCGGTATCCGCAAGGTCGCTCAGGTAACTGGAAATGACCATATTGGTCGTTCGTAGCGTTTGCTTGATCGCTTCACGTGCGTTCATCGGAGGATTCCTTGTCGAACAGTTTATGAAATTCGGTCGTTCATGGTGGTATCATACACGCTGCCGCGGAGCTTGGGCTCGACCAGGTCCTCAACAGGGATTGAAAACGGCGGGTCGCTCGCCGTCTTGCCGCTGGTATCCCGAATCACGTTGGGTGTCGCCTCGGGCGACCCCTCGAGCGACAGCCTCGTTCTCGCGGAACCGATCGAAGTCCGCTGGGAGATCGCGGCGGATGACGCGATGCAGCGGATCGTTCCGCAGGGAATGGTCACTGCGTCGCTCAAGCACAAACCCTAGCCGAGTTCGTCGTCGAAGCAGGTCGGCCTGAGCTCCACCAGGCGCAGTCCCTGCCAACAGCCTCCCCAAAAAATTGCAACCCTGCGGCGAATCAAGCGAAGACGTGCGGTTCGATGCGTGCAACCTACGCCGCTCGGCGTTGTTCGGTCGGAACGGCGGCCGCCGGGGTGGGCATCGGCAACGACGCCGGCGCGTGGAACGCATGATAGGAAAAATCGACGCGCTGCGCAATGTATCGCACCAGGCTGCGATCTCGCACGCCGAGCACCCATCCGAGCCGTTCGGCAGCGACCTGCGGGTTCATCAGTCCGCAGGCCAAATGCCCCAAACGTCGCACGAGAGGCTCGATGATGATTCGCGACTCGGGCAACTCGCTGTATGCACACGCAAGAATTCCGCACCCCTTGCCCATCTCAAACGGGGAGCCCGCAAGGCGCGAGGATTTGAAATCCCTCACCACATGCGGCGATTCGACCACCGACATGTTCAGTTCCAACGTTCGCATCAGCAACGTCAATTCCAGATCAATCAGGGATTCCGAGATCAACTCGCTCCATCCCCCGAGCTTCAATAGGCTGCGACGGCGGATCATGGTCCCCGCCAACAATGGCCCCGCCACGGTGTCCGCTTCAAGAGCCATGCGATGATGCGGCAACTGGTCCGCGTCAACCCCGTAGACCACACGGTCTGACAAGGCATCTCGCATCGCCAACGAGACCGCGTGAATCGAGGGGTCCTCGAAGAGACCCACCGCCTCATCGCTCCATCCCGGTTCGAGCGTCGTTCCAGGCATAACCACTTGAACGATCGGAGAACAAGCTGTGCGAACCGCGAGATTCAGTCGCTCGGCGAGCGATGTACTCCCCTCGGTTTCCAGCACGATCGCTTCGTCGCGAGCCAGTTCATAGGGATCGTCATAATCCCCGGCATGGACAATGATCAGCTCCTCGTCGCTCGTACGCGATTCGAGAACGGATACGAGCGTAGTCTCCAACGCCGATTCGTCGCGTTGGAATGGAACAATCAACGACAGTCGCGGCACGAATGGTGTCTCCGGCGAAACCGAGGAAAGCACCCCGAGTGCGGTGGGGTGCTTTGGAAAGATCGGCCGACCTGGGGCGCAAATCCATTGAATTACGGACGTGCCGTATAAACGGTTTCGGTAAACTGTAACGTTACGGCAGGATGCGACATTGCGGTCTCACCGCAGGGAAACCATAATCCATCCGGGGATTCGTTCCGACATTCTGGCTCCTTGGCTCGTGTCGGGTGGGATCCTGGTGCATATTTCGCACCCCCTCCCCCTGGAAAAAACCTCGCCACAACAGATTTGTCATGCTTCGCCCTTCGAGTTTGGCGCTCCTTGCTCTCGTAATCTTCCTCGATCTGGGGAGAACCCAAGACCGATCGGCGCATGGAGCCGACTTCGACTTCAATCGAGATATCCGCCCCATCCTGTCAGAGAATTGCTTCTATTGTCATGGCCAGGACGGCAAGAAACGGGAGGCTGGTCTGCGTCTGGATACCCGTCAGGAGGCGGTCGACTCCGGAGCGATCGTCCCTGGGGATGTTTCCGCGAGCGAACTGATCGAACGGATCTTGTCCGATGATCCGGAAACCCTGATGCCGCCTCCTCGATCCAACCGGCGGCTGACGCCCGAGCAGAAACAACGGCTCCAGGACTGGATCGCGGCGGGGGCTCCCTACTCCAATCACTGGGCCTTCGATCCTCCACGTTCTACTCCACCTCCGCTGGCGGGTAGCCAATGGGCGGCGAGCCCGGCCGATGCATTCATCGCCGCAGGCCACCAGCACCAGGGTTTGACGCCGCAACCCTCGGCACCCCGACACACGTTGATCAAACGCCTGTATGTCGACTTGATCGGCGCACCACCGGAGCCCGAGGAAGTGACGCGTTTTGTGGAGTCGCAAGATCCGCTCGCCTACGAGCGCTTGGTCGATTCGCTCCTGGCCGATCCTGGGTACGGGCAACGGATGGCATTGCCATGGTTGGACGCGGCTCGCTACGCGGACAGCAACGGTTTTCAACAGGATGGAGACACCTGGCAATGGCTGTGGCGCGATTGGATCGTGCGGGCCATGAACGAAAATCTTCCCTTCGATCAGTTCACGATTTGGCAACTCGCGGGGGATCTGCTCCCCGATGCCACGATCGATCAGAAGATCGCCAGCGGCTTCAACCGCAATCACTTGCTCAATGGCGAAGGGGGAGCGATTGCCGAAGAGCAACGATTCGTGATCTTGTTCGATCGGATCGACACAACCTGTACGACGTGGCTCGGGTTGACTATGGCCTGCGCTCAGTGCCATGATCACAAGTATGATCCGATGACCATGCGCGACTACTATTCGTTGATGGATGCCTTCAATCGGGTCCCGGAAAGCGGCGTGCCACAGTATTTCTCCAGCCGGATTCGCGTCGCCCCGCCGTTGATCGAATTACCGACTCCGGAAAATGAGCGCAGAATCGCCGAGTACGAGCAGCGGATCGAAAAGCTCCGTCAGGAGTCGCAACCGCTGGTCGATGCCGCCTACCTCGGCTGGCGCGCGGGGGCTGGTGCCGCGATCCCGGGTCTCCCCGATCCCATTGCTGCGATTTTGCAAAAGAGGGACGAGGAGCGAACCGAAGAAGAAAAAAACCAATTTGAAAAAGGATTGCGCCAGCACTTCGACGAGAAAGTCCTTTCGGGTCTCAATGCCAAGCTTCCGATCCTGGGGCAGTTGCAAGCGGTCCGCAACGAACTGGCTAGCTATCGCGCCGACCAGATTCCGCGACCGATGATCATGAGCGACGCTCAGCCACGCGAAACTCGCATGCTCGATCGAGGCGAGTACCTCAAGCCGCTCGATCCGGTGACCTTCACGACCCCGGCCTTTCTTCCACCCATGGCTGAGGGTGCGCCTCGCAATCGGCTCGGATTGGCGATGTGGCTGGTGGCGCCCGAGCATCCGTTAACGGCTCGCGTTCAAGTCAATCGCATGTGGCAACACTTCTTTGGGATGGGGATCGTCAAGACAGCGGAGGACTTCGGCGTCCAATCGGAGTACCCTGTCCATGGCGCGTTGCTCGATTATCTCGCGGTGCAATACCGCGAATCGGGCTGGGATTCCAAACGCATGCACCGCGACATGATTACCAGTGCGACCTACATGCAATCGAGCAAGGCTACGGCCGAGGGGCGGACCAAGGATCCGGAAAACCGCTGGTTCGCGCGCGGAGGACGCTTTCGCATGCCGGCGTTGCTGCTGCGCGACTGGGCTCTGTCGGCGGCGGCGTTGATCGATCGCCGCGTCGGCGGCGCGCCCGTCTATCCGTATCAACCGGATGGTATCTGGGAATCGCTCGCGATCACCAAGGAGCGAGATTTCACCTATCCGAATTCGCAGGGAGCGGATCTGTATCGCCGGAGCTTGTACACGTTCTGGCGCCGAACGGTCGGACCCGCCAACATGTTCGATACCTCGAACCGTCAAGCATGCCGCGTTCGGCAATCGCAGACGAGCACGCCGCTCCACGCGCTGACGACCTTGAACGATCCGACCTGGGTGGAGGCGGCACGCGAATTGGCGCAGCGATGTCTCGAAGATTCGCCAGATATCGAGCATCAACTGCGCACGGCATTCACACGAGTCATGGCTCGTGAGCCCTCCACCGATGAACTCAGTTTGCTCTTTCGAGCGTATCAAAAACATCGCGCGATCTATGAATCGGACCGCGATGCTGCGAATCGATTGCTGGGTGTGGGGGCCAAGGCCCGCAATTCCCAACTCGACAGCGTAGCGCATGCCGCCATGACCAACGTCTGCTTAACCATGCTCAATCTGGATGAAGCTTTGACCCGAGAGTAGTCCTGTATGTTTGATCAATTGCTGGAACAAAATCATGCTCGCGTGACACGTCGCACGTTGTTTGGACGCGCCTCGGGCGGTTTGGGGATGGCTGCATTGGCGTCGTTGATGGGTCGGGACACGCGCCAGGCGGTCGCCGGACCATTCGACTCCATCGAAAAAGGGTTGCCCGGATTGCCGCACCATTCCCCCAAGGTCAAACGGGTTGTCATGTTTTGGCAAGGGGGCGGCCCCTCGCACGTCGACCTATTCGACGACAAGCCGAAGATGGCCGAATACGCCATGAAGGATATTCCCGAGTCGGTGCGCGGGACCACGCGTCTGTCGACCATGTCGAGCGGTTACGCCAAGTGGCCCTGCTTGCCAGCCATCAAGCCGTTTCAGAGCTACGGCCAATGCGGCATGCGACTCAGCAGCATGCTCCCCAATATCGGGGCGCTGGCCGACAAGATCACGTTGGTGCGATCGATGTACACCGAAGCGGTCAATCATGCGCCAGGCGTGACGTTCTTCTTAACCGGGGCGCAGGTACCCGGGCGACCGAGTCTCGGTGCTTGGCTGTCGTACGGCTTGGGCTCGGAGACCGATAACTTGCCTACCTTTGTGGTCATGACGTCGAGCGATCGAGGCAAAACCTGCGGTCAACTGTTTTTTGATTATTACTGGGGAAGCGGTTTTTTGCCTTCTCGATTCCAGGGGGTCCGTTTCCGTAACACGGGGGATCCCGTTCCTTATTTGGCGAATCCATCGGGGGTCAGCCGCGATGCCAAGCGAGCCATGCTCGACGATCTCGTGCAGATGAACGCAATGCACCTGTCCGATTACGGCGATCCCGAGATCGACACCCGGATCGCGCAGTACGAGATGGCCTTTCGCATGCAAGACAGCGTTCCCGACTTGCTCGATTTTTCGACGGAGTCCGCATCGACGATCGAGCGTTATGGGCCCGATGCGTTGGCCAAGGGGTCGTATGCCAACAATTGCTTGATCGCCAGGAGGTTGTTGGAGCGCGGGGTCCGATTCGTCCAGTTGATGCACGCGGGATGGGACCAGCACGGGAATTTGCACACGCAACTCGAGGAACAGTGCAAGGATACCGAAGGTCCGTCGGCGGCCCTGGTGCGCGATTTGGAGGAGCGAGGCATGCTCGAGGATACCTTGGTCGTCTGGGCAGCAGAGTTTGGTCGCACGCCATTCGGACAAGGGGATCCGAACAAGCCGACGGGGCGAGATCATTTTGGCAGAGCATTCAGTTGGTGGATGGCAGGCGGTGGAGTCAAGAAGGGGCATGTGGTCGGAGCGACCGACGACTTTGCGTGGAACATCACCGAATCGCCGGTGCACGTGCATGACATCCAAGCGACGATCTTGCATTTATGCGGCATCGACCACGAGCGGCTAACGTTCCGTTATCAGGGCCGCCAGTATCGATTGACCGACGTCCACGGCCGCGTCGTGAACGACATCCTCGCTTGAGAAACGGCGTAGAACAGCCTGTCCGAGCATCCGTACGGCCTCGGAGTCACGAGGCGGTGAACGGCGCAGTCGAATACGTGGGGGCACGACGGAATCGAGAGCATAGCCACCTCCAGCAGACGATCGCGCACGACCTTCACTGTTTCCTTCCATCCCAAAGGGGCCCCTCGATGAATCGTTTTTCGAATTGCAATTTCATGCTCGTCATGCTGCTGTTGCAAGGAGCAGGAATCGGTTTGGCTGAAGAATATCCTTGGCGCGTTGGGGCTGCCGAGCGCGAAATGGTGGCGGACGATGCGATGGTGATCGGCGGAGGAATCGGTCCAGGGTACGCCCAGGGCCAAGAGGGGAAATTGCAAGCCACCGCGCTGGTCGTGCAGGGAGAAACCAAGCTCTGTATCGTCGCGGTCGATATCCTCATGATGCATCGGGATTACCTCGATCAAGCGGCTCGGGAAATCGAAGCGCGATGCGGAATCCCGTTCGATCACATCCTGATCAATGCCAGTCATACGCATCACGCACCATCGACCGTAACGGTCCACGGCTACGAGCGGGATCAAGAGTTCTGCAAACGGACGGTGCGAGGAATCGTGGAGGCAGCCGTGGCCGCGGATCGCGAGGCGTTATCGTCCCCGCCGACCCGGGCTCGATTTCGATTGGGGCAGGAGGCGACCGTCGGCCAGAACAGCCGTCAGCTGCTTCGGGATGGCACGATCTATTGGATTGGCCCTCGCGACGAATTCGTTCGACCGACCGGTCCCTTCGATGTCGATCTGCCCGTCATGGCATTCGAAACCATGGAGGGAACGCTGCGGGGGGCCTGGTTCAACCATTCCACCCATTGCATCGGGACGCGGTCCGGCAAACGGTCGCCGAGTTTCTACGGACTGGCCGCACAGGAGCTGGCGGAACAGCACTCGGCACCGGTTCTGTTCTTGTCGGGAGCTGCTGGCTCCACCCACAACTTATCGCTCAGCTGCGATGAAATGGTGACTCGTATCAAGGAGGCTACGAATGAAGCGTTCGCCAAAGGCAAGCCGATGGTGGACTCCCGTCTGCGAGCCATCAAACGCGAGGTCCCCTTCGCAATCCGCACCTTCGACGAGACCAAGGAGGACATCGCCGTTGTCGAGTACTGTCGCAAATATGCTTCACCCCAAGCGGACGGGATCATCGAAGTTTTTCGGGACAGCCGCCGCAAGCTCAAACCGTTTCAAGGGGAGGAACGTCGCATGTGGTTGCAGGCCATGCGGATCGGCGACGTTTACCTGGTGGCGGTCCCCGCCGAATTCTTCACCGCGCTGGGGCTCGAGATCAAACGCCGTTCCCCATACCGGTACACGTTTGTGTGCGGGCTGAGCAATGATTACGTCGGCTACACGCCAACGCGCGAGGGATTTGTCCTGGGCGGGTATCAGACCTGGACCGGCTTGCATAGCTTTTCCGAGATCGGGACAGGGGAGATGATCGTCGAGGAATCGCTGAAGATGCTGCGGGAGCTGGAGCCGTAGAGAGTCTCGAGCTAGCAATCACGCCGAAATCGGCCAAGCCTCCAGGTAGTGTCGATATCCGATATGCTTGTCCGACTGCTGTTGCAACATGCTGCGAGTAGCGGCGATCAATTCCTTCTCTCGTTCCGCCGAAAGCCGTCCCATCATCACCTGCAATCGAAGAAAAACAAAATAGGTATCCAGGACGTCGCAACGACAGTACTCGCTGATTTCCATGAGTTTGCCCGCCCGGTACATATCGAGAACCATATCCCCTTGAATGTCGAGCTTGCCAGGCTTTGCCAACAATGAGGCCGCGAGGTTGAGTCCTCCGCGGAACCACGTGCTGCCGTAGTTGGTCAGAACCTCGTGCAAATCAAGGTGGGAATCGAGGTTGTAGCGATTGCGGTTTTGCGAGTAGGTTCGATCGTACAAATTGAACCACTCCGGGACGCCGATTCCGAAACGGTATGCAGCCAACTCCATCAGGGGTATGTCAAAGGTCCTGCCGTTGAACGTAATCCATGTAGGACGACCATATCGCTCCCAGCCAAGCCAGAACTGTTTGGCGATCACATCGGGCCGGTGCTGGGGCTCATCCAATGAAACGATCTCGATCAGGCTGAAGTCTTCGCGGATCTTGGCGATGACCAATGCGATCGGCAGATGATAGGTGAACGGAATAAAGTCCCTACCCGATTCGCACAATAGATCCTGTCGGAACATAGCGATCGCCTGATCGGGAGTGTACTTTGCGTCCGGGTAACGCGTCTTGGCGATCATCTCGCCGTCGGCAATGCTCTCGACATCGAACAGCAGGTACTTAACTTCGTGAGTGGGATTGGACATCGAACCGGTCGTGGTACAGAACTCGTCGAATGAAATTGCAACCGGAGCGTTGTTGTACCAGTTTGTTCTCGGCGATGCATCCAGGGGGACGGTTCGGGCGGAGCGGGTCGCAAAGCGTCAAACGGCCGTGGGGAGTTCGCCGAAAAGCTTCTTGAAGAGGTCCCGTTTGCGGCGTTCCACGTCGGGAGTCGAAGGCTCGGCGACCCAAAGATCGGGATCGATGAACAAAAAATTCGGGTCGTAGGACCCGTAGCCGGCGATTTCTTGGAGCATGGCCCGTTCCGATTCGGTGAGTTGATGCCGATCGCATAGGGCTCGGAATAATCGTTGCGGAGACTTGCTTGGACGGTTCAACCATCGAACCAGGAGAACGCCCAGTTGCCAGACTGCGATCGATGCCAACATGGTAAGCACCGCAGCGAGAATCATCCCTCGCGAAGGATGAAATCGATCGTACCCTTCCAATTTGAGGATTGCCAAAACGAAGGAGAGGAGGGATGCGATCACAGTACCTCCCTCAATTTCATAATGGAACCGCGTACTGCCTGATCAATCTCAGGATTCGTACCCGTTTCGAGCGGACCCAGCAACGAGATCGCTTGTTCGCAGTCGGTCGAGTCGGCCAGCGCGCAGATCGCTTCGATGCGGACTTCATCCACCGGATCGCTGAGTTTATTGATAATCAATTCCTCAACGAGATGATCCATTCCGAAGAGGTGTGCGGCGCGAACTCCGCGTTGACGGCGAACCGGTGAGATGGAGTCCATCTCGTTCATCAGCTTGTCGAGAAACTGCGAATCGCCGAGGCGACTCAAGCTTGCATATGCGGACAGGTGTGAGGCGGGCCAATCGAGCAGTTTTTCCAAAAGCTTTTCGCATTTGAATTCCCGAAAGAAATGGGAGATCGCTCCTTGCAAGCGTTTACCCACCCGCGCGTAGCCATCGATGAGTCCCTGCAATGCATCCCGCATCGACTGTTTCCACGGCGAGGGAACGGACGATTCGACATCCGGAGCGTCCAACGCATCGCTTAGCACCAAGACCGCGATATCCGTATTCATGGGCTTTTGGCGTTCGAGCAGCAAGGCGACTTCATTCTCGAGCGTTGCGTCGATTCGCAGAACTAACCACGCGATCCGAGGCAGGATATCTTCGATAGCAGCCCGCTGAATGGTCATCAAGTTGACGAGCGACGTTTTTGTGACCAGGGAAATCCGATCGTCCAGAAATATCTCTTCGCTCAGGAATACGTATTCGATGTCGGAGCGTTTCAAATTTCGGGCTAACTCTTTCGTGGGTTCCAGGCGGCGACAGAGCTTTCCTAACGCTTCCACAAAGGGAGGATCATTTCGTTTTGCCGCCAATTTCAGCAGGCAGTCGTCCCCGTTCAGGTTCCACAGGAACCGAGCCACCAGATCCAGATAATCTTCCGACTTGAAGTTTTCCAAGTATCGCAACAGCCCCTGCAGCGACTCGCCGTTCACCGCTTCGCGAACCGTATTGACCACGACTTCGTCATCTTGGCCAGCGAGCGACGCCCACCAATCGAATATCGATTGAACGCGATGCTGAGGATAGCTTTCGATACCGCGCGCGAGTTCCGCGAGAAGAGCTAATCTTGCGGAATCCCGCAAGGTATCGTCCATGGGGTTTCCTAGGCGTAGCGACTTCACCAAGTTGGAAATCACTTCGATCGCAATCATCTGCTGCGGATCTTCCGGATTGCAAACCGCATCGACCAAGAAGCAGAATCGCGATTCGAGTTCCATCTTCGCAATCGTCCACAGAGCTCTCTGCCGAATAGCCCGGTCCGAGCTGGCGAGACCCTGGTCGATCACCTCGGTCATGCGAGCTGTATGCGGACGGATCATGTTTATTTCGGCTGGCGTGCTCCGGTCGATGGATTGAAGAATGATGTCGTAGTCGGACGAAGTTCCTCGGGCCAGCAACGATTGGAGCGAAGCGGCGCGGATGATGGAATTGCTGCTGCGCAATCCGCGAGCGAGGACTTGAGTGCTCGCTTGATACTTGGGATCGTTCAGTATCGAGAACGTCTTCTCTAGCGCTTTGTCATTAAGTTGCGACGTATTCATACGTGAATAGGATGACCGGTGAGACGGGCTGGCGTTGCAACTGCGAGTCCTACAGTTGTTTCCCAATCGTCAGAATGGAAATTCGGCAAGGAAGACCACGGGACTGGGACATATCCCAGCGATCGACTTGAGGAAGACCAAACGATGTCTGCCTGCGCCAGTTATTCCGATCCTGCGGCATCGATCCGGCGGAGGATCGCGCGGCGATTGATACCCCCCTTCCAGTGGAGGCATCCGTTGGCGACCGACCATGTCTCCGGTTCAATCCAGACCAAGGTAGGTCGCGCGTAATCCTCCACCTCGCTCAGGATATCCCGCGCCCTGCCTAAAATTTCCGAGCTTCGGAGATGTTCGAACCCCGGGGCGAGTTGCACTGCCAACAATGGCTGATGCCTGCCTGATCCCAAGAGGACACAGTACTCAAGGCCATCGATCCCCGACAGCAATTGCTGCTCCAAGGGCCGCGGCGAAAACTTGTATCCGTTCGCCAGGACCTGCACCTCGTCGCATCGCCCTTCGATCGCGAGGGGTGCATGGGCCTGGGTGGTTGAGCTCGTTGCCAGATCGCCCGTATCGAGCCATCCATCGATGATTCGCGAGGCGGTGGCTTCAGGGTTGCGCCAATAGCCCTGCATGACCCCATCTCCTGAGACCCAGATGCGGCGGTCCGAATCGATTCGGATACGTACCCCCGAGACGGTGGGCCCCACGCCCTCGAGGATTGGCGGAGCGCCCTGCATCGAGTCGCGATTCGAGCAGACCACCGGCGAAGCCTCGGTCAGTCCGTAGCCTTGAAAAATCGGGAGCCCCATCTGCTCCAATCCCTGCCGAGTTTCTTTTCTGAGCGGGGCGCCGCCACTCGCCAACCGTCGCACCGAGCCTCCCAGGAGATCCGCGGTGGAGCGCTTCGACCCCGAGGTCGCGCGCGCTCTGCGTTCGAGTACCTCATAGAACAGCGGTACGGCGTTGATCAGTTGCGGACGCAACCGCGGGGCCGCAGCCAGAGCTTCCTCGACACCATAAACGCATGCCATGGTTCCACCCGCCAGCATCCACGCCGTCAACTCGCATGTTCGAGCGTATGCATGGGAGAACGGGAGCAGGTTCATTCGCAGATCGTCTGGGGCCTGAGGCATCGCATCGAGTTTGGCGAGGCCGTTGCTGAGGAGGTTGCGATGGGTGAGGACCACACCGCGCGGATCAAGGGTGGTTCCCGACGTGAAGAGAATGCAAGCCGCATCGTCGAGATCGCTTGCGCTTGACTCCATCGAAATCGATCGATTTCGAGACCGTGTTTCCCGACCGGCGAGGGATGCCAAGGGGATTCCTCGATGGAAGGGAGCATCTGGATCCGAGAAGAGAATCTTGGCTTCCAAGCTGTTCAAACAGCGCTCCATCCAAGCCGCGGGATACCTGGAATCGATGGGTGCATGGATCGCACCGATGGACGAACACGCCAGATCGAGGATGGCCCACTGGGCGCAATTGCGTCCTGTGTTGGCCACGCGATCTCCTTTTCCCACGCCGCGCGCGTTCAGGTATTGGGCGGTTCGATGCACGCACTCGCCGATTTCGGACCATGTCCACGTCGGTCGGGTCTCATGCGGATTGGCCGCGAGCCATGCGATCCCATTCGGGGCGCGGGAGGCGGTGGCGATAAAGGCCTCGAACAGCGACGCGGCTGGGAGGGCGCTTGCATCCATCGGCGTTTACACTGCTGTCGGTTTCGCCACTTGCTTGGGAACGCTTGCGGCGACCGGCGGTTCCTTGATGCAAACGCAGTCGACGAAGTACTCCGGTTTGCCATCGACGATTTCCTCCACGAGTCCATGGATGTCGGTGTCAAAGCCGGGGAACTTTTCATTGAACATCCTTGCGAATCGGAGGTATTCCACAATCGACTTGTTGAATCGCTCGCCTGGGATCAGAAGTGGAATGCCAGGTGGGTACGGAGTCAACAAGACGGCGGTAGCGCGACCTTCGAGGTAATCGATCTGAACTCGATCGACCTCGTCGTGGGCCATCATGGCAAACGCGTCCGACGGCTTCATCGCGGGTTGCATCGGAGACAGGTACATTTCGGTTGTCACCCGCGCCACGTCATGCGCCTTGTACGTGTCGTGAATGCGTTGGCACAGCTCTTTGAGCCCAACGCGTTCGTACTGCGGGTATTGCTGCACGAACTCGGGAAGGATTTTCCACATGGGCTGATTCTTGTCGTAATCATCTTTGAATTGCTGCAGGGCGCTGACGAGCGTATTCCATCGCCCCTTGGTGATGCCGATGGTGAACATAATGAAGAACGAGTACAGCCCGGTCTTTTCGACGATAACACCGTGCTCTGCAAGGTATCGGGTGACAATCGAAGCGGGGATACCGGTCTCGGCGAACTGACCCGAGACATCCAATCCCGGCGTGATGACGGTGGACTTGATGGGGTCGAGCATATTGAAGCCGTCGGAGAGGCCGCCGAAGCCGTGCCAGTTCTCGTCGGGTCGGAGGAGCCAATCGCTTCGTTCGCCGATTCCCTCCTCGGCCAGATGTTCGGGGCCCCAGACTTTGAACCACCAGTCGGTCCCCCATTCATCGTCCACTTTTCGCATGGCGCGACGGAAGTCGAGGGCTTCCATGATCGATTCTTCGACGAGCGCCGTGCCTCCGGGCGGCTCCATCATCGCCGCCGCCACGTCGCATGACGCGATGATGGCGTACTGGGGAGAGGTCGATGAGTGCATCAGGTAGGCTTCGTTGAAGGTATGTCGGTCGAGTTTCTTGTTTGCGGGTTCTCGCACCAAAATCTGCGAGGCTTGCGAGATGCCGGCGAGCAGTTTGTGGGTGGAGTGGGTGGCGAAGATCATCGACTCCTGCGGTTGTGGTCGATCGCGGCCGATGGCATGCATGTCCTTGTAGAAATGATGGAACGCGGCGTGCGGCAACCAGGCTTCGTCGAAGTGGAGCGATCCGATTTGTCCATCCAGCATCTTGCGCAGGGCCTCCACGTTGTAGAGGATACCATCGTAGGTGCTCTGGGTGATCGTCAGGATACGAGGCATGCGTTCCGGGTATTTGCGCTGAGCTTCCCTCGCAAACGGGTTGGCTTCGATCTTCCTTTGGATGCTCTCCATCGAGAATTCGCTCTGCGGGATCGGCCCGATGATGCCGAGGTTGTTTCTCGTCGGAGTCAAAAATACCGGCACCGCGCCCGTCATAATGATCGAGTGCAGGATCGATTTGTGACAATTGCGGTCCACGACCACGATATCGCCGTTGGCGACCGTCGAGTGCCAGACGATTTTGTTGGAGGTCGACGTCCCGTTGGTGACGAAGAAACAATGGTCTGCACCGAAGATTCGAGCCGCGTTGCGTTCCGATGCAGCGACCGGACCCGTGTGGTCGAGCAGTTGGCCGAGTTCTTCGACCGCGTTGCACACATCCGCCCGGAGCATGTTCTCGCCGAAGAACTGATGGAACATTTGGCCGACGGGGCTTTTGAGAAACGCAACGCCCCCCGAATGTCCGGGGCAATGCCACGAGTAGGAACCATCCTGCGCGTAGTGGATCATGGCTCGGAAGAACGGGGGCGCCAGGCTGTCGATGTAGGATCGGGCTTCCCGAAGGATGTGGCGGGCCACGAACTCCGGCGTATCCTCGAACATGTGGATGAACCCGTGCAGTTCGCGGAGAATGTCGTTGGGAATGTGCCGCGAGGTGCGGGTCTCCCCGTAGAGGAAAATCGGGATGTCGGCGTTCTTGAAGCGAATTTCCGAGATGAACTGGCGCAGATTGTCCAGGGCATGCTTCATCGAGTCTTCGGAGGCGAATTCGTCGTCGTCGATCGACAAAATGAAGGCCGATGCGCGGCTCTGCTGCTGGGCGAACTGCGACAAGTCGCCGTAGTTGGTCACTCCGGCGACCTCCATCCCCTCCCGTTCGATCGCCTCGGCCAGAGCTCGAATTCCGAGCCCCGATGCATTACCGGAACGAAAATCCTCATCGATGATGACTATTGGGAATTTAAACTTCATAAACCTTTCCTCGGCGAACGAAACATCCTCGAACTAAGATCAAGGTAGCGTTTCGGGGGAAAAACGGATAGCGACACTGCGCCGGGAGAAGCTGACTTTTGACCTAGCTTTTTCCAAGGAAATCGGGACAATTCCCGCCTGTCGGGCGATCGGCCGAGCCTCCGGGACACGCGGCCGGGCGCCCAAGTGTCCACCTGGACCGATCCGGCGGCGCCGGAAATCGTAACCCTCCCTTCGTCCAAGTCGATAGAAACACCATGGAAACGACCCTTGTCCTCCTCAAACCCGATTGCGTCCAACGCCGCCTGGTCGGCGAAGTCATCAGCCGTTTCGAACGCAAAGGCCTGAACCTGGTTGCGATGAAGATGCTGCATGTGACCCCTGAGCTTTCCCGCGAACATTACGCGGAGCATGTCAGCAAGCCGTTCTACAAAAATCTCGAAGAATTCATCACTTCCGCCCCGATCGTCGCGATGGCCGTGGAAGGCTTGGAGGCGATTCGAGTTGTCCGAGAAATGCTGGGCGCTACCAATGGACTGAAGGCGGCCGCCGGAACGATCCGGGGCGACTACAGCAGCTCTCGGCAAATGAACCTCGTTCACGCCTCGGACAGTCCTGAGTCCGCGGCACGCGAACTTAAACTGTACTTCCGCGACAACGAATTGTGCCGTTACACGCCGACCCTGGTCGGCAGCTTCCGAGCGAACGACGAAACCTAGATCGATCCCCGCCTCTTCCCCCGCGAATCCCATACTTCATGCGTCGCAACGACATCCGAAACATCGTCATCATCGCCCACGTCGATCATGGAAAGACCACCATGGTCGACTGCCTGCTTAAGCAAAGCGGTCAGTTTCGCGATTCGCAACTGCAGGGGGAACGCATCCTCGACAGCAACGACTTGGAGCGAGAACGCGGCATTACGATTCTCTCCAAGAACATCGCGCTCGAGTACAAAGGGATCAAGATCAACCTGATCGACACCCCAGGTCACGCGGACTTCGGAGGAGAGGTCGAACGCGTTGTTCGCATGGCCGACGGCGCATTGGTCCTCATCGACGCCGCCGAGGGGACCATGCCGCAAACCCGGTTCGTCCTTTCGAAAGCCCTCGAGTGCGGTGTCAAGCCGATCGTCGTCGTCAACAAAATCGACCGGCCGGACGCCCGTTGCGATGAAGTCGTCGAGGAAGCTCTCATGCTCCTGGTCGACCTCGGGGGGGAACACTACATGGATCATTTCGACGTGATCTATGCGTCTGGCCGTTCAGGCTATGCGACTCGCGATTGGCGAGTTCCAGGCGAAAATATGATTCCGCTGCTGGACCTGATGCTTGAGAAGATCCCTGGACCCGACGTCGAACCCGACAGCTCCCTGCAATTGCTGGTGACCAATCTCGATTGGTCGGACTACGTCGGACGCATCGCGATCGGCCGGATTCAGGCAGGCACCATCCGCAAAGGCCAGCAAGTCGACATGGTCAAAGAGGAATCCATCGTCGCTGCCCAGGTGGCGAATCTTCAATTCTTCGACAAACTCGGTCGCGTCGATACCGAGTCGGCCACCGCCGGCGACATCGTGGCGGTGATCGGATTGGACAATATTGAGATCGGAGACACGATCTGCAATCGCGGCGAACCCAATCCGCTGCCGCGCTTGAAAGTGGATGAACCGACCCTCGAAATGGTCTTCAGCATCAACTCGTCGCCCCTCGCAGGCCGAGACGGCAAGTACGTGACGACGCGCCAACTCAAGGCTCGACTCGAAAAAGAACTCGAACGCAATGTCGCCTTGCGAGTGACTCCCGTCGAAGGAAGCGAAGCATTCGCCGTACGCGGCCGAGGCGTTCTCCACTTGTCGGTTCTCATCGAGACCATGCGACGCGAAGGCTACGAGATGAGCATCAGCAAGCCGCGCGTCGTTCTCAAACGGATCGACGGCGAATTGTGCGAACCCTACGAAGTGCTCAACGTCGAGGTCCCGACCGATCGCGTCGGACCCGTCATGGAAATGGTTGGCAATCGACGCGGGATTCTCGAATCGATGAACCCGAGAGGCGATTACACCCTCCTTCGGTTCTCCATCCCCGCCCGCGGCCTGATCGGCATGCGAACCCGAATGCTCAACGCCACCCAAGGAACCGCGATCATCCACCATCGCTTTTCCGGCTATCAGCCGGTCGGGCCTGAAATGGCGCGCCGATCCAACGGGGTTCTGGTCTCGATGGTTCCCGGGAAAGCGGTCGCCTATGCCCTGTTTGCCCTTCAAGAGCGGTCCGAACTGTTCGTCGCTCCCGGCGATGATGTCTACGAAGGGATGATCGTCGGCGAAAATGCCCGCGACAACGACTTGGTCGTCAATCCCACCAAGGAAAAGAAGCTGACCAATATTCGGGCTGCCGGCAACGACGAAAATGTCATCCTCAAGCCTCCCAGGGAATTATTCCTGGAAGCAGCCCTCGAATACATCGAGGATGACGAGTTGGTGGAAGTGACCCCCAACGTTATTCGCCTTCGGAAAATGTACCTCCGTGAAAGCGATCGCCGACGCAATACAAAATCGCCGGGCGAACTGGTCGAGAGCTGATTCCTGCGATCGAATAGGTTATATTGCTAAAGGATGGCGCGAGCCGCCATATTCTCTCTCCTACTCCTTTAGCGCTCATTGATCATGAATCCATTCGATATCCTCAACGAAATTATCAACGCAGGCTCACAGCAAGGTCGCGGCGGCGGAGCACGACCTGACATCGTCAAAGATATCCTCGTCGGTGGACCAGGCCAGCGAGGTGGATCGGAACGGGTCGATTTCCCAGGTGTCTTCCGGGACGGATCGAGCGGAGCGGGGCGTCCATCCGCAAAAGATCTTGAAGACATGCTCGGCGTCGGCCGATCAGCGCCGCAACCACCCACCAACCCCACGCCGGCGCCCCAAAACCGACGACCTGAAACTCCCGCCCCGCGAGGCGGCGGTGCTCCGCAAGGAGACATCTTTGGCCAAGAACCCACCAAAACCGCTCCCCCGGAGGTCTCCGCAAGCGATCGGGAACAAGTCATCGTGCTCATCCGCGCGATGATCCACGCCGCCAAAGCCGACGGACGTATCGATGCACAGGAACAGCAAGCCATTCTCGAACGGGTCGGAAACACCAATCCGGAAACCATCCAGTTCCTGCGCCAGGAGTTTGCCAACGCCACCAACGCGCGCGACTTCGCGTGGTCGGTCCCACTCGGCATGGAAACCGCGGTGTACGCCGCTTCGATCGCCAGTATCACCATCGACCAACAAGCGGAGGTGGATTACCTCAAGGAACTCGCGCGCGGGTTGCGATTGGCTCCCAAGCTCTGCAACCAAATCCACCAGCAGTACGGTATTCGACCCCTTTTCTGATCCAACATGGTCGGCAGGGGCCTCTCCCGTCGATCGCCTCGGATCATCGCTTGGCTGGAGTCGCAGGCGATGCCGTGCATGCCTTGCTCGATTGACCGGAACCGAAAGGAGAGGATCGATGGATCAACCAAGGAAAGAACCCAGTCCATTTGAGTTCGACGACGAGCACGACGGAGGAACCCAGAAAGAATTAACGCCGCTCCAGAGAAACTTTCTTCGCTGGAGCATCAGCCTGGCCGCAATCAGTTTCTTTGTGGCGCTTGCCGGCTCGGTGATGGGCAACAACGTGTCGGGAGACATGCAACTCGAATCGATAGCGATGTACTTGAATCGATTTGGGATGCTGTTCATGCTCATCGGGTGCATTGGGATCTTCGTTGCTTTCCGTCTCCCGTGGATCGTGCGATCCTTTCCCGTCGGCGATCGAGTCTCGAAGCGAACGATAAGTCCCTGGTGGCGATTGTTCTACGCAAGTCTCGGGGGCTATCTGGCGTTTATCCTTTTGTTTTTGCTGGTGCCGCTGCTCGCGGGTCAGATAGGTTATGCGATCTTTGCCTATTTGTATATGATTTCGATTCCCTTGCTTTTGATTATGTCTATTTGGCACCAAGGCGAGTTGCGAGCGTATGCCATTGGGATGCTGACCAGCTTGACCTTAATGCTTCCCGTGAACATTTCCTTTGCGAGCGCAGCGATCACGGGGGCTTACGGAGGAAGGGGCATGGGTTTTGGTTCGAGCAATGCGTTTTTTCCATTTGGAAATTCCTTGGAAGCAACCCTGTTCGGCATGGTCGCGACCAGCATGCTCATGGCGGTGGTTGCGGCCTTGACGTGTGCTGGTTACGTCGCCTTGCTTGAAAAACATCGGCTCGCCTCCCGTCGATCCGAGCCCCACGACGCGGGCTCTGCAAGTCCCTTGCAGGATTGGGTAGGATGATCAAAATGAGAGGGTCGAGGTGCGCGTGTATGGTGAGTGGAAAGTGGCGATCGTCGGGTTGGCTCGTCTTGGCTTTGGTTCTGGCGAGTGTGTCCGACGCCCAGACCCCGCCGCGACGACCGCAACGCGCGGCACCTCCTCGATTTGAGCCCAACGAATTCTCTGGGGTCTTCTTTCCAGATCCCGTCGCCCAGTTGCAGGGGAGCCCCAGCGCCGAGCCTGCGAACGCAACGGCCGTCAACAACGATTCGGCCGAGGAGATGGATGCGGCGCCGATGGCGGGGGCGGACGCATGGAAACCGTTGATCGCTGGAGCCACCATCGAGGATCTGGTCAAAGAATCCAAATCTCGCCTGGACGGTATGATCACCACACCCGCGAAATTCGCCGGAGGTGCTTACGCAGAATGCCGCAAGGAGTTTACTCTGTTGGCCTCCTTGATGGCGATCGTCTCGCAATACCCCGATGAGGTTCGGTGGAAGACATCGGCTCCCTACGCGCGCACGATCTTCGCAAGGCTCGCCGCAAACTGCAAAGTCGGCACGCAACCCGTCTACAACGAGGCCAAGCTTCGACAGCAAGACCTTCAAGAATTATTGAAAGGGAGCAGGCTCAACGGGACGGCGGAGAATCTGGTTTGGAGGGAAGTGGCAGACCGCAAACCCGTGATGCAATTGTTGGAATGGTCGCTTCGCAAGAACGTGGCTCCAAGTGCTAGCAGCGAAGACAGCTTCGGCAAGAGCAAAGAGGATCTTGCGAAATATGCCGAGTTGATCGCCGCTTTTGGATATATCCTTCAACAGGAGGGGATGCCGGATGCCGATGACGAGAATTACACAGACGTGACGAAAGCCATGGTGGCTGCATCCAAGGACGTCTTGAAAGCCGTCAAGACCAACGACGCGGAACTCGCACGAACGGCTGTCAGCCGCATCGACCAATCATGCAACAAGTGCCACGAAACGTACAAGTAGCGTCGAACGGCTGTTAGCCTCCGAGAACCGAAAGCCATGGGTATTCGATTCAACTGCCACGTCTGCAATAAACCGCTCCATGTCAAGTTCTTTCAGGCGGGGAAGCGGGGACGCTGCCCGCATTGCCAAAATCGTTTTCGCGTTCCAAACGAAGACGCCGATTTTTCGATCCCCTTGGAATCCCCCAGCGGTGAATCGGCCAAGGCCGAGGTTCGAGAGAACCCACCAGCGTCGACGCTCGAACAAGAAGACGTGGCAGCCGTCGCGACGCTGGAGCAAGCTCCCGTCGCGCCCCTGCCCGTAGAATCTCCGAAAAAACCTGCGGCGGACAGCGAAACGCGCTGGTTTGTCCGGCCCCCCAGCGGCGGCGTCTATGGGCCCGCAGATACCCGTACCCTGACCTCCTGGATTGCCCAGCGGCGAGTAACCGCCGACTCGTATATTTGGCGCGAGGGGATGGAAATCTGGCGCATCGCCATCGAGCTCATGCCAGACGCATTCGGATCGGAACCGGGAACGGTCACGGAAGCAACGGCACCCCCTCCCGTTGTCGCACCCACCGAAAGACCGTCTGAAAAACAGTTTGTGGAGCAAGACAAGATCACCTCGGAATTGTCCAATGCTCCTGTCGTCAAGGCAAAGGCCAACTTGGACTTGCGTCGCAGGAAGAAACAAAAACAGACCTGGATCATCTTTGGTTTGCTCATCGCCATCGCTTTGGGGCTGATCGCTACCCTAATCGTGGTCCTGCGAGGCTGAAATCGTATGCAAGTTATCGACTCGATGCCCGAGCGTTGGGCGGTGGCGGGAGCCCGCGTGATACTTCCTGATCGCGTCCTCGAGGATGGTTGGGTCGAAGTCAGGTCGGGTCGCATTCATCGCGTTGGAGCCGTTCCCAAACGCATCCCCAGCGCGCTTCCGGTCATCGATGGGTCGGGCAAGCTCCTCTCCCCCGGGTTCGTCGACATCCATGTCCACGGGGGAGCAGGTGCCGATTTTATGGACGGCACGCCGGACGCAGTCGCCCGCGCTGCCCGCGCGCACTTGAGTCACGGGACGACCACCATCTTTCCGACCACGACGACGGGAGCCGCGGAGGCGATTCATGCGATGCTCGATTCCGTGGATCGCGCTCGCCGGGATCATTCATCATCGTTTCCGCATATGCCAGGCGTGCACTTGTATGGGCCCTACTTTGCCGTCGCCAAGTCAGGTTGCCATAGCAAAGCGGGTTGTCGCGCGCCGATCCTGTCCGAGTATCAATCCTATTTCAAAACGGGACTGATTCGCGTGGCGACCTGCGCCGCCGAATTGGAGGGATGTATCGAGTTCTATCGGTACGCGAAGAGGCGCAAGTGCCTGGTCACTTGCGGTCATTCCAATTCCTCCTGGAGCGAGATGGCCGCTGCCCATCGAGCCGGTATGTCCCATGTCGATCATTTCTGGTGCGCCATGTCCAACGTCGCTTCCGTGCGAAGCCGCTTTGGCACTCCCATGCAAGGAAGCATGCTCGAGTTCGTTCTCGCGCACCAGACGATGAGCACCGAAGTCATCGCGGACGGCTGCCATCTGTCGCCCGAGCTTCTTCAGTTCGCGTGGCAGATGAAAGGCCCCCAACGATTGTGCCTGGTGACCGACTCCAATCGAGCCATGGATATGCCCCCTGGGAAATACCTCTTTGGGCATCCCGACGAGAATGTTTGGGTCGAAAGCGATGGCCTTGTGGGAAGAGGGGCCGACGGCGGACTGGCCAGCGCCATCCAAGGGATGGATCACTGCGTCCGCTTTATGGTACGGAACACCGAGGTCCCGCTGCACGATATCATTCGCATGGCGTCCTTGACTCCAGCCACGCTGACCGGGATCGATGGCGAATGCGGAAGTCTCGAGCCGGGGAAACGCGCGGATCTTTTGTTGCTCAACCGAAAACTCCACGTCGATCGAGTCTTCGTGACGCCTAGCTAGCCGACCCAAATGCCGTCATAATGCATCGCTATGGGTTTGTTCTCATCCGGTCGACGACGTCTCGAAATGAAGGTAGTTGGTTCATGGTATTGATGCATTTCGTGCGCATCGCATTCGCGTTGACGCTTCTGGGCATTCTGCTGGTCCCTGCTTCGTTGGCCGAAAATAGCGCGGAACAACTAGCCGTCCTGCGTACGATCCAGCCCGGCGACGAAAAAGCCCAGCAAGCTGCCGCGAAAACCGTCCGGCAATTGTCGACGGCGAAAGACATCGAATTGCTCAAGGTGCTTCGGGCGATGAAGGGCGCGACACCCTTGGGCAAGAATTGGCTCCTCGGATTGGCAAACACACTGCATCGCAATCCGAAGGCCGCGACGAACGAAGAACTCTCCGCGTTTCTCAACGACTCAACGCAAGATCCCGAGGCCCGCTACACCGTCTTTCGCTGGCTGACCGACAGCGATGACGCCCTGCGGACCAAGCTTCTCGAATCGATGCTCGAGGATCCCAGCCTCGAGATTCGCTTCGATGCCGTGGCCCATGCGATTCTCAAGAGCGAGGGAGCGGACGAGAAACAGTGGCGTCGACTGCTGGATTCAGCTCGACATCCGACCCAAACCTCCGCAATTATCGAGAAGCTCAAAGCGGTCGGCGTTACCGTGGATATGGCCCAACACATGGGGTTTGTCCGCACCTGGAAACTGATTGGTCCCTTCGATAACGTCGGCAGCGACAAGTTCAATGTCGATTACGGGGTCGAATCCGATTGGGCAGCGGGGAAAGTCAACGAGAGCTACACAGGCAAGAATGGCCAGGCATCCTGGCTGGAGCACACCACCGAAGATGCGGAAGGGCAAGTCGATTTGGCGAAATTGTTCAACAATGAGAAAGGTTGCATCGTCTATGCGGTCGCAAGCGTCAACGTTCCATCTGCGGTCGGTTGCGAAGTCCGCGTTGGATGCATCAACGCGCAAAAGGTTTGGGTGAATGGGCGTGAGGTAATCTCGAACGAAGTCTACCACACCGGCATGCAGATCGATCAATACGCCGCGCCGATCCAGCTCAAGGCAGGGGAGAATCAGATCCTCGTCAAGATCTGTCAGAACGAACAAAAGGAAGCTTGGGCCCAGAACTACGCGTTTCAGCTTCGGCTGTGCGATGAAACCGGCAAAGCGATCGCGCTGAAACCCTAGCTCGAGAACCAACAATACATACATCCGCTAGAGATACGAAAGCAAGTGATACGATGAAAAGCTTTTCCGTCTTTGTTCAGGCTGCGTTCTTCTCCGCAGCCACCTCGCTGACGACCCTGCAGGTGGGAGCCGAGGATTGGCGCCAGTTCCGCGGCCCAGGTGCCACTGGCTCGTCGGCCACCGCGAGTCTCCCCGAGGAATTCGGCGGCGATGCGTCCAAGAATATCGCGTGGAAAGTCAAAATTCCCGGTCGCAGCGCGGGAGGCGCGATCATCGTTGGCGATCAGGTGATCACCACCAGCAGCGATGCGATGGACCAACGACGGATCCGATTGTCGAGCTACAGTACGGCCACGGGGCAGCTGCTGTGGGAGCAGCAGTGGATCGCACGCGGACGTCCCTATTGCCATCCGGTCAGCGCCAATGCGGCACCCACACCGGCAAGCGACGGTAAGCATGTGGTCGCCTTCTTTAGCTCGAACGA
>JBKDPB010000233.1:0-5212 GCA_046342615.1 Planctomycetota bacterium | reverse complement strand
ACGACAACCTGTGCCAAGGGCATTCCGGTTCGGTACCCGCGGAGCGGCTTATTCGCGGTGATATCCGGGATACGGAACAGCTAACGCACGCGCTTCGCACGGTGCGAGCCGATGCCGTCATGCATTTTGCCGCTGCGACCTACGTGGGTGAATCGGTTACCGTTCCGGAATATCACTACGACAACAACATCGGGGGTACCTTGAGCTTGCTCAAGGCGATGAAAGAGGTCGGGGTGAAGCGGTTGCTTTTCTCGAGCACCTGTGCAACCTACGGGGATAACCCGACCCCGCCGATGAACGAGAATGCTGCGCAAATCCCCTGCAGTCCATACGCCCGAACGAAGCTTGCGGTGGAGTGGATGATCCGGGATTTCTCGCATGCCCACGGACTCGGATTCACCTTGCTCCGTTACTTCAATGCCTCAGGAGCCGATCCCGACGGACAGCATGGAGAAGCCCATGACCCAGAGAATCACTTGATCCCGTTGGTTCTCCAGGTTCCGCTAGGACAGCGGGAAAAGATCCTGATCTTTGGAAACGATTATCCAACCCCAGATGGCACCTGCGTTCGGGATTACGTGCATACGACCGACCTAGCCTCGGCCCATCTCCTCGCGATTCAAGCGACCCGAGAGAATACCGCCGAGGTATTTAACATCGGAACCGGCAACGGGAACTCCGTGATGGAAGTCCTTCGCGCATGCGAGGATGTTGTCGGTCAAAAGATTCCCTACGAAGTCGTCGCGCGGCGGCCTGGGGATGCACCGGCCCTAGTAGCCGATCCGACCAAGATCAAAACACAGCTTGGCTGGAAACCACTCTATCCTAATATTCGCGATACGGTGGCCACCGCCTGGGAATGGCACCGCCGCCATCCAAAAGGGTATGGAACAAGAGGCTGAAAAGAAGTTGTCTACTCCTTAGTATCAGAACGGCCTGAAACGAAACTCTATGCCTTCGCATCGAAGCTACATCCTGATTAGTCCATGCCGGAACGAGGCGGACTTCATGCGGCGAACGCTCGATAGCGTCGCGGCGCAGACGGTCCAACCATCGGAATGGATCGTGGTCGACGACGGTTCAACCGATGCCACGCAGCAGATTCTTCAGGAATACCAATCGAGATTGCCATTCCTGCGCGTGATCACGCGTCAGGATCGAGGAAAACGAAGCGTCGGGCCAGGGGTGATCGAAGCGTTCTACGAAGGTTATCGGCATATCTCGAAACTGTACAATTACATCTGTAAACTGGACATGGACTTAGACTTACCTGCGCGGTATTTCGAACGACTCATTGAACTGATGGAGGCCGATCCGCGACTAGGTACAATCAGCGGAAAAGCCTACTACATCGATCATAACACAGGCAAGCAGGTTCTTGAACTCATTCGGGATCATATGTCGGTCGGGGCGAGCAAGTTCTGTCGCAAGGAATGCTTCGAAGAAACGGATGGCTTCGTTCGACAGGTCATGTGGGATGGGATCGACTGCCACACAGCGCGTCTATGCGGCTGGAAGGCGGGCAGTTTCGATGAGCCAGACCTCCGATTCGAGCATTTGCGGCCCATGGGGTCCAGTCAACAAAATATCTATGTTGGACGCAAACGACACGGGTATGGTCAATACTTCATGGGCTCCTCTCTCGCATTCGTCAGCATCAGTGCGATCTCTCGTTTGTTGTCCCCTCCAAAAATCACAGGCGCCGCGATGATGTGGTGGGGATACGTCGAAGCCATGCTCCAACGCAAGCCTCGCTACAACGATCCTGAATTCATCCGCTTTCTCCGGCGGTGGCAATGGATGGCGCTCACGAGGGGAACCCAACGCGCCACCGAAAAAATCGATGAAGAACGAAAAGAGATCTGGGAGAAGAAGTGGGGAAGAGGGAAGGGTTGATGGCAAGGAGCACGGAGCATAAGGCGAAGAGCTAAGAGTCCGCCGCGGCGGATCTCTGGGACACGGCGGAGGGTTGAGAGTAGAACAGCCTGTCCTGGCTGTTCCAATTTCCCCTGGCTCCCTGATTACGAGGCTCCCGCCTCGTAACCCACCTACCCTGCAGCCTCCGCCTGCCGATGCAGCGTTTACCCCGTCTCTCAACCCGTAGCCATTTTCGCGCATAAAGTGGATGTGCATACATCACGGTTTGAACAAATTAATGCGCCGATGTGCGCTACTGAACTCAAATGCTGAAATCGATGCGATTTCAGCTGCTGAGTCTTTTACCCCCCGGGGTGTCTTGGGCGACCGTAGGCTCAGCTTCGATGCTAGCTGCGGCATGCGTGTCCACCCTCATCCCCCTGCCCCTTCTCCCGCCCTGGCGGGAGAAGGTGAGAAAAACTAGACGCGTGGGGCCTTTCTAGCTCGAGAGGCGGATTCAACAAGCGACGCAAGGTCGCTGGGGTCTTACGCGGCGGATCTGCGATGCCTCACCCATCCACCGCTTGGCTGCGGTAGCAACGATGGCGAAACTGAGAACGAAGCCGAAGATCTGCCGTGGCGGGCACTCAGAATTAAGAACCCGGAACTAAGCACGTCTGCCAAAATGCTCTTCGCTCTCCGCCCTTCGCTCCATGCTTCTTCTCGGCTTCTTTGCGTCTCTGCGAGAGTTTTGGCTACTAGACTGCACGATCTAGCATGACTTCTTCCATAAAGCGGGAAGCGGCGCCAGCGTGGGTGCTGTGGGTCATGGCGGCGTCTCTGATCGGATCGGTCTTTGGTTTGGGAAATGGTATCCATTCGTGACTCTCGTCGTAGCGGGTTTTTTCGCCAGCTTCAGTATTGCGGTTGCATGGTTTCGATTCGGTCGTGAATTGATCCCAGCAAACGTGATATTTGCCATTCCAGGCTACGTGCTGAGCAAACTCAATATCTACAAGCGCTTTGTAACGCACCGACAGAAGGAATGGGTCCGGACGGAGAGAAAAGGATGAAAGCGGAGAGCAGCCAAGACGAACCACAGAGGACACAAAGAACACAGAGGGAGCACGAGCCAGGATCGGAATGATGGGAATGAACTCGATTTCGTCTCACTCTGTGAAACTCGGTGAACTCTGTGGTTGAATCGGATCGCCGGTGGATTTACTGGGCGGTTGCAGCGTCTCTGATCGGTCTTTGGCTCTTCATTCCACCGTGCTCTCTCACGCTGGGACCGGTCACTCTTCGGCATTTCGAACTAGTCCGGTGGTTGCCCCTGGCCATCGGACTGATCGCTTGCCCCCGCGCGCTGCTGCGATGGCACTGGCTCGATGTGCCAATCCTCCTCTACTGCGCCTGCCCGTTTCTCGCAGGCGTCATGAACCAGCTCGACTGGTCGACCTCCGCCTGGGAATCGGTCAAGGAGTTCTCCTACTGGTGGATCCCCTACGCAATCGGGCGATTCTACCTGGACTCCGAATCGAGCCGGTCCGCAATGGCTGTTTGTGTTGTCGCTGGTGCGCTACTCTATCTGCCACCCACCATCTACGAAATCTTTCAAGGGCCAACCCTTGCGAAGTGGGTGACGGGTCAAGAGTTCGGTCGCATGCTCCGCGGGGCCGATCGCGGAAACACGTTCAAACCCTCAGTCTTCCTGTCGTCCGGGTTCGTTCTGACGATGTTCTACGCATGGGCAGCCCTCATTTCACTCCACTATGCCGTACGAACCTTCTGGGTTTGGTTCATGCCCCCAATGGACTGGGATCGGCCGATACCGAAAACGAACACATGGCTCTTCCAGGGAATCCTCTCAGGAATCCTGATGGCCGTCATCGTGGTGTGCAAATCGCTCGGGAGCATCGTGCTGGTGGCGATCGGGGGTGTTGTCGTCCTGCTGAATCGCACCCGTTTCGCAGGTGTAGCCTTGGCTACACTTTGTCTGTTGCCGCCGATCTACATCGCTTCGCGCACCACGGGGATCGCCTCCAGCGATCGAATCGATCGGGTCGTGCGCCAATTCGCTCCCGAGGTGCGGGCAGGTTCGCTGAAGTATCGCTTGGACGCTGAAGACCTCGTATTCGCCAGCATGAAAGATCATGTCTGGTGGGGATACGGCAATTGGGGACAATGGTCAGAAGGTAGACCTTCGATGGTCCTCGATGGATTCTGGCTTTTTGCATGGACTCGGACAGGTATGGTCTGCGTCATCGCATTCCTGACCATGGTGGCGTTGCCAGTAATGATCGTGGGCGTGCATGCCGCACGCGAAGGTTGGGATATCACTCGCAGCATGGGTTTTCCCTGCGCATTGTTCCTCGCTTTAGTGTTGATTGATAGCATGTTCAATTACTTTGGCGAAGCGCCGGTCATGATGTGTGTGGGAGTGGTAACAGCGTGGGCGAGGGAGTTGGTCCGGGAGACGGGCTAACCACAGAGAAGACCGAGAACACGGAGAGATCAGCAATTCCCAACGATCCATCCGTCGTTTGGTTTTTAACTCTGCGTAACTCCGTGAACTCTGTGGTGAATGCTGGGAGACGGGCTAACCACAGAAAGCACAGAGAGCACGGAGAGATGCGCATGGGTGGAAAGACAATGGATGTAAAGCAGAAGGTGCTGCATTTTCACCTTATCCATCTGCAATCTTCTTCTTCTTTCTATTTGTCTCTGTGTAACTCCGTGGTGAATTCCGGGAGATGGGGAAACCACAGAGGACACCGAGAGCACGGAGAGATCAGCAATTCCCAACTCCTTGGACTCGGTGGTTGGGAAACGCCATGAATAACAGTAGGATCAACAACATCACGGGCCAGATTGTTGACAGCGCGATACGCGTCCACACCGAACTGGGACCCGGCCTTTTGGAGTCGGCTTACGAGGCATGCCTTGCGTGCGAGTTGCGGTCGCGAGGTGTTCACGTTCAACAGCAGCTATTGCTTCCTATCCAGTACCGTGGTGTCCAGATCGATGCCGGGTATCGGTTGGATCTGCTCGTTGAGGATGTGGTCATCGTGGAATTGAAGGCGGTGGAGACGATGCATCCAATTTTTGAAGCTCAGCTTCTGTCGTACCTCAAAATTAGCGGGAAGAAAGTTGGTTTGCTAATCAACTTTCACGTGCCATTGCTTAAAGATGGCATCAAGAGAATGGTTGTCTAGCTAGGACGGGCTAACCACAGAGAACACCGAGAACACGGAGTGAATGCTGGGAGACGGGCTAACCACAGAGAACACAGAGAACACGGAGAGATCAGGAATCCCCTACGATCCATCCGTCGTTTGTTTTCGAACTCTGTGCA
>JBKDPB010000232.1:0-28847 GCA_046342615.1 Planctomycetota bacterium | reverse complement strand
TAAGGTGCTATCCACGCGCAGAGCTGAGACCCCACCCGCGTTGAGCGAGTCGACTTGATCTTTCATCAAGGCTAGCAGGGGAGAAACAACGATCGTCAAACCACCTTGGTGGACTGCGGGTGCTTGATAGCAAAGGGACTTGCCTCCGCCCGTCGGCATGACGACTACGGTGTCTCTTCGCGCTAGGATCGATTCGATGGCGGCTTGTTGAGAAGGCCGCAGGCTTTGGAATCCCCAAACCTTTTGCAGCATTTCAAAGAAGGCAGGCTCGAGCCGATTAGCATCGGTCGTGTCGGTGGGTGCGGGCATGATGAACCTCCTGTTTTCGCTACGAAAAAAGCATCGTGGGTTAGGATATCGCTCGCGTCAGTGACTCGCAATCCGACGCGGAGCGTCGTGCCACGATCCCACACCTTAAGGCTCCCTCGCAGTGAATGATCAATTTGACGCTTTTTTGGCAATCAGCGGGAAGGGAGCTTACTGGTACGACGGACTTCCAGTCCGTCGGTTGGGCAGGGCGGCCAACTGAAAGTCCGTCGTACAAAGCGTTCGAGCCCAACCATGGTGGTCGATGCGGTGGTTGATCGGTTAGAGCAGTCGAACCGATCTGCAATGATTTTCTCTTTTCGCCGAGTATGTATACTTAATCAATCTGCACTCTCAATCCATTCCCTTCGAGACCAGCATGATGAGTACATTTGCCCCCAAGGGTCTGAAATGGACGTATGACGACTACGCTCAGATTCCTGACGATGGACGACGCCACGAAATCATCGACGGAGAACACTTCGCGAATCCTTCCCCAAGCACCCTGCACCAGCATGTTTCAAAGCGACTGCAGTATCAGCTGTACACAAAAATTGAATTGGCTGGCATGGGCGTCTTATTCAACGCACCGATTGATGTCCAACTCTCCGAGCACGATATCGTGCAACCCGACTTGGTGATCATTCTCAATGAGAACGTGCGGAAGATCACGCCTACGAAGATCAAAGTCGCACCGCATCTTGTGGTCGAAATCCTGTCGCCGTCCAACATGGATTACGATCGAACTACCAAGCGGGATCTCTACGAACGATTTGGTGTAAAGGAGTATTGGGTCGTTGACCCTTTTGAGCAACAAGTGGATCAATGGGTGCTTCGTGACGAAAAGTATACCCTCATGCCCAAGAGCAAGGTGCTCATTCTCTCGATTGCGGACGGGATCGAAGTGGATCTTGACACGGTCTGGTAGTCCCCACGCCCATCGCAAAGCCTCTGGGCGTGCCACCCTTTCGTAGCTACCGTCGCCAGAGGGTGGGATGGTTTTCTGCGGTTCGCCCACCGCTTGGCAGACGTAGCTACGGCTGCGGACTCAGCGGTCGCCCGTACTGACTGACGCAACGCGTGCGGCTATACTTCGTTGCAGTGAATGATTCCAGTAGTGGAGATCTCTTAACAAAGATCAAGCCGTGGACTCACGATCGATGGGCGAGTGATCGAGTGACAAGAAGCAAAGAAGGTGACCGAATGAGTGCATATCTTGCGGAGTTCATTGGAACGGCATTGCTCATCTTGTTTGGCAACGGTGTGGTCGCGAACGTGGTGCTCGCCAAGACCAAGGGGCACAACAGTGGCTGGATCGTGATTGCGGCTGGATGGGGGATCGCCGTTTTCGTAGGGGCGTTTTGCGCGGACAAGTACAGCGGTGCCCATCTGAATCCCGCGGTTACCCTGGCCATGGTCATCGCCGGAAAACTCGAAACCGCCACTGCGGTTGGTTATGTGATCGCACAACTCCTCGGAGCAATGCTCGGTGCGCTGTTGGTTTTCGTCTTCTACCGGGAACATTTCCTGGCGACAGATGACCGAGATGCCAAGCTCGCCTGTTTTTGCACCAGCCCCAACATTCGCAATCTCGGTCAGTCGCTGGTCTGTGAAGCCATCGGTACCTATGCATTGATCCTGCCGATATTCCTGATGGTGTCACCAAGCTTGGAACCCGTGTCCGCCGCGTCTGCCCTTCCAACGAGCAAGCTGGGGTTAGGGACTCTAGGGCTACTGCCTGTGGGCCTATTGGTGTTCGGCATCGGTCTATCCCTCGGAGGTACAACCGGGTACGCGATCAATCCCGTACGCGATTTCGGACCTCGGCTGATGCATGCGATTTTACCGATTCCGGGCAAGCGGGATAGCGATTGGGGCTATGCTTGGGTTCCCGTGGTGGGTCCGTTGGTCGGTGCCGCCCTCGCAGCTGCAACGCATCTTGCCATCTCCGCATAAACCCCCTCAATCATCCCCGGCTCCCGCCCCTACGGAATTGGAAATCAATATGAGTTCGAAGATCCAAGGCTTGATTGCTGCACCGTTCACGCCGCTGCAGTCGGATGGAAGTCTTCATCTCGATGCCGTTCAAGGGTATGCGAACGTACTGGCACGAAACGGTGTGATCGGTGCGTTTGTCTGTGGCACCACCGGCGAGGGGTTATCCCTGACGACGAGTGAACGCTGCCAGTTGGCCGAGCGTTGGGTTCAGGTTGCACCCACTGGATTGCGGGTTATTGTGCATGTCGGACATACCTCCCTCAAGGAAGCCTGCCAACTCGCGGCTCATGCGCAATCGGTCGGAGCCAGCAGCATTGCCTGCATGGCCCCATGCTTCTTCAAACCTGCCGGAGTTGAAGGCTTGATCGAGTGGTGCCAGCAAGTCGCCCAGGCAGCACCCGACCTCGCTTTCTACTACTATCACATTCCCTCGATGACCGGGTTTACCGACCGAGTCGGCGACTTCCTCGAGCATGTTGGTACGCGGATTCCCAACCTTGTGGGGGTCAAATTCACGTACGAAGACCTGGACGATTTCGGTCGTTGTTTGCGATTCGCCGGCGGACGCTACGACATGCTCTTCGGGCGGGACGAGTTGCTCCTGAGCGCTCTTTCGCTGGGTTGCCGCGGCGCCGTGGGCAGCACCTACAACTTCGCCGCGCCGCTTTATCTGGAACTCATCAAGGCCTACGATACAGGGGATCAAGATCGAGCCGCTGAGTTGCAGCAACTGGCTGTCCAGATGATCCAAACCTTGATCCAGTGCAGCATCCATCCCATCGCTACCTTCAAGTCCCTGATGAATCGTTATGTGTTCGACTGCGGCCCGGCCCGTCTACCCTTGGTATCGCCGACCCCAGGACAATTCAGCAAGCTAGAGAAACAACTCGATGCACTCGGGGTTCTGCAATGGCTCACCAAGCCATGAACCGATGCACCACGGGCCTCCCGGTCACACGGATCGTCGCACACGTTTGGCCTGCAACCGTGGCGCGGATCTTTATTGGTCGGACCCTAGGCCACACAAGATGACACTGCGATTCACGTCCTGGGTAATCGCCGTAACGGCCTGGAGCATTACCACACTTCTATGCCACTGGGCCCTAGCGGAGGAGCGCTGGGAGTGGAGGCGGCTGGCGCCGATTCCGAATGCCTTCGGTGTCGCCGGTCCGATTGCCGGGACCGATGGCGAATCCTTGATCGTCGCTGGCG
This sequence comes from Planctomycetota bacterium, assembly GCA_046342615.1. GTDB lineage: Bacteria > Planctomycetota > Planctomycetia > Pirellulales > Pirellulaceae > JBKCUI01. The sequence continues at coordinate 25,331 of JBKDPB010000232.1, read as the reverse complement.
GTGCTAATTTTCCAGATGCTCCACCATGGCAGTGTGGCAAGAAAGCATGGCACGACCGGATCTATGTACGGAAAGATCCCGAAAATCCGTGGATCGATGCGGGACGACTCTCTCGGCCCATCGGTTATGCCGTGTCGTTGTCGATCCCTATCGGACGCATGGAATGCCGAGGTACGGTGTTCAGCGAATGAATCCCCGATGGGTCAGCAGCGCAACGACCGCATCGGCGCATTGCGACACGGACTGGTTCGCCGTATCGAGGACCAAATCGGCATTCTCAGGAGCTTCGTACGGGGCGCTGACTCCCGGAAAATTCGGCATTTTGCCGGCAAGGGCATCGGCATAATGCCCCTTGGTATCGCGCTCTTTTCGCGTCGGCTCATCCGCATTGCAATGGACAACCAGGAACCGATCCCGGCCGATAACGTCCGCGACCCGATCTCGAACCGATTGGCTGGGCGCGACAAACGCTGCGATACACAGCAATCCCGCATCGTTGAAGAGTTTAGCGATGTGCGAGGATCGCCGCAGGTTTTCGCTCCGATCCTCGGTGGAGTATCCCAAATCGACGTTCACGCCTCGCCGCATCAATTCTCCATCCATCACGGTCACGGCCCGACCGCGATCGAACAGCATGCGTTCCACGGCCCGCGCGATCGTCGACTTGCCCGTCCCGGTCAAGCCGGTCAGAAGCACCGTTGCCGGTTTCTGTCCGAAACGTGCGTGTCGCTCGTCGCTCGTGACATCCGACCGAATCGTCTCGGACTCCGTCCCTTTCTCTTCGGATTCCCATGCAGCGGTTCGCTGGCGCACGGTATCGCGATCCGAGATCATCCCCGCGCCAACCGTCGCATTGGAAATACGATCGATGATGATAAACGAACCCGTGCTTCGATTGCGTCGATAGGCGTCGAAGAACAGGGGCTGATTGAGAACGATGGAGCATCGCCCGATTTCGTTGAGTTGCAATTCAGGTGCTGGAGCGCGATGGAGCGAATTGACATCGACTCGATACCTCAGCGAATCGATTTGGCCTGCGACCGTCTGGGTGGAGTGCTTGAACAGATAGGTTTTTCCTGGGATCATCGCGTCGGCGTTGAGCCAGACAATCGTCGCATCGAACGCATTTCCGATCTTTGGCACGTTCCCGGGTCGAACGATCATGTCACCGCGTGAACAGTCGACTTCGTCATCCAGAACCAGCGTCACGGACTGAGGACAGAACGCTTCCTCGATATCGCCATCGAATGTCACGATGCGCTTGATGCGACTGGTTCGCTTGGAGGGCAAGACCATAATCTCGTCCCCCTTGCGAACGATCCCTGAAGAGATGGTTCCGCAGAAACCTCGAAAGTCGAGATTGGGACGATTGACGTATTGAATGGGCAGGCGGAAGTCCTCGAGGTTACGGTCGGACCCGATATAGACCGATTCGAGGAAGTTCATCAGCGTGCTGCCTCGGTACCACGGCATGTTGGGGCTGGGGTCGACAACGTTTTCGCCATGCAGCGCGGCGAGTGGAATAAAGTGCAAGTCGGGCAAATCCAGCCGCGAGGCAAAATCTTTGTAGTCCTCGCAGATTTCATCGAATCGAGCCTGGCTGTAGTCGACCAGGTCCATCTTGTTGACCGTCACGATGACGTGCCGAATCCCCAGCAAGGAAACAATGAAACTGTGCCGCTTGGTCTGCGTCAGCACGCCGTACCGAGCGTCGATGAGAATGATCGCCAGATCCGCGGTCGAAGCACCGGTCGCCATGTTGCGCGTGTATTGCTCGTGACCAGGCGTATCCGCAATGATGAATTTGCGTTTTGCCGTCGAGAAGTACCGGTAAGCGACATCGATGGTGATCCCCTGCTCGCGTTCGGCTCTCAGACCGTCGGTCACCAACGCGGGATCGAACTTGCCGCCCGTCGTCCCGTGCACCTTGCTCTCGTTTTCGAGCTGGGCGAGATGGTCCTCGTAGATCATCTTGCTGTCGTAGAGCAAGCGTCCGATGAGCGTGCTCTTTCCGTCATCCACGCTGCCGCACGTAATGAAGCGGAGCAACTCCTTGCGCTCATGTTGTTCAAGGTACGCCAAGATATCCTTGGCGATCAAATCACTCTGGTGTGACATCTCAGAAGTACCCTTGAATCTTCTTGAGTTCCATGCCGGCTCCGCCGCTGTCCTTGTCGATCACTCGTCCCTGTCGCTCAGAAGTCTTCGTCAGGAGCATTTCCTGGATGATCTCCGGCAACGTGGTTGCATTGGATTCCACCGCTCCGGTCAGCGGCCAACATCCCAAAGTCCGGAATCGAACCATCTTGTTCTCGATCTTCTCTCCCGGCCTCCGTTGAAAACGATCGTCGTTGGGATGGATCAACACGCCATTGCGCTCAACAACCGGCCGCATTTTGGCCAGGTACAGGTCGGGGAGCGGGATCTTCTCGAGATAGATGTACTGCCAGACGTCCAACTCCGTCCAGTTGGACAGGGGAAAAACACGGATCGACTCCCCCGGATTCACTCGACCGTTGTACAGATTCCAAAGCTCGGGCCGTTGGTTCTTGGGATCCCAACGATGAAAGCGATCGCGAAAGGAAAAGACCCGCTCCTTGGCTCGCGACTTCTCCTCGTCGCGGCGAGCTCCACCAAACGCTGCATCGAAACCGTATTTGGTCAGAGACGATTTCAACGAATCGGTCTTCATCACTTCCGTGTGCTTCTCGCTGTTCTCGAACGGATCAATCCCCAGCTTTAAGCCTTCATGGTTGATGTTCACGATCAATTCGATGCCCAGTTCGTTCTTGACGTAGGTGTCTCGGAACTGAATCATCTCCTTGAATTTCCACGTCGTATCGATGTGCATGAAGGGAAACGGAGGCTTGCCCGGAAAGAACGCCTTCAAGGCCAAGTGCGTCATCACCGCGGAGTCCTTGCCGATCGAGTAGAGCATCACCGGCTTCTTGAACTCGGCGGCAACCTCGCGGATGATGTGGATACTCTCCGCTTCAAGCTGTTTCAGGTGCGTCAAGTTGTAAGAATGCATCGATGACTCCCGGAGCGACTCGCGCAGCAAACCTCGGGAGGCCCAGACCCGCCACCCAGGGTTAAAAACTCTTCATGTTTCATCGGCGACGAGCCGGCCCAACTTGAGCGTCAACCGCAGTGGCTGAACTGGGACCGGCATCGCCAAGCACCACCCGTGGGTCGCTAGCATTCATTTGACCGAAGGCTAGCGAACTTGTCGGATCGTACCATGGATTCGAAGTTCCGGGGGGCCGACTTTACGCCTTGGCGAGGGCCGCCAGTTGCTTCTTGCGTTCCGTGATGATGTCGTCTTGCAGGTTGCGTGGCACGGGTGCGTAGCGAGCCAATTCCATAGCGAACGTACCTTGCCCCTTGGTCATGCTGCGGAGGTCGGTCGCGTAACCAAAGGTATTGGCCAGCGGGACTTCGGCAGAGATGTACGAGACACCGTCTCGGGCGTCGGTGTTGTTCACCAGTCCGCGTCGGGAGATGATGTCGCCGACGACGGAGCCTTGATCGTTCTCAGGGCACTCGATATCGCACTTCATGATCGGTTCGAGCAGGAGAGGATTCGAGGCTCGCATGGTTTCGCGGAAGCAATCGCATGCGGCGATGTAGAACGCTCGTTCGCTCGAGTCGACGTCGTGGTAACTGCCGTCATTGAGGTCGATCTTGACCCCGACGACGGGGAAGTCCGCCAAGGGACCTTTGACCATCGAGTCACGGAAGCCTTTTTCCACCGGTGGAATGAACTGCTTGGGGATGCGTCCACCGGTCACGTGGTCTTCGAACTCGAAGGTCTTTTCGCCTTCCGGATCCATCGGCGAAAGTTTTCCGACGATGTGAGCGTACTGACCCGAACCACCCGTCTGCTTCTTGTGCTTGTAGTTGAACTCTTGTGCGACGCCAGGGGTCTCGCGGTAGCTGACCTTGGGGGCACCGACTTGAACTTCGACTTTGTACTCGCGTCGCATGCGTTCCACGTAGATTTCGAGGTGCAACTCACCCATCCCGCAGATGATCGTCTCGCTGGTTTCCTCATCGTTGTAGACTTGGAAGGTGGGATCCTCTTTGCGGAAGCGGTTGAGGGCCTTGCTCATCTTGTCGGCGTCCGCGCGGCTGGCGGGGGTGACTGCAACCTTGATCACGGGATCAGGAACGTACATGCTCTCGAGCGTGCAGTAATCGCGGTCGTTGCTGTAGGTTTCACCGCTCGCACAATCGATCCCCATGATCGCCACGATATCGCCTGCTTCGGCGGTGTCGACTTCCTCGCGTTTGTCCGCGTGCATGCGCACGATGCGGCTGAAGCGTTCTTTCTTGCTGCTCCGCTGGTTGATGTAGATTTCGCCTTTGGAGATTTTGCCTTGGTAGATCCGCATAAAGGTCAACTGCCCGAACGGATCTTCGACGATTTTGAACGCCATGCCCACGAACGGCAGATTCGGATCGGGCTTGAGGTCGAGTTTGATGGATTCATCGCCGATCTTCCGGGCCTTGATATCGCGCTCGAGCGGACTGGGCAAGTAACGCAGGACCGCGTCGAGGAGCAACTGAACCCCTTTGTTCTTGTAGGCGGAGCCGCAGAACACGGGGGTGATCCGTCGCTGTTGCGTGGCGTCTTTGCAGACCTTGTAGATGAGATCTTGCGGCACAGCCTCTTCGGACAGGAGGAGTTCCATCAGCTCGTCGCTGTACATGGCCAGCCCTTCGAGCATCTTTTGACGCATCTCGGCGGCTTTGTCTTTGTATCCAGCCGGGATCTCTTCCTCGCGGACGTTCTCGCCGTCCTTGCCATCGAAGTAGTAGGCCTTCATCGTGACCAGGTCGATGACCCCTTCAAAGGTCTCGCCGGCTCCGATCGGAATTTGCATCATGACGGCATCGGCGTGGAGCTTGTCGCGAACCTGCTGAGCGACGCGGTACGCGTCGGCACCCGTGCGGTCCATCTTGTTGACGAACGCCAAACGGGGCACGCCGTAGCGGCGCATCTGGCGATCGACGGTCAGCGACTGGCTCTGGACGCCACCCACGGAACAGAGGACCAGCACGGCCCCGTCCAAAACGCGGAGCGAACGTTCCACTTCGATCGTAAAGTCGACGTGGCCCGGAGTGTCGATCAAGTTGATGATATGGTCTTTCCACTGGAGCTGCGTGGCGGCGCTGGTGATGGTGATCCCGCGTTCTTTCTCGAGATCCATGTAATCCATCGTCGCCCCGTCGCCGTCCCCCTTGACCTCCTCGATCTTGTGAATTCGACCAGCATAAAACAAAACCCGCTCGCTTAAGGTCGTCTTGCCCGAGTCGATGTGTGCGCTGATACCGATGTTTCGAAGTTTGCTGAGGTCCATAAATCCACTTTTTGACAATGCGACTCCGGTGACCCTGCGACGGAGAATTCACCATGAAGTCTGTTCCCAAGGAATACCTTCCGCGGTGGCAACCGACGTCGGCTACCCGATGGCACTTTCAATCCCGCAGATTTCCTTGAACAATCGACAATTAGTGTACCGTCAGGGTTCCCATCGGAAAGGCCAAAATCCACGGCTGCCCCCCCGGCCGGCCTGCCGCGAGGTACCGCTCGAAGGGGTAGCAAAGGGACATTTTCCGCCTTTATTGGGCGTCGGGACTAGCTCGGCCCGGAACGGAGGCCTATGTTTTTTGGTCCCGCACCGTTTCCGCCCCGAGGCCGCACGCATGTCCCACTTGATCGAATGGATCCTGCACGTCGATCGCCACCTGAGGGAGTTGATGGAGGCGATCGGTCCGGGCTGGCTCTACCTGGTTTTGGCAGCGATCGTATTTTGTGAGACGGGGTTGGTGGTAACCCCGTTCCTCCCTGGCGACTCGCTGTTGTTCGCGGTCGGAGCCCTCTGCGCCATCGAGGGGAGCCCCTTACAACTGGGAGTGATGCTCCCCCTGCTGTGTGTTGCAGCCATCGCCGGCGATGCCATCAATTATTGGATCGGCAATTACCTGGGCCCCCGCGTCTTTCGAAGCGAGACCTCGCGATGGCTCAGCAAGAATCATTTGCTCCGCGCCCAAGCGTTCTACGACCGCTATGGAGCCAAAGCCATCGTGCTGGCCCGTTTCATCCCGATTGTCCGGACCTTTGCCCCGTTTGTGGCCGGGATCGGCCGGATGCATTTTTTTCGCTTTTGGTTTTACAATATTGTCGGGGGAGTGATTTGGGTTTCTCTGTTCCTGATCGCAGGATATTGGATGGGAACTTGGGAAGTGGTACAAAAGAACTTCTTCCTCGTCACCCTCGGGATCATCTTCGTCAGTATCCTGCCGATCGCCTGGGAATGGTACCAGGCTCGGCGCGAACCCCGGCATCCGACGGCTTGACGCCCCCCTTTCGCTCCAATCTCACAGCACCCGCGTCGGGATGCGTTACAATCCATTGCGAGTCCTCGCGACGTGAGGAACCGCCCCCCGCATCTTTTCCACAATCTAGTCCTGGCTATGCATATCACCCATCACGGCGGTAACGAAGGGGTTACCGGTTCCTGTCACCAACTGCACTTCAACGACCGCGATTCGGTGTTGGTAGACTGCGGATCGTTTCAAGGACGCGACGCGCGGCGGCACCCCAATCCGCAGATCGAATTCCCCCTCGACGGCATCCAGGCCTTGGTGCTGACCCATGTCCACATCGATCACATCGGCCGCATTCCCTATCTGCTTGAAGCGGGATTCAACAAGCCGATCTACTGCACGCCCCCCACGGCCCGTTTCTTGCCCATTATGCTGGAGGACTCGGTCCGACTGGGGATCACGCGAAACAAGAAGGTCGTGGCCCAGATCCTCAAAGACGTCAAAGACTTGATTCGACCGGTCCCCTACGGCAAGTGGCAGGAGCTGCCTCGAGGGGCCTCGTTCCGATATTCCCCCGCAGGCCACATCCTCGGTTCTGCCTATATCGAGTTCGATCATGGCGACGAGCGATTTGTCTTCAGCGGCGATATCGGTTCGCGCTGCACTCCGATCCTCCGCGAACCGGCAAGCCCTGAAAAGGCGGATGTCCTGGTGCTGGAGAGCACCTACGGAGATCGACTCCACGAGGGACGGGAAACCCGCCTCGCGAGACTCGAGGCCATCCTGTGCGAAACCATGGAGAACCGAGGCGTGACGATTATCCCAGCTTTCAGCTTGGGACGAACCCAGGAGCTCCTCTTTGAACTCAACCAGATCCTGGAAGGGATCGATCATCGGTTGAATTGCTCGATGCTCAACGCCATCGACATCATCGTCGATTCGCCGATGGCCATTAAGCTGACCGATATTTACGAGCAGATGTCGGAGTACTGGAGCGAGGAAGCCAACGAAATCCTCACCGTCGACAACCAACCGTTTGTGTTCAACAACCTCATCGAGGTCGATCAAGCTGGCGAATCACGCGGCAACATCGAATACTTGAAACGATCGGGCAAGCCCGCGATCATCATCGCCGGAAGCGGCATGTGCACCGGCGGCCGCGTTGTTGAGTACCTGAAGACCTTCATCTCCAAGCCGACCACCGACATTATCTTCGTCGGCTTCCAAGCCTACGGAACTCTCGGTCGACAGATCCAGGAATGCCACGGAGGCAAATGCGGCGTGACCATCGACCGAGAAGAATTCCTGGTGCGGGCCAAGACGCACACCCTGACCGGCTACTCGGCCCACGCCGATCAAAACGACTTGCTGCGGTTTGTGCAGGGGATGAAAAGCCCACCCAAGGAGATTCGCTTGGTGCACGGCGAGTATCAACCTCGCCAAGTGCTGGCTGAAAAACTCAACGCTCTCGGTATCAAAACCATCGCTTGCACCAACCCCGACGAACAACCTCCCGAAGACGACCGGCCGCGACAGGAACCCGCGGAATAGCCGCGACGGGTGCACCGCCGCGCGGTCGATTCGTAGACGCGCCACCCCTCAGCGACGCGCCACCCATCGGATCATAAAGCCGTCATCAAATTCCGTGGTCGAGGAGAGGGTTCGAAACGAGACCTGACGCCCAAACACATACCCGAGTTCAACAGCCATGATCCCTTCGCGTTCGAGCTGTTCCATTCCGAACACAAGCCGGAAATCGCGGTAGGTCATCACATCGTTGACATCGCCAGGCATCTCGATATCCCAAGTCCCGCCTCCAAGGACCCCACCCATGTACAAGCGATCCGAGGGGGTCAACGCAAAATCGACGCGAGGCCTCGGAAAGATCATATCCACGTTCCAATTGGGGAAATCGGAACTGTGCCACGAGAAGCCCGCCACCGGAAGGATCTTGTAGTCATCGCGATCGAGATAATCGACCCCTGCAACCCAATCCCATGACTCGCTCATGTGCAACATCCCGACCGCATGTGCGGGAAACCGAACCCCATCCCGCGCGGAGTCTTCAAAGTCGCTGTAAATCCCCGCCGTGGCCGCCAGGTCGTAGCTGAAGACATCGGAAATCGTATTGCGGGCCTGATAACCCAGGATGAAATCCCACAACCGAGGTGGCAAAGGAACCGCGTTCGGCCCTGACAACAAGTGCAGTCCCAAGCCCGCCGTCAATCCCGATCGCTTCCTTCGAGCGATATAGGGCGTATCCTCCATATCGAACCAACCAAACTGATCCCCGTCTCCGGGCAAGTAGGTCCAGGCATCTTCCTGCTGGCGGTACGTCGTGTACCGCCGACTGCGGGGAACGCAGTACTCTTGGGTACAGAACCCACTGGAGAAGCCGTCAATGGTTTTGAGTTCGTCGGGATCGATGTTCTCGGGAAGCTCAACCCCCTCGTGTTCCTGGAGATCACGCGGCAGATCATGCGGCGGATCGATTTCGACGGAAACGCTCGCCTCAGGAACCGCAAATGGCAACGGTCCGGACAGACCCTGAGCGCGAGACTCCCCCATCAAGCTTGTCAGAAAGGCGCATGCCAATCCCAGACCGAAGCAACGATTGCGAAAGGAATGCTGCATGAAGATCGTGTCGCACGGGGAAGAGATCACAGCGAAGCGAATACCAGCTTCATCGACCAAACTCAAGGCGATTCTGCAATCGCATCGCCATGCAGTGGCAAGCTAGGCAAGCGACGTAAACACCCATCCTGACGGCACATCCCCAACAACTCGATATGCGGTTTTGCTTGCAATCAGCCCCCTTCCCAAGGCGAGCGTATGCACGATCGAGTCGCCAGGTCCAGACCGGCTTCTCTCTGGACATGAAAAAACCGAAATGCTAACAGCTTTGTTACGACAAAAACGGTCGAATCGCATCGAAAGGGACTCATGCATGGCAACGCAAACGGGAAGTGTGGTGGATCGGGCTGCGAATTCCCAACGTCAGAGAAACTATGAGTTGATTTATCAGGAGTCTGTTGATCCCTGGGACTATTCGTCTTATGCCGATCGAGTTCGTTTTCAGTGCATCGCAGACGCGGCGCGCAAGTGGTGCCCGCATCCGCGTCGATCCCTCGATGTTGCCTGCGGACTTGGGCAGTTGACGGTGTTGCTTGCGGAATTCTCGGATGAAGTATTCGCCTATGCTTTTGCGCCGTCGGCGGTCCAGAGGACGCGTGAGCGGTGCGAGAAACACGCGCGTTGCAAGATTGACGTGGAAGTGCGCGATGCGATGGATCCGGGTTATGAACGGAACATCTTCGACCTAATTGCCTTATGCGACATGAATACCGATGGGGACATGGATTGGTGGTCCCACGTTTTGAAGGCTCACAAGGAGTTGCTGTCGCAAGGTGGAACGATGGTGGTTTCTGGGCGCATCAAGCCTAAGGATCGAAGCGGGTTCGAGAACAGTTTCTTGTCGATGGGAGGTACCTTGCTGGATCGCGTCTATTTCCACGACCGTTACTGGTACAAAGCGCGCAGTGTCATCAAGCGGGCGATACCGCCGCATTATGCGAAAACGCTCCTCGCCCAACGCTGGTTCTTTCAAAGTGCAACGACCATTGGCCGAATGACCGGACCCAAGGGTTCGATTCACTTTGGCGTCGTCGTCCGATTCACCGAGCGGTGAGAGACCGTTTCGCTTCTCGGGACCGGGACAGTTCGTGTATCCGCATCCCAGGCGGCTTGCGGTTGTCAGACGGGTTTGTGCTTCTCCGGGGGATGGGATTGAAAGGCGACGGCCTAGAAAGGCCATCCCTCAGTGCCGCTTCTTGCTTTTCCAGGTCCCGCCGTATTGGTAGAACGGGTTACCGGGCTTAAGGCGTTCGAGACATGCCGGGCAGACAAAGCCCCACCTGCGGCTTTCATCGATCCGGACGCGGTAGAGGGTATCTGCGGTTTTGCAGCAGCAATCACACGCCTTGGTGCGAATCCGTTTGATGGGCAAGTCAATCGCCCTTCTGGTTTGGGCATCGGAAGCGTCCGACTTCGAACCCCCGTTTGGCGACATGTTTGGTTTTTCGGCCGGCGGTACGTGTGCGCCACAATCGAAAGGAGGAGGGTTTCAATTCCGACCGCATCAAGTGGATCACATCACCAGGAGAAAGGCCGAATTGACACTGGATCGCATCGAAGCTGGTGCGATCTTCCCAAGCCATTTGGATGACCCGATCGATTTCAGATTTCGAGAGCGATTCCAGGTAGGGTAGCTTCATTGCGCAGGAGTTTGCTGGGGACGGCGGAAGATTCCGGGCGATTTGCGACGGATCGACTGGGGATAAGACCGCATTTCGGGGCCTTGCATAACGGCCCAATCCGCTCAAAACTCTCTACCCCTAGCAACCCATGAACGCATCGATTGCCGTCCTGTACTTGCACTTGGTGCACGACGCCGAGTGCCTATTGCCGTGGGCCCATCGTCGAATTGTCTCTTTCGGAGATCATCGTGCCACGTGAAGCCGTGTCGCAACGGGATAATTCGGCTCATGGGTTGGGGTTCAGCAACGCACGCAAGACGCGGTCGATGCGGTTTTGAGCTCCCGGCGCGACCCACAACCAGGATTCGTCAAAACCGTCCGCGAACGCGGAGTCGGTCGGGACGTATCCGGTCCAACTCTCGCCATACCCGACGGGGATCACTGGCACACCGCCACTGATCTCTTGCGCAAGCCGCTGATAACCGACGAATGTCTCACCTGGAAACAATACCAACCTTGCATTCCCAAAATCCACACACGGCAAGTCGATCGACTGCCGTTTTTCCACAACCTGATCCCAGGATGCCAACCCCATCGCGGCCAAGATCCGCTTCTCCGTCGGCAAATTTACGTCCCGCAACTCCCGATCCATCGCCTCGCGTTGCAACGATGACGCGCGGGTATACTCGAGCTCCAGGGCGGCGCATCGAAATTCCCAGCCCTGGGTCACTGCACGTTTCTTCACACCAACGCGATTTGCATACATCGCATCGTACATCTTCTGAGTTAAATCCTCACGGGCCTGCGGTGTGCCGTCGTTGTACTTCCCAGCGGTCACATCTCCGCTGCAACCCGATGCGTAGATTGGATGAATCGATCGATCGAGCCTCGCCAGCCGCTTGCGAGCGAGCCCCACAAAATCCGATGTGACCTCGCCGCGCCCGTAGTAGCTCATCGGGTGAGTCGCGTACGCGTGATACTCCACCAAACACTGATCCCCATTCCAAAAGGAGATCGTTCTCAGCAGCGGATCGATCAACCCCACATCGGTCTCTCGAAAGAACGCTTCCCGGCCACTACTGCTCCCGCGAGCGAAACGGACCCTGCCCGCTTCGTCCACCACGCGTCGGTTCGATGCCACCTCTCGCACTGCGGACTCAGCATACCCTACATGCGTCACCCCACGAGCTTCCTCGATCGCTTGCTGCAACGCCCCTTCGGCCCTCTGCAGCACGTCTTCATGAAACTTCCGATCGAACAGTTCACCCGCGAGTCCCACCTCATCGAGCAAATCTTGGGCTCTCGCATCGACCACGGGCGCATCGTGCTGGTGCAGGGAGCTGACCAGTACCCGCTGCGGTACGGTACCCGCGACTCGGGCAAGCCGCCTTCGCCACTCGTCATAAGACGTATTGCGGATCTCGCACCAATCGATCGCGACAACGACAATCGGCAGGTCGTTGCCCAGCAACACGAACCCGTGCAGCTCCAAACGATCCGCGACCGAGGTCGATTTCTGCGGCAGCACCCCCATGCAACGATGCCCGATCGGGATCGTGGCATCGATCTGAAAATGCCCGATCTTGGCCGATCTCGGCGCAGGTTGAGGATCCTGGCCCGCGGTTGGCAGGGCGATCGCCGTGCTGAGAAGGACGGCCGCAGCCACCCAAGACAATTTGGTCGCGAATCGATTCGTTCGATCCATCGTTTTCCCTGTCGGCAGATCAGCGGCCGCCGCGGAAACTTCCGGCACCACCGCCAAACGAAGGGCCCGAGGGAAACGCTCCGCCTCCATACGATGGCCCTCTCGGCCAACCTCCCACGCCGATCCCTATCCCAACGCCGGAACGAGGGTAGTAACGGTAATAAGGAGCACCATAATACGGCATCCATGGGTTCGAAGGATACACGCCGCCCCAATAGGGGTTATAGCCGTACCCATAACCATACCCATACCGATAACGGAATTGGTTGTTTGGGACGAAGCCACGTCCCGCATTTCCCGGGACAAAACCGTTGCGAGTTACGATCGCTCCACGATTCTGGATCCGTCCCCGAGGAGGGTCCGCAGTCGCGGTCTCGCCTAGCCACGCAGAACATCCGACGACAAGCAGCGCTCCGAGCATCCATGACTTTCTATCTCGTGCCAACATCTTGGAATACCCTTTCTCCAGATCGAATCTTCTTCTGCCGATCGAACCTTTCGACATGCACGCACCTAGGAGAAATCATAGAATGGTTTGCGACGAAGAACAGGCATAAAATCCGAGAAGCGGTCAGGGCGGCCCCGCTAGACCATTTCGGGAACGATGAAGGGTGCTCGATAGGCGCGCCGCAAGTACCCGTTTCCTTGCTCGGCCCCCTCCCCGATAAATCGACCGGTCTTGCTGTCCAATTCCATCCATGGACTCATGACAATCGATCGATTCTCGGGTTCGATACCGTGGGCATGCAGGTGCAGGTGCATCTCCTCCATCAGTCCGTTCCATCCGCCAAAGCCGCGTGCGGCTTCAATCGACTCCATCAAGCGTCGATGCTCGCCGGTCTGAAAACAGATGTTTGCATAATTGCACCAACCGGTCGAGTCATGTCCCACCTGCACCTCTGCATTGAGGAGATTCGCGTCCCGCTTCAAGACCGCGTCCACAAAATTCGCTTGATGCCCCGCACCGCTGTCGCCGCGAAACTCCTTCAGGATCTTGCCCTCCTTGTCGTAGGCCTTCGCTGAACCTCGCTGCCCCTCCAGTCGGCCACCTTCGCCATAGACGATGTAACCGCTCCCCGGTCCCGGTACGTTCGGCGGTTTGGCGTTGTCCGGTCCCGCAGGCAAGTTACTGAGCCCGATCACGACGGGCAACGTCCCGGTATCAAACGCGACCACATGCACATTGGGGGTCTCACCCGCATCGTCCCATACGACTCGTCCACCGCCACCCAAGATCCGGCGCGGTACCGCCACGCTGTCCCGAAAGACAACATTGCGGACATCATCCAAGACATGGACTCCCCAATTCCCCATCTCTCCCGATCCCGTATTCCAATCCCAATGCCAATCGTAATGCCAGGCATTTCGAAAGACCGGTTTGTCAGCCGCCGGGCCCAACCACAAATCGAAGTCGACCGCAGGATCCTTGGGAAGGGGCTCGGAACGCTTGCCAATCGGTCCGCGCACTCCATAGCGATTCACCCGAACACTCTTCAACGCGCCGATCCCCTTCTGCTCATGCAGGAACTCCTTGATCTGCGTTTGCATCGGGTCCGATCGCTGCTGGGTCCCGACTTGGCAAATTCGACCGTACTTGCGCGCCGCAGCCACCGTCTGTTCTCCTTCCCATTGCGTATGGGAAAGAGGCTTTTCGACATACACATCCTTTCCCGCTTGCATTGCCCAGATCGACGCCAGGCAATGCCAGTGATTGCAAGTGGCCACCACCACCGCATCGATCTCCCGGTCGTCGAGCAACGTGCGCAGATCGCTCGCCGTCTTCGCACCGGGAAACCGCTTTCGCGCCTTGTCCACCCGTCCCGGGTCGGGATCGCACAGCCCCACAACCTTGACCGTCGGAATCTTTTCGAACGATCCCATCAGTTCGTTGGCCCTGCCGCCGCAGCTGAGAAACGCCAAACGAATTTCGTCATTGGCCATAACACTTCTCGCCCATCCCGAACCAGCGGTCGCGCCCACCGCAACCCCTCCAACCACGCTCGACAAAAAACGACGGCGATCCGCGCGGCGACGATGAGTCATCGGAAAATTCCTTGGAGAGGCGTTTTGAAAAAAGGCTAGCGACGAATGAGACTTGCCCCTTCGCGCAAGGCCGACCGGAACAAAGCATGGCGGTCGGTCTTCCAACTTACACGCTACATCGCTACCTTCCAAGTGAATTAGTTCTCGGGAAATAGCTTCGGGTCGAGCTTGGCCAGCATCGCGCGAATTCGGGACATCGATTCGAGCGTTGTCTGTTCGCCAATCACGGCCATTTCGTCGGCTCGCGTGAATTCCGAGAGATCAAACGAGGTTACATCCGGAGCAATCACGATATCGGCGGGTTGGACCCCGATGTCGTTCATGCTGTAGCTCTGGATCAAGTTCTGGCGCATCATGACTTGGATGCTCTCCAGGAAGCGTTTTTTCTGTGGCTTGCCCTTGGATCGAATCCCCATAAAGTCTTTTTCCAGTTTCGCCGTGACGGTAGATGCAAGCACAAAGTTGCATCCCTTGGAGACCAACACATCGGCGGGAACGTTTTTCAGAAGACCTCCATCGACGATCGCCGATCCGGAATCAAAGATAGGAATCGATAGCGGAGGCAAATTGATGCTCTCCAGGATATTGCGGACCGCGTCTCCCTTCGAACGAATCAACGGAGTGCCTTCGACGAGATCGACGGCGATGGTATGCACCGGGATCGTCAGTTGTTGCATGGTTGCCCGATCGAGATACTTGCGCAGCATCGGATCGAACAGATTCCACCGGTACTTGTACAACAAGTACCAATAGCCCCCTCCTGGCAAGCTCTTGAAGAATCTCGAAAGCTGGAGATCGTTCTTGAAGCATTGGGTTGCATATTCCGGGGACATGCCTGCCGCATACACGGTACCCGTCATCGCACCCGCACTCGTTCCGGCGATCATGTCGACATACACTCCGTGGTCCTCGAGCGCCTTGAGAACCCCAAGGTGTGCCATCCCGCGAGCAGCCCCGCCACCGAGCGCCAGCCCGATTCTCACCCCGCGCAGATATCGAACGACTCGATCGAGGCCTTGGCTCAGGAGTTTGCCCTGCCCCGCCTTCGGCGGATGGAAGGACACCTTGAAATCTCGCAACTCATAGCCATCCAACTCCGAGAGGAATGGAGGGAACCTCGTCGCCGGATCGAGGATCCACACCAGACCTATTTTTTGCACCCAGCCAGGATCGATCTGGATCAGCTTGCGGATCGCGCGAACGGCAAGGTCGATATTCTTGGGAGTGACACACCAAAGAATCGTGTCCGAATAGGCAAGCAATCGAGCCATTTCGCCGGGATTGCGATCTGCATCCCAGTCGAGAAACAATCGCCCCTGGGATCGCCACTGCTGAATCTGTCGCTGACGTTCCTCCTCCGGGATTAACTCACCATCCTGGACCCACACTTGAAACGTCACCGGCAGATGCGGCTTCCATTGCGATCCGTCGGAAACAATCTGCATCGATTCGTTGAGCTCAAACAATCGTTGGAACAAGCGTTGAGAAAACGGCCGCGTTTCCTCGGTTTGATGGAGGATGCTAACCACCTTGTGGTTGGGGTAGACGCGGTCAGCCAATAGCATGCTTCGAATGTTCCCCGCTGCCAGCCGGAACATGGCCATCTGGAAATCTTGAAAGCGTGCCGTCAGCTGCAATAGCTTTTGGGTTGGGAGGCAAAACAACAAGGATCTCTCGGTCGCTGCGACTTCCAGTGTGGCGTCCTCGCCAAGCGCTAAAGCGAATATCCCCACGGCCATACCGCGCGAGAGCGGCCGGGTGAGGACTTGGTTCCCCAACGCATCTCGGATCGTTGCGGTCAGACGCCCCTGGACAACGAAGTGGACATCCTCCACGTGCGATGCCCCTCCGACGACCGTCGAACCGGACGGCACATCGATAACGCGCAATTGCTCCGCGAGCGCGTTCTGAGTCTCGGCAGCGAGCGAAGCTGCCCAAGGCAATTTTCGTAACTCAGCGAGGATGAATTCGTGGTCATGCATCTTCGAAGTCCTTGCAGACGTTGGTCGCTGTCGGAAGAAAATTCGCGTATGCTTCGATGGGAAGGCATAGTGTAGAGAACGTGGAGAGTGGGCGGATCTTCGACTGCCGTGCGCGGCTTGGCCCATCAAACGCCCTGCGGCTCATCCGCTGCTGCCCCCTTCGCTTTTCGGAACGATAGCCCGAGTGTAATACGAGAAGACACCTAGCACGCAAAGCCCATAGACCATCGCGACTAGGCTGATGGCAAGGTCATATGGCTTCGGCGTTGAGAGGGCAAAACGGAGCAGCACCGTTGAAATCACAAACCCGGAGTTGCGTATCACATACTCGTATCGATCGTAGAACGGGATCGATGCAATCAGCAGAAACACGTCCGTGAAGATCATGAACTCAAAGAATGACGGAAAGAAGAAGAAATCGAGGTTCTTTGCGGAATCGATCCGCCCCAATGATATCGCCCAGGTCTCGAAGGCCCACTGGGTCACGTTGTAGATAGCAAGTAGCAGAAGGACGGAAAACAGAAGAACTGCCACCGTCTTTTTGATAGCCAAAAACGTAGCGAGATCCGAATCCGGTTTGGACCGAATAACCGTATGACTCACTCGCTGGAACAACGCGACCAACGCAAACATCAAAAGCGCAGCGACCATATCCAAAAGAACCATCGAAGCCAAGTCGGTCCGCGCGAGCCACTGGGCTGGATCGTTGAATTCGCCAATGTCCTTGAATACGCGTCGAATCACGATCAACGAAATGATCTCGTACTGCTTGCCGATGGAAATGGTATGCGAACGAGGCAGAGCCAAAACCAGCAGGATCACTTCGAAAAACAAAATGAACGTGAACGGTGTGTAAACCGCGTGCAGGAAATTGACATCGAGTCGACTGAGCACACCCGCTTTCAAGGCAGGAATGAAGCGAGCCAAGGCAATCAAAATGAGATGGGTAACGAATCCGCCAGCAGCCAGCCAAATGATCCAATGCTCCATCCTCGACCGTTGTTTTTCGGAGTCGACGAAATCGAAAAGGCGAGCAAGTTGCTGCGTTGCGGACGCGATCAAAAGTTGCAGTCCATGATCCAAAGAGGAAAGCCTGACAAGCAAACCGAGTTCCACCCCACCAGTATACCTCCTTGAACCACCACCAACCGAAAGGGAGTTTTGTTTTTTCGCGAACCCGTTGTTCCTTGCCAGCATCTATGACTGGGGCATGCGACGCATTCCTTCCCAGCCCAAGGAATTGGAATGGCACCGAACGACGGGCTACCCAAGTGATACCGGGGTTTTTCGTAGCCGGATCGAACGGGAACGGGCAAGCAACAAGGTCTGCACCGGAGCGATCCCGACTGCCTTACACCTTACACCTTATTCTACAGGAATGTTCGCCTGGGAGCGGACTCGGTCTCCAAAGCCGATGGACAGTGTTCGAATCACTGCGTTCCTGCTTACAAGCAAGCGTTTGATCGATGTGGTTCCGACGGCGCGATGGATTCTGCGGATGAGCAGTTAGCGCATCGTGTTCCGTGTACGGGCTCTAACAACGACGTCGATTGAAGTAGCTCAGTGGAAAGAGCATCAGTTTCCGAACTGACGGTCACGGGTTCGATTCCCGTCTGACGCAACAAGTTGGCTGTTAACCAACCGGGCGCGGCAGCGTCCACCAAGAAACCGGCGGGCAACGGTTGTTTGGATTGACCCGCCTCATCGGCGAGAGGAGATCGATAGGAATTCGCTCGCGCAATCGAGCAGGCGGAATCCGCATCGAAAACTCAAGACCAATGCGGCAGCAGACAAGCGAGCCTTGCAGATTGACGGAAGGCTGTTGAAGCACGGGTAGAAGCGAGGCGAGACGCGATCCAGGAAAAAACCTTGATCGCGATGAGACCTCGACAGGTATCCCGGGACTCGGCATCCAATGCCAATCTCCGTATCGCTTATTTGTGATCACCGAACAACTTGTTGCCCAAGGGTGTCTTTCCATGAGATCAAGAAATTGGATTGATTCGCTATCGAGAAAGGAGGCGAGCCCCATGTTATTCAAAAGAGTGCTGGTCCGAAGCTATGAGGTTGGCTTGAAGTTCCGCGACGGCGAGTTCCGAGGTTTGCTTAACTCCGGAAAACACTGGATCGTTGATCCGTGGAACAAGGTCCGTATTCGTGTGGTTTCCACGCGCGATCCTTGGCTGATGGACGAACAACTCGACGTAATCGTGAAGTCGGGAGTACTGCGGGGCCGAGCGGAGGTCGTCGATTTGAAAGACTGCCAACGAGCTCTCGTATGGATCGATGGGCGGTTTGCTCGCTTGCTGGGTCCAGGGCTACACGCCTTCTGGCTCGGTGCACGCGACGTCCGAATCGAAGTTATCGACGTCCGGGAACCTCGCTTTCAGCACATCGACCTCAATTCGATCGTTCGGATCAGCGACGCTGCCCGATGGCTCGACGTTTGCAAAGTAGAACGCGACTGTATCGGCGTATTGTTCCTTGACGGGCGGTACGTCGACCAGCTCGCTCCTGGCTTGTATGCATTCTGGAAAGATGCTGCAGACGCTCGCGTCGTCGAGTTGGATCTGAGAGAATCTCAGATCGATGTAAGCGGTCAGGAAATCATGACGCTCGACAAGGTCACCCTGCGCATGAACGCGCTGGTCACGTATGTGATCAAGGATGCGCGACGTGCAGTCTCGACAGCGAGCGACGTGCGCCAGTCGCTGTACCGTGAGGTGCAGTTGGCTTTGCGAGCGGTAATCGGCGGACGAGAGCTCGACAGCTTCTTGACAGGAAAGGATGATGTCGCTCGAGAACTCGAGCAGCACGTCCAGGAACACGCAAGCGCGTTGGGACTGGAAATCCGATCGGTAGGGATCAAGGATGTCATTCTGCCGGGCGAGATGAAGGACCTGATGAACCGAGTGACCGAAGCCAAGAAGGCTGCGGAAGCCAATCTGATCGCACGGCGAGAAGAAACGGCAGCCATGCGTAGTCAAGCCAACACGGCAAAGCTCTTGGCAGAGAACCCGACTCTGATGCGACTACGCGAACTCGAAGTGCTTGAAAAAGTCGCTTCGACAGGGACGATGAACGTCGTCCTCAGTGAGAAGGGTTTGGCCAACACGCTCGTGAACCTGCTGTAAAACGACGCCGTTGTAGCATGCGCTACAACGGCGTTTTCTCTCTTTTTCCGGATCCTCACTCGGACCTCGAGACGTTCTTTCACGCGACTCATGATCTAGCCATGGCGCGCGAGAGAGGATGGTTTCCCAGGAAGGCTCGAACCGGTGGCAACGGAAGTGCCAGCATTTCCACTCCCGTCGGCGCCGAGCTCGTTCGATCGCATGGTGGTTGGCAGGCTTGTATAATACTCCGTTCATGTTTTGCTTCCTTCTCAGGTCCCTTGCGTGTCTCGCCTAAAATCCAAGAAATTCTCAATGATGATGTACTCGGGAACCGTGATCGTACTGGCTCTAGCAGGTTTGTTCGGCTGGAACTTGATGGCCCGGGGTGGCTACGAATCTGCGGAATACAAAGTCGTCGAATCCGAAGGCAAATTCGAAGTCCGCGAGTACCCTGATCTCATGCTCGCGGCGACGAAAACCAAGCTTGACGCCCAAGGCCGTGACGGCAGCTTCATGAAGCTGTTCGGCTACATCAGCGGGGCTAACGAAAACAAACAGAAGATCTCCATGACCACCCCGGTGTTCATGGAGAATCAGGACTCAGGGGCAAGTGTTCAAATGGGATTCGTCATGCCGAAGGATGTGGCCACCCGGGGGGTTCCAAGACCCACCGGCGAGCAGGTCGAGGTTCGGAAACGAGCTGGCGGGCGGTTCGCTGTCGTGCGGTTCTCCGGCCAATTAACCACCAAGTCGGCCAAGGAGTTCGAGGCCAAGCTGCGAGCCTGGATGGAATCCAAAGGTCTCGTCGCCGATGAATCCGCGAATGGTGGCGGAGTCGAAACCGCAGGCTACGATCCGCCGTTCACTCCAGGGCCGCTTCGACGCAATGAAGTGCTGATTCGTTTGAAAGCTGCCGACTGAGGCATCGGCTTGGAGGAGGAGCGAAGTGATCGGGGCCAGCCCAGCCCGTACGGCTACGTACAGGGTGGAACGATCGACACCCTCGAGGGAACGGCTGAGCATTCCATTGCGTTCAAACAGGGCAAAGGAGAGATAACGCTGCTGCATGCCGCGAGGATCATTGGCGACATCCACCTGAGCTAACAGCTCAAGCAGTTGCGGTACGGAATTCATGGCAGGAGCGCCGATAGACGCAAGCGCTTCGCCGCGCGAGGTCAAAGTACCAGCTTCCAAACTCCGACATCCAAGCTCCGGTAGCGTTGGGGCCGGACTGGGCGATGCCCGGCATCGACCAGAGGATGTTGAAGAAATTGCCGGTGTGCCCTGTATCTCGTTCAGGGCCATGAGAAGCGACGCTCATGCGAGAGAAAAACTCCGCGCCTTTCGACTCACCGATCAGGTTGAATAGCACGGCAGCCATTCCACACTTTCCGTTATCCTCGTGGGTCTCGATCCACGGGTGATGGTCACCATAGGGAGGATCACGTCGCCGACTTCGATACTGCCATCCGCCGGTGACCCCTGATCGACTTTGGTAATCGCGATCTGACGGGCATCCGAAGTGACCATCCTGTCGCAATAGATCCAGCCACGCAGGCCCGTAGCACCGAGATTCCAATCGTGTTCAGCATCGTCGGGGATCTTGGCCCCTTGAGTGAAGTCGGGTACCTCGGTCCCTTGACCACCACCTGCGGCGAAAACGGAGCCATACGCTGAGAAAACGACGGGGAGTGCAAAGATCGCAAGTAGGGTTTTCATAAGGGTTACCTCTTCGGTTCCGACGCTCGGGTTTGTGCATTGAAGCATGTCGAGGGTTAGTCTTCCATGATTTGCTGGGTTTGCTCCCAACGCGCCCCTCGGGTTTTTTCAGGTTCTTCCTTAACCCGATGCGTCATCGAGGCCTCTCGTTGGCAGGAATGCAGACAGAGAGTAGACAGGACAAAGTCGATTGGAGCCAGCGCAGGTCATGCTGGGAGTCGAGCGAACCACAAATGGATCCCATGAAACATCCATCCACAGAAGTCCACAGCCAGCCAACCGGCGAGAAGCCGAGTTCCTGAACGGGGAAAGCCGGTTTTTTGACATGCTGCAGTGAGAGCAATCTTATTTTGCGCACGCCGAATCGGGTGAAAACGCCGATTTTTGGTACCAGTTAGTGGGATTTGAGCGATGGCACTGAACCTTTGTGCCCCCTCGCGGGCTCCTGAATTTGGAGTTGTACTTGCCTTGTCTGGGTCCAGATTGTAGAGTTTTGGGCATTGTTCCCCTGTAGCTCCGTCGGCAGAGCAGCCCGCCGCGGCGGATGAATCCGCGTGCTCCAGGTGACCAAAAAACCATTCCCCTGTAGCTCAGTCGGCAGAGCAGCGGACTGTTAATCCGCGTGTCGGTGGTTCGAGCCCACCCGGGGGAGCTAAGAATTTTGGCTCGGAAAGAGCCTGTTAACCAGTTAACACAGAAAGCCGGGAGTGAATGCTCTCGGCTTTTTGCATTAAACCCCTGGATTTCCAAGGGTTTGCGACGATTCTGCGATCGCGGCGCGCGTTTTAGTTCCGAACCGGTTGCTCTCGGGGTCCGGAAGCAACCATGGAGGTTGGGCTCGAACCCCGGGAGCAACCCTTTCGAACTCTCTGACTCTCTGGTTAACAAGCGTTATTACTTAACAACCCGGTTGCTCTCGAACCCCGATAAAAAGTTGCGAAAAGCTGACCGGCGAGTGACCGCACGGGGCCAAAGGCCGCCATGGATGAAAGCGACACGAGCGAATGCTACTTGCTATAATCTCAATCCATCAATCACTCGGGAAGCTCTTTGCTGTTCTGGCAACGTGGGCTTGGAGCCAACGATATCTTGAGGGGTTTTGATGTTCCGGCTCAGCCGTCATCCGAGTTTTGACGATTGCTACGCGTTTCTATTTCATCCATTTCCAATCATGTTTCACCACAACCTCTTTAGAAACGCGGCTATCGGTTTTCTCTTGTGGTTTTTTTCTTGTGTAGGATTGGATGCGCAGATCAACGAACCGGTCATCGGCAATGCACAACAAGAATTTGCAATTACGCCGCAGGGAGAGAATGCCCTCGACGGGTGCCCTATTTGGATGCAAGTCACTGTGGAAGAGCGTCAGCATCGGTTCGTTTTGGACACCGGAAGTGGCGTTCACGTCATGGAAACGCAAATACTTCCGAAAACGACTCAGGAGTTGGGAAAAACGAGGCTAAGGACCGCATCGGGAGAAAGTTTCGAAAGCAAACTGTACGGGCCTATTGAAGTAGAAATTCCTTCCGGGGACTTAACGCTGGACGAAGTTGTCCTTCGAGATCTATCAGATTTTTCCAGCATCGTAGGTGTTGATGTTTCTGGCATTGTTGGTTCTCCGTTTATCATCGATCACGGTCTCCGATACGACCATTCGGCACGTTCATTTTCTGTTTGCAAGAGTCCGAGTAACTTCGTTAGCAAGCCCTACGCCATTAGGGTGTCGGATTCACTCGAATTGCTCACTTCGGATGTAGTCGTTGGTAATGTGCGAGGTGAGTTCGTGATCGATACGGGATTGAATACTCCGATTTGCCTCGCCAGGCGGTATTTCAATCGAATTGTGGAAAATGGAGTGATTAACAATGTACAGGAAGCGAGGAATTGGACCATTTCTGGAAGCGAGACAGTCCGATGCGGAATCGCGAAAGTCGTTACTGCGTGGGGACACGAATTTTCTGATGTTCCAGTCATCGAGAGTAACAGGAACCGTGTTGGATTGCGATTGCTACAAAGATTCGATTTTCAAATTTTTGGAAGTGCAAATAGGATCGTTGTGTGTAAGCATAAAGATACCGACACTCCGTTCATGCCTGACAGAAGTGGGATTTCGCTTGTGGTTACCCAAAACGCTTTTGTAATTGACGCGATTAAGAACGGTTTTCCTGCAAGCAAATGCGGGCTCTCGAGGGGAGATGAGATCATTGAAGTTGATAGTTGTCCGGTTGAACTAGGCTGGATTGGCCTTCACAAAATCCGAACCATGTTTGCCGCCCCTGGGCCTGCGAGGTACCTTTTGCTTGTCAAGAACTCTATGGGTTTACGCGATGTTGTGATTGAATGGAAATAGGTCCATCCGGCATTATCGTGGCTAAAGATCTAGTCCACCGCAGTAGAATTAGATCGCTTTCTTGAAGTTCTCGATGTTGCGATAGCCGCCAACTCGAACCTCCGCCCGGTAGGTAAACAAATAGGGCCAAGCTCGGCTACGAATCTACCCAGGCCGCAATCGGTGGCCATCCTCTTCCGGAGTTTTTCACCATGACCAACTGCGCTGAAACTGCGCGCACTCCCGACGAGCAGCAACTCGTCGACATCGCAGCGATCCTGGCTGCCGGCATCCTGCGGCTCCGAGAGCGAGACTCGCTACCTCAGAGCCAACAAGCTGAAAATCCTGCCAAATCCTCTGCGGATCGCCTTGAGCTTTCCGGCGAAAACGTGCTCACTGTCGTCCACGGCGGTTAACTCGCCGCGAGTCCGATTCCCCACAATCCAATGGAGAAAAACATGCAACTCAATGTCGGAAAAGAGATCGCCGCGATGGAGCAAATGGCCGTAGGCCAGCTTCGCAATCGTTACGCAGAAGTGTTCGGCGAGACGACCAACGCTCGCAACAAACAATGGTTGCTCAAGAAGATCATCTGGCGACTGCAATCGATCGCAGAAGGGGATCTCTCTGAGAGAGCTCGAGTTCGGGCGATCGAGATCGTTAGCGACGCTGACATCCGAAGGCGTCCGCCCAAGGCTCCTGCTACCAAGCCAGAAGCCCCGAGATCGGCACCGATCCCCGTGCCCGCTTCGCTCGACAACGGAGTTCCGATCCCAGGATCTTTGATTACGCGGGAGTACAAGGGACGACTGCTTGAGGTCCTCGTGCTCGACGAAGGGTTCGAGTACGCCGGCGAGAAATTCAAATCGCTCAGTGCTGTCGCGAAGCGAATCACAGGCTCGCACTGCAATGGCTACTTGTTCTTCAATCTCAGACGCCGAGGTGATCGATGAACCGCAAAGCCACAAGCACAGAGTCTGCTGCTTCGTCGGTCGTTCGATGTGCGATCTACACTCGCAAGTCGACCGAAGAAGGCCTTGAGCAGGAATTCAATTCACTCGATGCCCAGCGTGAATCGGCCGAAGCCTACATCAAGAGCCAGCAGCACGAGGGCTGGATCTGCCTACCTGACCGCTACGACGATGGTGGATTCACGGGTGGAAACATGGAGCGCCCCGCGCTTCGAAGACTCATGGCCGACATCGAGGCCGGCCGGATCGATTGCGTGGTGGTCTACAAGGTCGATCGCTTAAGCCGCAGCTTGCTGGACTTTGCCCAGCTTATGGCCAAGTTCGACAAGCACCAGATCGCATTCGTCTCGGTCACTCAGCAGTTCAATACGACCAACTCGATGGGCCGGCTGATGCTCAACGTGTTGCTCTCGTTCGCCCAGTTCGAACGCGAGATCATCTCGGAGCGGACCCGCGATAAGATCGCGGCCACAAGGCGAAAAGGGAAATGGTGCGGAGGCCTTCCGCCGCTAGGTTACGATGGCGCAAACACCAAGGCTTTTGCCGAGTGGGCACAGCAGATCGACAAAGAAGTGCTTTCGGAAGCTCAAGCCAGAATCGCCAAGGAAATGAATGATTCCGTTACTTGTCATCCGCTTGGCGCAGAGCTTCTGGCACGAGGGATTCCCGAAGGGGTGATTCGTGCCGAGTATCGCGGGATCCCTTGCCAGATTCGACTCGATTGGCTGGCACCCGAATACGGAATCGTTGATCTGAAGACCTCAGACAACCTGTCGTGGTTTGAGTCGGACGCACGCAAGTTTCATTACCTGAACCAACTGGCTTTCTATCGATCCGTCGCGGCTCAAGTGACCGGAGAGACGTTGCCTGTGTACCTGAT
>JBKDPB010000231.1:0-14982 GCA_046342615.1 Planctomycetota bacterium | reverse complement strand
ACCGTCGACACCTCCTGCGTCGCGACTTCGCGACGGCTCATCGACTGGATTTGCAAACCCTGCTCGGAAAAGGACTGCCAACGCAGGGCAAGCTCGGCTTGGAGAGGTTCGGCTTCGACCAACAGGATCTTCAATGGAGGGGCATTGTCAGCCTTGACTCGAACTGCAGCCCCCGTTGGCGCTGGCGGCGGCGGGGCGGGCTCGCATCCGCATATCGCAAAGCCAACGAGGGATATCGCAAGCCATCGCCCGAAAAAATGAAGAATATTCTGCCTGGATGAAGTCATCGTTGAACTCGCTGCATTGTATTTCCGACCCTGCCCCGACCAAGTATCATGATCGGTTCGTATTTCAACCGTATTCCTCTCGTCTGGCAACCGTATGGCCCACTATCTCGGAATCGATATCGGTACTTCTGGAACGAAAAGCTTGCTCATCGATGAGGCGGGGACGCCGATCGCCGAAGCCACGGCAACCTATCCGTTGGCCACTCCCAAGCCCCTGTGGACCGAGCAGAATCCCGAGGATTGGTGGCAAGCGACTAAGTCGACGATCAAGGCGGTGATGAAAAAGTCCAAGCTCAAACCGGGAGAGGTTCGGGCGATCGGCTTGTCGGGGCAAATGCATGGCTCCGTATTTTTGAATTCAAAGGGAAAGGTCATTCGCCCCGCGCTATTGTGGAACGATCAACGCACCAGCGCCGAATGCGAGGAAATCACCCGCCGTGCCGGGGGCCGTGAATCGCTGATCCGCATGGTTGCCAACCCAGCCCTGACAGGGTTTACGGCACCCAAGCTCCTTTGGTTGAGAAACAACGAACCAAAAAATTACGCGGCGCTCAAAAATCTCCTGCTCCCCAAGGACGATATCCGACGCCGATTGACCGGCGAACTGGCAACGGATGTGAGTGACGCCAGCGGCATGCTCCTGCTGGATGTATGCAACCGGCGTTGGTCGACCGAGTTGCTCGGAAAACTCGATGTCGATCCGAGCATCCTCGCGCGAGTCTACGAGTCAGAGCAGGTCACCGGCACGCTGCTCCCCGAGGTCGCAAGGGAACTCGGGCTTTCTGCGGATTGCAAGGTCGTCGCCGGCGCGGGTGACTGCGCCGCCGGCGCGGTCGGCAATGGCATCGTGCGCCAAGGCATCCTGACAGCCAGCCTCGGTACGTCCGGGGTGGTTTTCTGCCACAGCGACACCCCTCAGTATGATTCGGCAGGCCGCTTGCACACGTTCTGCCATGCGGTTCACGGCAAGTGGCACATGATGGGAGTGACCCTGTCGGCGGCCGGTTCGCTGCAATGGTTCGCGACGCAAATCTGCACGGAGCTCGCCAACAAGAGGGGCGTCGATGCCTATGAGTTGCTCAACCGCGAAGCAGCCGATGTTCCGCCGGGTGCCGAAGGGCTTTTTTATCTCCCCTACCTCGCTGGCGAGAGGACTCCGCATGCCGATCCGCACGCCCGCGGTTGCTTTATCGGTCTGACCAACAAACATGGACGGGGGCATCTGACTCGAGCCGTGCTCGAAGGAGTCGGTTACTCGCTTCGCGAAAGCCTGGCGATCATCAGCGATCTCCATGTTCCGATCAAGGAAATCCGACTCAGCGGCGGCGGAGCCAAAAGCACGCTTTGGAAACAAATCCTCGCGGATGTCTTCGCGAAAAATGTTTGCACCATCAACGCGGAGCAAGGACCGGCATTCGGCGTTGCTCTTCTCGCTGCCGTTGGCGATGGAGCCTACAAGAATATCGAGGAGGCTTGCAAGGCGACGATCTCCGTCGTCGACAAAGTGCAATCCAACAAAGCTGCGCAGAAGGTCTACAACCACGCCTTCCCGGTCTACCAACAGCTCTACCGCTCTCTCAAGGATCGATTCGTGGATATCAGTCGCTTGAGCTAGCGAATCGCCGGTGCTCAACGAGCCGATCCATCCGTTCGCGAGACGATCGAGATGCCGTGACGATTGGCAAGGCGTATGGTTGCCTCGCGATCGATCAGGATCGTTTTGCCGGCTTCCATCGCAATCGCTTTGCCGCCCGCGATGATCATTCGCTCGATGGTTCTCGGCCCAATCGTTGGCAAGTCGAATCGCATGTCTTGTTGCGGCTTGGCAACCTTGACCAAGGTCCAGTTGCCTCGCGGACAAAGAACTCCAGTTCGGTCGATGCACGCGTCGGTCCCTTCGATTGCCTCCACGGCCAGAATGGTCCGATCTTTGACACTGATCGATTGGCCGATGTCCAACCCACCCATTTGCTTGGCGATATTCCATCCGAAATCGATATCGGCTTGGATGGCTCGGGCCGGGCGCGCGCGGGTCAACAAACCTTCCTCGGCCAACAGATCCGATGCATAGTCGGTTCCGGGCACCACCTTCATTTCGCGCCGCTCAAAGGATTGGACAACTGCGCCCAGAAGCGAGTCGTCGGTCATGGAGCTGCTTCGCGAAAACCAGGGGCGTAGCATCGTGCGAATGCATTCCACGTCCGGGACATGCTCGACCCAGCCAAGACCGTGAAAGAGGATCCGATCCTTGAACAATTTCCCTGCCAATACGACTCGATCCACATTCTTTTCTCGAAAGAAACGCTGCATGGATCCCAATTTGCATACACCGAACCATCTCAGTTCGTCTGCCAAATCCGCAAGACCAGCGTCGGCATGCCCCTTGATGGCGGCCACGACGAATTCCTGCCGCTCGCGGACCAATGCCTGCGCGACCCGGGTCGGATACTCTCCCCAACCCGCGACAATTCCGACGCGCTGCCCTTTTTCTGGAGTGTAAAGTCGCACCGATGCAGGTGCGGACAATTCGGTGGGTGATGCCGATGCGATGAAAGAGCTCATGCTGCCTTCGCTTGAACAAGGAGTTGCACCTGAGTTTCAAGCCGTCGCAGCTGTTTTCGCATCTCAGGAAGCTTGCTGATCGCCGCGAACTGCTGAGCCTGCTCAAAGCGAGGGATGGCCGGGCTACCCAGCACGATTTGATTGGGTTCGATGTCGTTTGCGACGCCTGCTTGTGCGCCCACCATGGTCTTTTCGCCGACGTGAATATGATCTCGCAGACCAACTTGACCGGCCAGCACCACATAGTCGCCCGTGCTCGTGCTCCCCGCGATGCCGACCTGCGAACAGATCAAATTGTGTCGACCAATTCGGCAGTTATGACCGATCTGAACCAGATTGTCGATCTTTGTTCCCTCGCCGATGCGCGTCGCGCCGTAGGTCCCTCGGTCCACACAGGAATTCGCACCGATGTCGACATCGTCGCCGACCTCGACCCAACCCAACTGGGACGCGAGCAAATGCTTGCCATCCGACGACTTGTATCCAAAACCGTACGCACCCAACGCGACCCCAGCATGCAAGGTGACCCGGTCGCCGATAATCGTCCCCGGGTAGAGAACCGTGCCGGGAAACAGTGTGCAATCGCGTCCAATAATGCAGTCAGCCATGACCGTCACTCCTCGATGGATGCACGTTCCAGCCCCCACCGAACAACCGCTTCCCACCGATGCGAATGCGTCAATCCAACTGCCAGGATCGATCAAGGCATTCGGATCGATGACAGCCTGCGCATGGACTCCGGTCGTCGAGCATCGGTACGCTGGGCGAAATAATCGGCAAATGGCGGCGAATGCATCATGGACTCGAGGCACGACGAGTTGAGGAATCGACAGGCCTTCCAACCGCGTCGCTGTAACAACCGCCGCTGCAGAACTGGCTCGCAGAATATCGAGGTACTTCGGGTCGTCGATCAATGTGATGTCCCCTTGGCCGGCGTCGGCCAGCGGGGCTGCCCCGGTAATGCGAATTGTAGGAGCACCCGTCGCCAACTCTCCTCCCACGCGGTCTGCGAGTTCGCAGAGGTTAAATGCTGTCATAGTCAAGTTCCTTCCATGGAAACCAAGGGCGAAGGGCTACGATCCATCCTGGGGACGCAAGGGTGCGAGTTTAAGCTTTGTAATCGTTCAAGATCAACGTCGATTGGCGTGGCGTCGGGGAGGGCCAAACGTTAATGTCGGGGTATGTGACAGCTTCAATCCGAGTCGCGTTCGGTACGGAAGACATGGCAGCGGTTGAAACCCCGAGCAACAAGAACTCTCCTCCATTCTTATGGAAGCAGCTTTTGGGATGGACCCAAGGGATTCCGCGCGCGGCGATCCTGAGCTTGGTCGGGCCCGGTATCTTGTTGCTGGTCGGTTACTTGGGTTGGCGGTACTACGGCGCCAAGACGCTCGACGGAGTCTTCTATGCTGTCAAACCCGAAAGCATTCACGTGACCAATACGCCACCGTGGCTGAAGACCGACATTGTCAAGGAAGTCTTCGAAGGAAGCAACCTCGGGAAGATGTCGCTGTTGGATGACCAGACCGCCGCTGTTATTGCTCGTGCATTCGATGCACATCCGTGGATACGCAAAACCTACCGTGTTCAGAAGATGGCCGGTGGCCAGATTTTGGTGAATGTGGAGTATCGTACCCCGATCGCGATGGTGCATTGCGAAATCGACGACAAGGACGGCAAGAGCGCTGCAGCCGACGAAAGCTTTCTTCCGATCGATTCCGAGGGGGTTCTGCTTCCGACCAAAGATTTTTCTCAAGCGGACATCTCGAAGTACGTATTGATTTACGCTCGGAACATTCGTGCGTCGGACCATCGTCGGGTCGGCACCCCGCTTGGCGACTCGCAAGTCGACGAAGCGATCCAGTTGTGTCGCGAATTGTTAGCCAGGCGGGATGAGGCGAGTGTTGTGGCGATCTATGTTTACCCGACTCGATCGGTTGGCAAAGCCAAATGGATGCTGGAATTGGCGACGCGAGGTGGTCCGCGGATCATTTGGGGGAGCGCCCCGGGGCTTGAGGGGCGCGACGAACCATCGTTGCAGTGGAAGATGAAACGATTGCTCGAGATCACATCGCAGCGCGACTTGTGGTCGCAACCGGAGTTCGATCTCTCCCGTCCGGCGGAATCTGCGCCGGAAACGAAGCCGCCTGCTCGGCTCAGCCGACGTCCCTAGGGAATTCTTGTTGACGCAGCGCGTTTCTTAGCGTCCCCACGGCATGCCGCTGCAGTCCGAGGATCGAAACTCCGTGAGTTTCCCAGCGATCTCGAAAGCGATTTCCAAGGCCTGTTCGTAGTTCAATCGCGGGTCAACTTGGGTCTGATAGGCGGACTCCAGGTCCGAGTCGGTGATCCCCCGAGAGCCGCCCGTGCATTCGGTCACGTTTTCGCCGGTGAGTTCCAGGTGGGCGCCACCCAAGGCGGAGCCGAACGCTCGATGGATTGCGAACGAGAGACGGAGTTCATCGACGATATCGTCAAAACGCCGAGTCTTGCGCCCGCTTGCGGAGCTGACGGTGTTTCCATGCATCGGATCGCACACCCATAGAACGGCCGCACCCGAACGAGCGACCGCTTCGATCAGCGGTGGC
Organism: Planctomycetota bacterium; assembly: GCA_046342615.1. Classification (GTDB taxonomy): domain Bacteria; phylum Planctomycetota; class Planctomycetia; order Pirellulales; family Pirellulaceae; genus JBKCUI01. The sequence goes on along the minus strand of JBKDPB010000231.1, from coordinate 9,545 downwards.
AGACGCGTTTCGACATAACGCCGGCCCATTCGATGGATGAGAGTCAATCGTCCGGGTTCGTTGTCGGGGTTCAGTTTCTTGATCAGTTCGAGCAATTCCTCGCATTGGATCGAGGGACCCATCTTGACGGCAACCGGGTTGCGGATCCCTCGCATGTATTCGACGTGGGCTCCATTGCAGTCGCGAGTCCGCTCTCCGATCCAGGGCAGGTGGGTACCCATGTTGTAGTAACCGATGCCTCGGACGCTTTGCCGAGTGAGGGCTGTTTCGTAATCGAGGAGCAGGGCTTCATGCGACGTGAAGAAATCGACTCGTTTCAATTCGGAAACGGTGGAGCCCTCGAGGATGGTTTCCATGAAACGCAATGCGTCGCCGAGCGACCGCACGAGTTCTTTGTATCGCTTGGCGACGTCGCCGCGCGCTTCATTGACGAACAAAAGGTTCCAGTTTTCCGGATGGTGCAAGTCGGCGAACCCACCTTCGCTGAGTGCGCGGATAAAATTGAGGGTCAGCGCCGAACGCTCGTACCCTCGGACCATGCGAAACGGGTCGGGGCGTCGCGCGTCGGGAGCGAATTCGAATCGATTGACAATATCGCCTCGATAGCTTGGCAAGGAGATACCTGCCTGCGTCTCGACGTCGTTGGACCGAGGTTTGGCGTACTGGCCGGCGATCCTTCCGACACGCACGATCCGCTTTCGGGAGGCGAAGACGATGACCAGACTCATTTGCAGCAGCAATTTCAGCTTGCTCGCAATCTGTTCGGTTTGGCAATCGTCAAATGTTTCCGCACAATCTCCTCCTTGGAGGAGCCAAGCTTCGCCTTGCTGGGCGGCCGCGATCCCAGCCTTGAGATGATCGATTTCCCAGCTGGTGACCAGGGGTGGGAATCGCAGCAGTTGGTCCAGAGCGTCTCGCAGCGCTGCGGGATCAGGATAGATGGGCTGCTGGCTGGCGGGGAAATTTTTCCAGGAATCCGGAGTCCAAGTCGAAGTCATACAGGAGTCGCAGGCAAGAGAGCAAATCAGATCCTGCCAGAATAAACGGGATCGGGGGAAAAGCAGAGAGGCTTAGTAGCCTCCCGGGGAAGAAAAATCGCTGCCCATGCCGCCAAAATCATCTTGGTAGGGCGCAGCCCGGTTGAGAAATCGCGTGTAATCCCGTTCCCAAACCAGATCGACATCCCCGATCGGACCGTTTCGCTGCTTGGCGATAATGATTTGGGCTTGTCCGGCGACTTCCGATGCTTCTTCTTTTCTCAGGTAATACTCTTCGCGGTGGACGAACATGACGACGTCGGCATCTTGTTCGATGGCGCCCGATTCCCGGAGATGGCTCAGTCGAGGCCGGTGATCCTTGCTGTCCTCGGCTTGACGGTTGAGCTGCGACAGGCACAGGACGGGTACATTTTGTTCGCGGGCGAGCATCTTCAGGCGTCGAGCGATCTTGGCGACTTGTTCCTGTCTCGGGTCTTTGGAATTGTCGGGCTCGAGCAACTGCAGGTAATCGATCACGATCAAGCCCAACGGGCGTCCTCCTTTGAGCTTCTCCTGTTTCGAGATGCGTCGAGCCACGGCTGCGACTTCGCTGACGGTACGGCTTGGAGAATCGTCGATGTACAGTGGAGCCAAGCTGATTTCAGCGGCGTTGGCGACGAGCCGTTTGTGCTCATCGTGCGTGATGGTTCCGACACGCATGCGCGACCCGTTGACTTTCGCGACCGAGCACAACAACCGGTCCACCAGTTCGATGGCGTTCATTTCCAGGCTGATAAACAAAACGGGTGCCCTGTCTTTCATCGACACATGCTCCGCGATGTTCATTGCAAAGGCGGTTTTGCCCATACTGGGCCGAGCGGCGAGAATAATCAATTCACCGTTGTGCAGACCGCCGGTCGTCTGATCGAAATCGGTGAAGTGGGTCAATACCCCGGAGGATATCTGCTCGCCGTGGAGCCGCAGGTCGATCCGTTTCATCGAGTCCTTGAGGACATCGTCCACCGTCTTGGCTTGGCCTGCGCTGCGGTCGTCCTGGACTTGGTAAATGCGGCTTTCGGCACTAGCGAGTAATTCCTTCGTATCCGCGGTTGGATCGTAGGCATCGCGCAGGATGGACGTGGAAACGTCGATCAGCCGTCGCAGGGTGGATTTGGTCCGGACGATCTCGGCATAGTAGATCGCGTGAGCGATATTGGGAACGTCGTTCGCCAACTCGGCCAGGTAAGCAGCCCCACCGATCAGCTCGTACTCATTGGAGATCTTCAGTTCGTGGACCAGCAGCGCCGCGTCGATTCGGCGAGAGGAGTCGACCATCTCCACCATTTTTCGATACAGCTTCTGATGGGCATCATCGAAGAAGTCGTCGTGACGGAGGATCAATGACAGATCGCTCGCCAAGTCGGGTTTCAGCAGCATGCTTCCCAGAACGGCCTTCTCGGCGGTCAGGTCATACGGCGGAGAGCGATCGAGAATACTCGCGTTCTCTCCTGAGGCTTCTGGTGATGAATCCTTGCGAAAGCGTTTTTGGCCCGTTGCCACCGTGCAAGCCTCCTCGTCGTCGTCGTTCTTTGGTAACCGCTCTGCGCCGGACGCCACAGAGACCGTCTTCCGGCGAGCGTATTCTACCCGGGAGATCCGACGTGTGCGAACCATCACCAGATTTTGTGTCGCGGTTTGTGCAATGCACAACCGGCGCTTGCATGCGAGGCTCACCGGCCGCGCGCTTAGAAAGGATCGAATGGATCCTTCGAGCTGTCGTTGGCGGGCGCCGACTTCGTGTCGGGACCGAACGGATCGTCGTCCAGTGCGGGTTTCGGCCGCTCGCTGGATGAAGAGGGCTTGCTTTCTGTGGTCTTCGATGCCGGCTTCTCGTCGGATCGAATCCACATGGTGGGAACGACCGCCCCTTTTTCTCGAAGGCAGCTGATATGTCCGTTTCGCGTCACCACGAAGAAACGATCGTGGACCGAGTTCGGTACGATTCCCTGTAGCAAAGCGGTGGTGCGGCCGTCGATTTTTCCGTCCGCGATGCGGATGCTTTGCAGCATGCCGCTGGTGTTTCTTGCATAGATATGTTCCTTGCCCACACCGAGAATGCTATCCACATTCTTCGTCGTCGTAGGCCAAAGAATGGCACCTGACTTGAGATCCAAGGATTGGACTTGTCCATCATCCGATACGACAAACACTCGATCATTTCCGACGACGGGCGGACGCCCCGTTTGCAGCGAGATATTCGAACGCCAAAGGTACGACCCTGTTCGCTGCGTGGATGCGTGGACGATCGTCCCGTTATTGCTCGCGAAAATAAATCCTTCGGGTGTCGCCACAGGGCGGGATTGAACGTCCTCGTTCGTATTCACCTTCGCCCACATCACGGGTTTTCGCTGGCATTGGACCATGAAGAGACTCTTCTGGTTGCTCCATGCGAGGAAGTGGTGATCGGCCGAAAGAACGGTCCCGTTCATGTTGTCGCGACCGGCTCGCAGGATGATCGGCGACAAAAGGGGATTGCCGATATCGTAAGCGACCAAGCGGCCTCCCGTGGAGGGAACCAGGATCTTGGACTCGACCGGTATCGGTGCCGAAATCGGAGTGTGTTCGAGTTTTCGTGTGGCGACCAAGTTTCCATCTTTCATGCCCATGACGAAATAGTAGTTGCCGTTGACCACCGTCACGTAGTCGTCCGAGACGCCGGGCCCCAACATCTGCAATTCGGTGTGCGGGAGAGAGGTTTGCCAAAGGACTTCACCCGACTCACCATCAAACGCCGTGAGAATCCCGTTGGATGCGAGAGTGACGACATAGACCACGGGTTCGCTAAACGATCGCGTGGTGAGTTTTCGACCGATGATTCCGTAGGTGTTGATCAATTTTGCCGCCCGCTCTTGAGCGCCCTTCATTCCCAGTAGGGGTGCGGGTTTGGTCGGTTTGCCTTCGAGGATCAAGCGATCCAAGACGTTGCGATCCACTTGCCGGGCGTCGATGCGCTCGACCAGTCGATTCCCTTGCATGACGTCGACATACTCGCGCCGCTCCGTGGAGTGGGCCCATACCGCCATGCTGTGCTCCGATCGGGTCAGACCGGCCCCCCCCAAACTTCCTTCCCAATGCACTTCCAGTCCCGCAGGCGCGATCGTCTGGTCATTGACCTGAGCTCGGAGGCTCGAAGTGCCGGGAAAAAAAATCCACCCGACGGCAAACATTGCCAGGAACCCAGGGGTCGTGCGTGCCAGCGTGCGTCGGACAGGGATTGGAGAATGCATCATGATGCGAGCAAGAAAAAGGGACCGGACGGTTCGCGGAAAGGTTCTCTACGCAATCCTAGAGTCTTTGATGATAATCGAGAATGCTCCATTTGCGAAGGAATTTCCTGGCTAGGGACCGACGTCTGTGCCTCGCGGAGAACCGGTTTTGGGCTTTGCCCCGCTCCCGGAACGCTCCGCCGAATCCCGAGTCCGGTCCAACGCCAGGCAGTCCCAAGTCACCGATGTCCCTGCGATCTGCTCCATTGGCCCTACGATCGGCTCATTTGGAACGGAAAATCGAGGACTACCGCAAGGAGAAAGTTTGACGGTTGGGGGGGCCTTGTTTAGTATCTAAGGAATGGCGTGTCGTCCGCCCAACGGCAACGCGTCCCCGACCTTCTCCCTAATCGAGCTTCCTAATCATCCGGCGAGGAAATTGATGGCCCGCAATCGCGATATCACCGTATGGCAGGCTTATGTCATCGTCATGTCCTTCGTCAGCCTGTTGTGCATCGGCGCTCTGTGCTACGTTCTGTTCCAGTCCGGAACGAATGCGAAAATAGTCGAGGAGGCGACGACAAAAAAGAATGAAGCCGAGAACCGGTTCCGCCAAGAAAACCAAAAAGCACAACTCCTCGAAATGATTCTCGGTGCCCGCCCCTCCAATGAGGCCGAGTTCCAGACGCTCAAAGGAACCCTCTCCGGAAACGCGGACCTGGCAACGATCGAGAAGAATTACCTTTCCGACATGGCCCTGCTCGGCCCCAACGTCTCGGAAAAGAATTATCGAAAGCTCGTCGAGACACTGATGCAGACCGTTCGCGAACGAAACCTTCAAGTCGACGCGCAAGCGAGACGCGAGGAGGATCTCAAGTCGAAATACGACGCGACGATCAAACAGGAAACCGAAGCTCGGCAGGCCGAACGGGCGCGAGCCGACCAATTGGCGGCCGACCTGGAACGAGCGCAAGTGAACTACGCTCAAAAGGAAAAGGAACGCCAGGATGAAATTACCAAGATCCAAACCGAACGACAAAAGTTGGCTCAACGAGCGGAGAAGGAAAAACGAGATCTTCTCGCACGAGCCGATGCGCTCACCAAGGAACGGGACGAGCTTACCAAAATCAATGAACAACTCGGCAAAAAGATCGAGCAGATGTCCGGAGAGGATTTCCAATATCCCCAAGGCAGGATCACCGAAGTCGCTGACGGCGGTAGCACGGTTTATCTGAATCTGGGCAAGGCCGATGGCTTGCGGCCTGGCGTTCGGTTCGGAGTCCTCGACGACGCGGTCAGCCGAGTCGCCGACGCAAAGCCGAAAGCTCGTCTCGAAGTCGTCGAAGTGAACCAGCAAACCGAACACCTGTCGCGGGCTCGCGTCCTGCCGGACCGCCGAGGTCAAACCATCCTGCGCGGCGATAAAGTCTACTCCCCGGTGTGGCAGCCGGGACGCAAGGTCAACATCGGCCTCGTCGGAAAGATGGATATCGACCGCGATGGAAAAGACGATCGAGATACGATCAAGGCGTTGATCCTTCAAAATGGCGGCGACATTACCGTGGAACTCAAGCCCGATGGCCGTCAAGAAGGCGCCCTCACGGTCGACACGCGATGGTTGGTCATCGGCGACGAGTTCAAAATTATCGGTGGAACGCTCGAAGGAGCCAACGAGATCGCTGCCAAGAAGCGAGCTGAGCTGGAACAGCAAGCCAAAGGGATGGGCATCACGCGCATCGACCTGGATAAACTGATGGGATGGCTGCGAGGATCTGGCGAAGAAGATGTGGTGCCACTGGGTACCGCCACCCGTGCCAGCGACTTCGTACGCCGCAATCCACCCGTCCCCAGCACAGGCCGAGTCTCCGGTCTGTACCAGAGCGAAGATGGACGAGGCCGTCCCGTGAATCCCAATAATCCCTAATCGATTCGCCCCGGCGTCAGCTTGCACTCCGGCGTCAGCTTGCAGCACTCCGGCGTCAGCTTGCACTCCGGCGGCGGGTTCGGCCTGCTGCGGTTTGGCGACCGATGGCGTGTCCGGGACAATCGCGGTCTGCGCGCTACCGTCGGCGCATCTCTCGGTAAAGACGAATCAATCGATTCGTGGAACTGTCGTGCGATAACTCGGGCAACTCGCTTCCTTCCAACTCGGGAATGATCTTCTGTGCGAGGGCTTTACCCAACTCGACTCCCCATTGGTCAAAGGGATTGATGTCCCAGATCACCCCTTGCACGTACACGCTGTGTTCGTAGAGCGCAATGAGCTTGCCGAGTACCTCAGGTGTCAGCCGATTGGCGAAAATCGTGTTGGAGGGGCGATTTCCTTCGAACACGCGATGGGGAACGAGCCACTCCTTGATTCCCTCCGCATGGACCTCGTCTGCCGTTTTGCCAAAGGCCAGCGCCTCCGACTGCGCTAACACGTTGGCGATCAGCAAATCGTGATGACGGCCAAGTCGAACCGCGGGATTTGCAAACGCCAGGAAGTCGCAAGGGATCAAATGCGTTCCCTGATGAATCAGTTGATAGAAGGAATGTTGACCGTTGGTGCCAGGCTCTCCCCAGTAAATCGGGCTGGTGGCGTAGTCCACGGGTACGCCCTGCACCGTGACCGACTTGCCGTTGCTCTCCATGGTCAATTGCTGCAAGTAAGCGGGAAATCGCTTCAAGTAGTTTTCGTACGGCAGGACGGCGATCGTCTGGGCTCCGAAGAAGTTGGCGTACCAGACCGTTAGCAGACCCATGACGACCGGTAGGTTCTGAGAAAACGGCGCGGTGCGGAAATGCTCGTCCATCTCCCGAAAACCATGCAGCATCGACCGGAAATGATCCGGTCCGATGGCGATCATGGTCGACAGCCCAATCGCGGAATCCATCGAATACCTGCCGCCGACCCAATCCCAGAACCCGAACATGTTGGCGGTGTCGATCCCGAACGCAGACACCTGCTCCGCGTTGGTGGAAACCGCGACGAAATGCTTTGCAACGGCCGACATCTCCCCTCCCAAACCACGGAGCAACCAGTCGCGCGCCGTCTTGGCGTTGGTCATCGTTTCGAGGGTCGTAAAGGTTTTCGATGAGATGATGAACAGCGTCTCGGCAGGATCGAGATCTCGGGTCGCCTCATAGAAATCAACACCGTCGATGTTCGAGACGTAACGAAAAGTCAGAGAACGATCGCTGTAGGATCGCAACGCTTCATAGGCCATCACCGGACCCAAGTCCGATCCTCCGATACCGATGTTGACCACGTTGCGAATCCGCTTGCCGGTGTGCCCTTGCCAATCGCCGCTTCGAACACGCCTGGCAAACTGTTCCATGCGATCCAGTACGGCGTGGACATCCGGAACGACGTTTTGCCCATCGACCAGGATAACGGCATCTCTCGGGGCTCGCAGCGCAACGTGCAGCACCGCTCGATTCTCTGTGATGTTGATCCGTTCGCCACGAAACATGGCATCGATGCGATCGCGAAGCCCGCACTCCTTCGCCAGGACCAGCAAATCCGCCATACAACCGTCGTCGATACGGTTCTTCGAGTAGTCGAGGAACAGCCCGACCGCTTCAAGAGCGTATCGGTGGCTCCGGTCCGGGTCCTGTGCGAACAACGCGCGAAGGTGCGTTTGGCGAAGATGCTCGGCACGCGTTTGAAGTTGTTTCCATACGGGGCGTTGGGTGAGGGCAATCGCTGGCGATGGCATAAATCCGTTTCCTTGTCATCGAGTTTGGAGCGGTCATGGTACCAAAAATCGGTCAGGGTGGATCGAGCCTTTCCGCGAACCCCCCGACGAACACGCGACGATCCGGCGCATGGCATTGAAGGACGAAAAGCTGGTCCTGTTCCACCCAGTACAAGGCGTCCTGTGCAAATTCCTGTCCCAAGGTGCAAGCTTCCTGAAGCTCCATGTTGCAAGCCCAACTCGGTTCCGCGTGCTGGGTGTGGGGAGAGTAGCCGATCAGGCGATGGAGCCAAACACCCCGTTGGCGTAGGGTTTCTTCCAAGGCTCGGTCGGCAGATGCATTCCGTTCAGGGCTCCAGGTGAACCCCGTGGTCGCATACGCCGACAAAATCGCAAATTTCTCAGGCCATGATTCAGGGTGGACATGGCAGCGAAAACGGGTATCCGAGTAAGCCGGGTGCATGAGACCATTGTAGCCTTGGCAGCACGGACAGGTCGATATCCGCCTTTTCGACAGGTGGGCGAGGCATTACACTTTAAGGCTCACGGGGTGTGGCTCAGCCTGGTAGAGCGCTTGGTTCGGGACCAAGAGGTCGCTGGTTCGAATCCAGTCACCCCGATTTTTTTGGCCTGAGGGCCAAAAAATAGAGAGTTGATGGGAGAAATTAGAGAGTAGAAGAAAGACGAGATCGTAGAATTGGCAGTTCGAATGCCCAAGACCGATCTGATGCGGCATCCTACTTTCTGCCATCGACTCGGTCTACTTTCTACTCACTACTCTCTTGGCTGTTTTGATTTCTGCCGAAGCCTCCAGCAAATCTCCATCTGAAGGAGACCGCCATGACCTTCGCCTTCGAGAAGCTCATGGTCTATCAAAAGTCGGTGGACTTCGCCGATCGTGTTTGTTCGATCACCTCGGATTTTAGCGCACGCTACAACTTCTTAGCCGACCAACTCAATCGAGCCGCATTGCCGATCGCGTCCAACATTGCCGAAGGGAACGGACGTTTCACCAAAGCCGACCGAAAGAACTTCTTCGGAATCGCGCGCGGTTCGGTCCAGGAGTGCGTGCCCCAACTCGAACTTGCAAAGCGCCGAGGCCTGATCGACGATACAGCACACACCGAGCTCAAGTCTCAGTTGGAAGAGATTTCGAGGATGCTATCGGGCTTGATCAATGGTCTCGAGAACCGAGAAACTTGAGTCGATGGGACTAAGTAGAGAGTAGAAGAAAGCCAGATCGTAGCATTGGCAGTTCGAACTGGGATCCACCGAACGTGGTACCGTTACGGGACTAAGTGATATCCCAGGGGCATGGGGCCAGCTACCTGCCAATGCGTCTCTTCATGCTGAAATAGCGTGGTGCCAAGCGAACCGATTGTGGGTTGTTGAGGAGAAGTCCGACGGAGCAACGGTCGTTCACCTCAAACTTGCGAGATCGCCAGCACCGTCCTGGTCGGCACTTGGCTGGCTGGAAACCAGCATTCGGGCTTACGCGAAGTTTGTCGATGTCGCTGCGAAAGTCACGGCTACGCATCAGGACGAGCAGTAGATGGTGCGACGGGAGCGCATGGCGATCGACGAGGTCAGGTCGCTGCTAGCGGAGATGCTAACGGATAGCG
>JBKDPB010000230.1:0-57642 GCA_046342615.1 Planctomycetota bacterium | reverse complement strand
ATCGAGTATTACCGTCAGTTTCCCGACGCTATCCTCGTCCCCAGGGCAGATTCCTATGTTGTCCTCTCCCTTTCGCCGCTTTCCTGTATTGCTACATTCTCGCGCGACTCGCATGCCTAATCCACGCCGCCAACGTTCATTATGAGCCAGGATCAAACACTTCACTTGTGTATGCTTAGACTACCCAAGCGTTCCTTGCAGAACCCCTCGGCAGCCATGACCAACAAAGTTACGGTTTTGAAACCGGTTGGTGTTTTGCGGTCAACAAAACACCTATTTTTCTTTCATCACAAAACTTCTCATGTGTTGTCTCCTCTTTCGAAGAAACAACTCGAAGGCTCGTCCACCGGATTGTCAAAGATCAGTTCCTGTTTCGCAAGGAAACCCGAATCAGTTGCACCAGCACGCATGCCGGATGACTCGGGACTCCCGTCGAAATGGGCCTCACATGTTAGCCGTACTGGACGGTAACTGTCAACCCATCCCCTCGCTTTTTTCTAGCGTCCCGATCCGGACTGGACCGAGTTGCCTGGGCGAGGGAGCAGAAAGATAGTGATCGGCATCGAGGTACGCAAGACCTTTAAAAAAGTTTTGGGGAATTTCTTTTCTGGCCATGCGGTTTATTCGGCCGCCGAAGGATTTCTTTGATCTGCGAAAGGCTGGGATCCGAGACTACTTCGAGATCCCTTCGTCACCGTTTGCTGTGCGGGACACTTTGCACCAGAGCCATTATGTCGAACATTCCCGCAACTCCTTCGGATTCCGGTATCAGCACGGGATCGAACTCCGCTTCTTCGCTCGAGGCGGTTCTCGAGCGGATCAAGAAGCTGGCCAACCAGACGCCGCCTCCCAGCTCCTCGTCGAGCCCTGCACCACCGCCGAAGCCTCCGATCAACCGGGGATGGGATCCGGAGATCGACATGCCGTGGGAAGCGGCGGACGACGGTTTTAAACGAACCGGAGATTTGAACGAGCCTATTGTTCCGCTCGAACCGGAATCCCTTTGGAACGCGGGACTCCCGGAAACCGTCCTCGAGGAAATCATCACGCGGCTTCTCTTCGGGCGCGGAGAACTGTCGGGGCGCACGATCGCGGACCACGTGAAGCTTCCTTTCGGTCTGGTTGAACCGATCCTCTGGCGACTGAAGTCGCAGCAGTTGACGGTTTACTCGGGGTCGACCGCTGTCAACGACTACATCCACGTCTTGACCGATGCTGGGCGGGATCGGGCGCGGCGCAATATGCTGAAGACGACATACTATGGGTCTGCCCCGGTACCGATCGAACAGTACATCAAGGGGATCAAGCTCCAGTCGATCGAAGCCCAGCATCCCTCGATTGACGATCTGAGGCGGGCGTTCGAGGATTTGTTGATTCCTGAGAACTTGCTGACGCGTTTGGGCCCCGCGGTCAACAGCGGGCGAGGCATGTTCCTCTACGGAAATCCGGGGAATGGAAAAACCAGCATCGCCGAGCGGGTGACCAAATCCTTCGGCCAATACATTTGGATTCCGCGATCGTTGCTGGTCGATGGTGAAATCATGCGGCTATTCGATCCGCTGAACCATCAGCCTTGCCCTCCCCAAGCGGGCGAGGGCCTTCTGGTGGACAGCGTGATCGACCGCAGGTGGATTCGCATTCGGCGCCCCACGATCGTCGCCGGCGGCGAACTGACGATGTCGATGCTCGAAGTCGCTCGAAGCAGCGAAACCAACATCAGCGAAGCTCCGCTGCAATTAAAGAGCAATTGCGGCGTTTTGCTGATCGACGACTTCGGTCGACAGCGCGTCAGCGTTCACGAACTCCTCAATCGATGGATGATTCCGCTCGAACAGCGCCACGATTACCTGTCGCTGCAAAGCGGTAAACGATTCCGCGTCCCCTTTGATCAACTGGTCGTCTTCAGCACCAACTTGCAACCGAAAGACCTCGTGGACGACGCGTTCCTGCGACGCATTCCCTACAAGATCGAGGTCACCAATCCCAGCGAAGAGGATTTCCGCAAGCTGTTCAAAATCATTGCCGAGATACTGAAGATTCCCTTCAGGGCCGACATGCTCGACTACTTGATCTCGAAACACTTCAAGGAAACGCCCCGCGAATTCCGCAATTGCCATCCTCGCGACTTGCTGATGCAGGTTCGTTCGTACTGTCTGTTCAACGGCATGCCGCAACAGATGTCGAAAGAGTCGATCGACTTCGCCGTGGACAACTACTTCTCGATCATGTAGAGATCGAGGTTGCAATCCTCTAGCCGCGGCTCTTCTCGAGCATCACCATCAGGATCAGCGCCAGCAGCGCGCGGAGCTCGTCGTCTTCGTCCATCTCCGCAAGCTTCTCGATGACGAAATAGCGTTCGAAAACGGAAGGCTTCTTGATAATCCGCAGAACCGCGGACCCGTTCGCCATCCTCACGAGGTAGGATGGATTCAAGAAATAGATGGCGATGAACCCGATCACGAGGATCTCGCCCAACAAGCTCTCGAGGAACTTCTTCCACGGATCCTCTTCGCGGATCGTCATGTCGATCCGCCCCTCCTCGTAAATGTCGTAGTGAGACGCCCACAGCGACCTCATCCCTTCGCGTCGAACCGTCCCCCAATCCGTGCCATCGGCCCCCGTGAAACGGTAGTTGGCGCTGAAATCCAACATCCGATCGGCGTTGATCTCAAACAATTTCTGCTTCATGTCGGAATCCGAAAACACCTCGACTTTTTCCTTGAGCCGAAACATTTTCTGCTTCACGTACAGGATCGACTTGCCATTCGCGTCCCGAACGGCGATCTGCTGCGACAACGCAAACAGCTTGAACCGCATCTCCAACGGATATTGCATCATCAAGTCCTCTAATCCTTCCCTGGGAAGCACACCATGTTACGTTCCAGGAAAGCGCCCAGTATAGAGGTTTTCGCGATATCAACGGCGATCGGATCCGCCTGAACCGCTTCCCTTTTTCTTTTCCTCGGCAGCGCTCCCGCGATAATAATGGGGGAGAAAACCCATGATTTCCTCGGTTGCACCGAGCTCCCAGCGTTCCCAACCGAGCTCGGCAACCATCTCGGCCATGGGGATCGACTCCGGCCCTTGGAGGACTTGGATCCAGGCATGCGACGAAGCCGAGCCTTGATCCTCGAGCCATGTGAGAACCCTCCCGGCGCCGGGGCCGGCGAGCATGATCCTCTCCTGCGATCGCGTGCAACGGCGAGCGACGGTTTCAATCGCTTCGATACCTGTTGGCTGCACCGTCGCAACGCCGATCCCGTTCCACCGATACTCCCCCCAAAAGACCTGGCCGCGATACGCGTCGGCAGCCACCACCAGGGTCTTCGGCGCGTCTGGTTTCGCCCGTGCAACCGATCGGGCCACTTGGCGGGCAACGCAATCGAGGGCGTCGACAGCGACGAGCGGGATGCCGATCGCCCAGGCCATTGTCTTGGCCGTCGCTGCCCCGACGCGCAGGCCGGTAAACGAGCCGGGGCCTTGGACGACCGCGATGGCCTGGAGCATGGGGGGTGCAAGTCCGAGGCGATCCAACAAACGTGAAATCGCTGGTGCGAGCGTCCTCGCGGACCCCCACGCGGGATCCAAAACCTCCTGCTCGATGGCGACGGAACCGTCGCTGCGCGATGTAGCCACGGCTACACTGCCACTTTTGCCACTGGTCTCCAGGGCCAGCAGGCGTCGGGGTTCCGCGGTCCGACTGTCGCCCATCAATTTGCCATGTTGCGCCACGTTTCGATGGCGACCGCAATCGCGCCGGGGATCTTCTCCGGAGACTTGCCGCCGGCCTGGGCCAAGTCAGGCTTGCCTCCCCCGGAGCCTCCTACTTCCTGCGCCACGGGAGCGATCCAGCGACCGGCGCTCAACCCTTTCTCCACCAGCGAAGGGCTCAGGGCCGCGATCAAGGTGACTTTTCCCTCGGCAGGTGTCGCCAACAAAATAGCCACAGGATCTTTCGATTTTTTGCGGATCTGATCGATCCACTGTCGCATCATGGCGGCATTGGCATGAGGGACCTCCCGCGCGATCAATTTCGCGCCATTGACCATCTCGGCCTCATCCAGCCATGCATCGACGTCGACGTTGCCACCGGAGGCGAGCTGGGCGATTTGTCCGCGCAATTGCTTTTCCTCGGCGAGCAAGGCCTCGATGCGATCGGAGACCTCGTCGAGCGAAACGTTGAGGGCGCGCGCGCCCTGCTTGAAGGCGGCCCGGAGCTCCCCATACGCGGGAGCATGGGACTTGGTAGCACTCGAGGAAGTCGCTCGCTCCGGGACGGATTCGTTGCCCGCAGAACCGGTGGCTAATTTTTTCAGCTTTCGGATGGTGCCGACCAACTCGACGATTTCCGCTCCGATCTGATCGACCGAGCAACCCAACTGACCCGCGACCCGCGCTGCCGCCGCTTGAATTTTGCTTCGTTGCTCCTGGGCTCGTTGGCCGGTGACTGCGGTGATGCGCCGAACTCCTGAGGAAACGCTCTCTTCGGCCAGCAATTCGAATTGATCGACCTGGGAAGTGTTGGTCAGATGCGTTCCGCCGCACAATTCCTTCGAAAAACCGCCCATGCTGACCATCCGAACCGGGTCGGGGTACTTTTCGCCGAAGAGCATCATCGCGCCTGCCTCGCGCGCGGTGGCCAGCGGCACGGTCTTCCAATCGATCGGGGCCGATTCGGCGATCCGCGTATTGGCGAGATCCTCGATCTGCTTGAGCTGATCCTCGCTCAGGGAGTCTTGATGGCTGAAATCGAAGCGAAGCCAATCCGCGTCCACCTTGCTCCCCTGTTGCTGGGCATGCTTTCCGAGATGGGTCTGCAGCGCGTGATGGAGAATATGGGTGGCGGAGTGGGCTCGCCGAATCGCGTTGCGACGCGTCGGGTCGACCATCGCTTGGACCGTTTCCCCTTCCTTGATCGTGCCCGAAACCATCTTGCCATAATGCACGATCAATTCGCCGCTGCGCTGGGTGTCGGTGACTTCGAACACGCCATGCTGGCCTTGCAGCTGGCCCGTATCACCGACCTGGCCGCCGCTCTCGCCATAGAAGGGGCTCCGATCCAACACGATCCGGAACAGATCGCCGGGTGTTTCTGCTGCAATCGAACTGACCAGCCGATCGTCTTTCGGTTTGCCGACGATGATGCCCTTGACCTGCGCGCTGGCGGACGTGGTTTCATATCCCAAGAAATCGGAGTGATGAAACGCTTCCTTCAGCGTTTCGATCGGACCGGTTTCGAAAAGCTCGATGACATTGCCGCCGCTGACATCGCCATGCTCTTTCATCGCCTGACGATAACCGTCCCAATCGAATGTGAAGTTCTTTTCGGCTGCAATTTGCTGGAACAACTCTGGGGGAACGCCATGGGTCTGGTAGAGATTGGCGGCCTCGGCTCCATCCACCATCCAGCGATTGCCGCTGGTCATGTCGGCGAACACACGCTGAATTCGATCCAAACCGGAGTCGATGGTCGCGAAGAAATCGGACTCCTCGCGCTTCATGACCTGTGCGACGCGATCCACGGTCTCCGACAACTCCGGATACGAACCCCTCATCATCTGAGCCACTACCGGCACCAATTGATGCAAGAATGGGTCGCGCAACCCGATCTGATGGCCATCGAGCACCGCCCGTCGCAGCAAACGCTTGATCACATACCTAGCCTTTTTGGGGCCCGGATAAACATTTTCGTGAATGGCGAAGGTGCATGCGCGGACGTGGTCGGTGATCCGCCGCAGACGACGGCCGTTCTCGCTCTCGTATTCGTAAGGAACACCGCAGACTTCCGCAGCCGCTTGAACGATCGGGAAGAGGATATCGATATGAAAGTTGGTTGGAACATTTTGCAAGACGCTGGCGGTTCGCTCGAGGCCCATGCCGGTGTCGATGTTCTTGCTGGGGAGCGGCCGGAGATTGTCCGGTGGATCGCCGACCCGATTGAATTGGGTGAAGACCAAGTTCCAAATTTCGACCGACTTGCCGGAATCGAGGGTGTAGTAAATCTCGCTGCACGGACCGCAAACGCCGTCGGGCCCTTGGCTCGGAGCGCTGGCGGGCCAAAAGTTATCGGCTTCGTCCATCCGCGTGATGCGACTCATCGGCAGTCCGATCTTTTCGTTCCAGATCTTGGCTGCTTCGTCGTCGTCTTTGTAGACAGTGATCGTCAAACGCTCCGGTGCGATCCCGAGCCACTGTTTGGAAGTCAGGAACTCCCACGCCCAGTGAATCGCCTCGCTTTTGAAATAATCACCGAAACTGAAGTTCCCGAGCATTTCAAAGAACGTGTGGTGGTATGCCGTTCGACCGACGTTGTCGATGTCGCCGGTTCGAAGGCACTTTTGGCACGTTGTGGCACGGGTAAAGTCGAGTTTGACTTTTCCCAGAAAGTGGTCCTTGAACTGGTTCATCCCCGCCGGAGTGAACAACACCGAAGGGTCCCACGTCGGGACGAGAACATCGCTCGCCTGGCGATGGTGCCCTTTGGATTGAAAGAACGTTAGATACTTCTCTCGTAGCTCGTCCGTTTTCATGAGTCGCTCGCGCGATGGGGTGAGGATCTAGGGGGTGAGTAAGTGCTCGAAAACGTAAAATTTACCCTGGAACACGCGATGGGCGAAGCCCGCACCAAGGGAGTGCGGGTTACGATATCCCGGGATTCCGATCCAGATCCCCAGCGCAAGAATCATTCCCGCCGTTGCATTCGTTCGTCTACTGCAGGTGCCGATGAGCAAACCGAGCCTTTTGGAGCAATTGGGCCGCAAGAAGAGCCTCGCCCAAATCCAGCGAGAACTCGACGAGCGCGAATCGGGGAGCCTGGTCAAGAGCCTGTCGCTGCTCGATCTGACCTGTTTCGGAATCGCCGCGGTGATCGGCGCGGGGATCTTCTCCACCATCGGCACGGCTTCCTTCGACGGTGGTCCGGCGATCTCGATTCTGTTTGTCATCACCGCCTTGGCATGCCTGTTTTCGGCCCTCTGTTACGCGGAGTTTGCATCGAAGATCCCGGTGTCGGGCAGCGCCTACACCTACTCGTTCGCTGCCTTTGGCGAGTTTGTGGCATGGATCATCGGCTGGAACCTGCTGATGGAATACGCGATCGGCAATAGCGTGCTGGCCTTTGCCTGGTCGGAATATTTCATGAATCTGGTCGAGGGGGTCGGTCTGCAGATCCCGAGTTGGCTGAGCAATGATTACTACAGTTGCGCCCAGGCGGTATCCGAACTGCAGGCATGGTCCGACGCAGGAAAGCCTGCACCGGAGTCGATTGCGCGGTTGGTTGACGTGTGGAACAGCGCACCCGTCGTGGCAGGATTCCGCTGCATCGTCGACGTCCCTGCCCTGGCGATCAATCTCGTCATGACGACGCTGGTCTATATCGGCATTCACGAATCCAAAATGGTCAGCAACGCCATGGTCTTTCTCAAACTGGGGGTGATCATGCTGGTGATCGCCATCGGCGTCTTCTACGTGCGGCCCGAGAATTGGAGCCCCTTTGCCCCCAACGGCTTGGAGGGTGTTTTTAAGGGAATCGCAGCCGTTTTCTTTGCATACATCGGTTTCGATGCGATCTCGACCACGGCCGAGGAATGCCGCAATCCGCAGCGCGATATCCCGCGGGCCACGATCTTGACCTTGATCCTGTGCACGATTCTGTACATCGTTCTCGCCTTCATTCTGACGGGGATGGTCTCCTACCGTGAACTGAATGTCCAAGATCCTCTGGCGTTCGTGTTTGGGAAGGTCGGACTCAACGCGATGGTGGGCATCGTGTCGATCTCGGCCGTCATCGCGACCGCCAGTGTCTTTCTGGTGTTTCAGCTGGGGCAGCCTCGCATCTTCATGAGCATGGCTCGCGATGGGATGCTCCCCAAGTCGTTCGCACGCATTCATCCCCGTTTCAAAACCCCCGCGTTTTCGACCGTCGTCACGGGCTTGATGGTCGCATTGCCGACGATCCTATTGAGCGCTCCGGTTGTGACCGATCTGGCGGCGATCGGGACCTTGTTTGCGTTCATGCTCGTCTCGGCGGGAATCTTGGTCGTTGGGCGCGGCGAAGTGAACGAGGAAAACCGAGGCTTGGCTGGCTTTCATGTCCCCTATTTCAACGGACGCCTCTGGGTGCCGCTGGCCTTTCTCGTGTACACGGTCCTACTCTCCCGACTGCCCGACAATCATTTCATCTTTGGTTCCTGGTGGACCGAGACCGGTTTTCACTGGGATCGCATTCCCTACCTTTTCTTTTATGGCGTTTTTGGTGTGCTGACCCTTTGGTCGATGCTCTTACGCTGGTCGGCGATTCCCGTTTTCGGGATCGTCGTCAACTTGTACTTGATCGCAGGCTTGGGTGCCGGGAACTGGATTCGGTTCGCCCTCTGGTGTGTTGCGGGGGTCGCGGTTTACGCAATGTATAGCTATCACAACAGCAGTTATCGTCGCTCGTATGAAGAGGGAGAGCGACCGGCTGACTAGCCGTTACCCGGGACGAGAACCTGGGCAAGCTACAAAAATGTCGAAGCGGGCTCGCTGCAACCGCTACTTTCGTCAAAACCCGACTCGGCCTGGAGGATTCTCGCAGCGGACGTTGGATTTGTTTCATGTTTCGATTGACCTCGGGTGGCAACGTGGCATCTCATTAGTGCGAGCGCGAGGCGCAACTCCGGTTGCACCTCGAATCGTCGCGACCCCAATCCCCTTGGAAGGCCCCCATGAAGCGATTCCTCCACCTGGCTCCTCTTTTCCATGTTTTCTTCGGTGGGATTGCAATCAACTTGGTCGCCGGATCGGGTGTCGTCCATGCGCAGAGCTGTTGCTGGAATCATTCGCGAGCCCCGGCCTATCCCGTCGGTCCGCCGATTCCGGTCACACCGACTCCGCCCGCCGGAACCGCGATGAACAGTTACTACGGCGGCTACGGGATGCTCCCTCCTTCCCCGGGTACAGTCTTCCCGGCAGGGCTACCTCAGACCTCTGCGGCATTCCTTCCGACGGCCTCGTATGACACGCGTTGGACACAAACTCCGGTGACGTATTATCGGCCAGTCACCCAGTACGATCCCAACTACGGCACGACCGTGACATCGCTGCAACCGTGCACTTCGTACCAGTATCAAGCGGCGCGTGTGCCGTTGGTCTCGCCGCGTGGCATCAACGATTACAACTACACCGCCAATCGTTGGCCGGTTACCGCGCCGGGTTACTCGCCCGCGGCGGCGGCTCCAGCCCCGGTCTACCCTTCCTTGCAGCAACTGCCCGCCGTCGGGATGCCCGTGACCTCCAACATGATGAATTATTCGACGACCGGAACAAGCTCCGGTCCGGCGTCGACCCTGCCCCTTGCGGTCATGTCGTCCCCATCCAGCGGTGTGGTCTCGGCAACGCACATGGCGCCGATGGCGGTGACCCATGCGCCGATGGCTGCAACGCAAGCCGCGGCGTGGATGCCGTCGACGGCGGTGCCATCCCCCCAGATTCCGATCACCTCTGCCGTTCCCGGGACGGGGACGCCGATCTACACGGTTCCAGCGACAGCACCGACGACCTCGTTGACTCCGTGTCCCAACGGGATCTGCACAACCGCCAACGCGCCCTCGATTCCAGGAGCGACATCCGTCGTACCGATCGGCCCTCCCACCGTCATGTCGCAGGCAACACCGATGACCGCACCGGCGACGATTCCGTTGCCGTCGACCGCTGCCGCATCCAATCCTGGGTTTGCACCGAGCGTATCCAATCCCGTCCTTCCGAATCCAGGTGACATCAAGCCGATTCTGCCACCGACGGACAGCGCGGACCCGGAGGCGACGCGGCAACCCTCGCTGGGAAGCACGGGATCAACGTTTCCGCTCAAGCGGATTCCTGTCACGGACATCGATCGCGGGGGGATGGAAACGAGCCAACCCTTAGCGCACCAAGCGACTCGGCCTCCTGGGACGGCTCCACAACCTCTGCCTCCTTCCTCGTTGCAACCTCTGAAAGCTCCGAGCGATTTCGATGCGAAACCTCGCTGGAATCCCAAGCTTCTTCCCCCTTCGAGTCCGGGCACAGGCGAAACCGTGGCGTCGACGCCGACCGGGTTCCACGGTACCGTATAAGCGACGGAAGGTGATATTTCGGGGGATCTTGTAGCGGAAATGGCATGAAGACTTGGACCACTCTCGCGTTGCATGGTCCCAATCGCTGGTCTTCTCGAAGCGTGTTGGAACTGCATGCTTCGCCTGCTTTTGCGTCCAAGCCGATCTCAACGTCCGTAGCGACGGCTACCGCTGGCGTGCTGCACGGCTTTCTCGATGCGGGAAATTACACGACGACCCATTCGCAGAGTGTGTCCACCGCAGCGCGGTCCATCGCTGAGATTCGCTCAGCCTCGACCCGCGGTGCGCTCTGGGGTGCGATCGCCCACTGGATGACCGCCATGGCTGGGGTGCCATCGCGATTCCTTGCGCTCGCTGCGCCCAACGGCACGAACGCCTCCGATGCGATGATCCCGATCGCCGCCTTGGAAATGGAAGAGGAGCTCCTCAGTCTCCGCGCCTACGAGCATGCGTTGGAATTGCTCGAAGCGAAGGAGTCGGGGCTGGAATTTCCGATCGCAACCAAGTTTCGCGAGTTGTTCGACTACGCAGACGATGTGCGTTTGGGCCCTAGTTCTCGAGCCATCCTCGACGCCGCGATCCAGCGAGCTATCCCATACTACCGAATGACATCAGGATCGTTGTGCCAACTGGGCGAAGGCCGATGGCAACGCCGTATTTGGACCGCGGAAACGGATGCAACCAGCGCCATCGCCGAATCGATTGCCAGCGACAAGGATCTGACGAAACGTCTGCTGCGCAACGTCGGAGTACCGATCCCATTAGGTCGCATGGTAACCGGTCCCGAGGACGCCTGGGCCGCGGCGCAGGAAGTCGGTTTTCCGGTCGTGGTCAAACCCCGCAACGCGAATCATCAGCGCGGCATTTCTATCGAACTCACCGAGCGAGAAGAGATCCTCCGGGCGTACCACTGGGCGATCGAAGATGGCCAAACCCAAGACGTCCTTGTCGAACAATTCGCTCGAGGTGAGCACCATCGTCTGCTGGTCGTCGGGGACCGAATGGTCGCCGCCAGCCGCGGCCATGTTGAAACCGTCACGGGCGACGGCATCCACACGGTCGAGCAACTGATCCACAACTTGAACCAGGACCCTCGTCGTGGCGAGGCATATACCGATCCCCTCGGTGTCGTCAAAGTGGTCGCTGCGACCCATATCGAGCTTGCGAAACAAGGCTTCACCGTCGACTCGATCCCCGAAGCAGGTCGAATCGTGCTGGTTCAGCGAACGGGTGATTTAACAACGGACTGCACCGAAGTGGTCCATCCCGAAACCGCGCGACAGGCGGTCCTGGCGGCACGAGTGGTCGGGCTGGATATCGCGGGACTCGATGTTTTGGCCGAGGATATCGGACGACCGCTGACCCAGCAACGAGGAGCGGTGGTGGAGGTGAATGCTGGCCCGTCTCTGTCTCCCCATGTGACTCCGTTATTCGGCAAGCCGCAGCCTGTGGGTCGAGCCATCATCGACATGCTGTTTCCGGATGGCCGCAACTCGCGCGTGCCTATTGCATGCATCGTGTCTGGACAAATGCCGACAGGACTTCAACACCGATTGCAGTGGCACGAACGACTGCTGGCCAGCGGCGTGTTCGCCGGAATGGTCGAGGAAGGCGGTATCCGGATCGGCACCGAATGGATCCCGCTCCCCGAAGCAACGCCTTCGGAGCGCGTTCACGCCTTGTTGTCGCACCCGCATCTGGACGCGATGGCGATCGCATGCGAACTAGGTACGCTCGCGGAACGAGCGTGCCCTGTTCCGCGGATCGATTACCTCATCATCGTTCCGCCCGCCGCGGGGCGCGAATCTTCCTTTGCTTGCGACGACGCATGGCGTACCGTCGGACATGCAATCCACGGTCGCACCGAGATCGAGTGGAACGATACGCCGTCGCCGTTGCGGTCGTCCATCGAAGCGATCTGGAACCAGTTGCAAAACGGAATCAACCCTTAGGACAGAACGATGGCGAAATCGCCTCCCGAGTCAGTCAGCGCGTACCTCGCCGCTTTACCGGAAGAGCGTCGAAAAGCATTGGAGGTAGTTCGCAAGGCGATTCGCAAGGTGATTCCGAAACAGATCGAGGAAGGGATCCAGTACGGGATGATCGGCTACTACGTCCCACATAGCGTGTATCCCCGTGGATACCACTGCGACGCATCCCAACCGCTTCCGTACATCGCTCTCGCATCGCAAAAGAACTACATGTCCCTCTACTTGATGTGTCTCTATGTGAATCCAACGTGGAGGGAGGAGTTTGAGTCTGCGTATCGATCCACCGGCAAGAAGATGGACCTGGGGGCGAGTTGCGTCCGATTCAAGACGCTAGATGACCTGCCGCTGGATGTCGTTCGTGCGGCCATCGGACAAGTTGCGTTGAAGACCTACATCGAATGCTACGAAGCCGGTCTGGGATCCAAACTCAAGGAGGCCAAGAAGAAGCCTAAATCCTAAGCCAGCTCGCTATTCGAAAACACCATCGCCGAATTCTTTCGGTTCCTTGGGTGCCAGCGTTGCGGCGGCCGTCTTCGGAGGTTTTTGGTCGAGGAAATGCGGTCGGTTGACAGCGTTCGTTTCGACGGGCGTCGCGGGGGACGGCGATGCCGGCGGCGGGGACGAGGATGTGTCGATATACTCCTCGTCGTATCGCGACATATAGCCGGGCTGTGTGGCTCGCTCCAATTCGAGTCCGTATTCCCGAATCACGGCTTGTTGGATCATATCTCGGCAAGCTTGATTGATCGGATGGGCGATGTCCGCATACAGCTTGTTGGGACCTCCCTCGACATCCTTGAGGTCTTGGGGGCCTCGAAGCCTGGAGCCGCATTGGTTGCAATAATGGCTGCGAAGATGGTTCTTGCACCCGCACCGGCCGCATCGGGCAGACATCTTCCGGCTGGGCATGGCCACAAAGGGACCGTTGGCCCCTTCGATAATCTTCAAGTCGCGGACGACGAAACAATGATCGAAGGTGATGGAACAGAAGGCCCGCAATCGGTCCTCCGATTCCTCCATCAACTTGATCCGAACCTCGGAGATTTCCATGGCCACCTAACTCACTCCCTTGAAGAGCCGTGCCTTGCGTTATTCAACGAAACCGAGGTGCTTGACCTGTTCTTGGATCGATGGCGATTGCCACGTCGATGCCACAAACACTCGGAATTGGTTCAATGACTCCAGCTCACTCCCTATCTTCTCGGCTTCCTGGCGGCCAGAGCACAAACAAAAACGGGCCGATCCGCTGCCGCTTAGGCAATGGCCCAGAGGTTTGTAACGATCAAACCACCTTGCCGCTCGATCGATCCATGGGTTGCCCTGGCTCGCCACCCCTTCGAGGCGATTATACAGCAAAGCTCCCAGCCGTTCGTTGTCCCCGCCCGCCAGAGCCTCGAGCATTTCCGAGGAATTCCGCCGAGGAGACTTTGACGACTGAATCGACTGGGGGTTTTGGTCCGTTAGGCTTCGGAAGATCGCGGCCGTATCGCAACCCTGGGGTGGATGGACGATGACGACATGCTGTTCTGCGAGATTGACTACGGGGTAAACTCGTTCACCTCTCCCGGCGCATCGAGCGGTCCAACGGCCCACCTTCCAACCTTCGAGGAAGAAATTCAGATCGCTCCCCAAATCCCTCGCCAACTCGCACAAAAGAGGCCAATGCAAGCGACCGGACCATGCCAAGGAAGCGAGAACCAGGGCCGCGGCGGCATCGGCGCTTCCGCCACCGAGGCCAGCCTGGGCGGGGATTCGTTTTTGGACAGCGACCTCGGCTCCTTGATTCACGCCCAGCGCCGACTGCAGCCTGCGAAGTGCTCGGACGACCAAATTCCGCTGATCCCAGGGGATATCCCAGGCGGGGTCATCGTCGGCAAAGCGTTCCTCGGACGCAGTGCCGCGGAGCAGGATCTCGGTGTCGGACCGCGACCGAATCGTGAGGGTATCACACAAATCGACGGCGAGCATGACCGTGTCCAAGTCGTGATAGCCGTCGGGACGCTTCCCGACCACTTCGAGAAACAGATTGATTTTGCACGGAACGTGACCGACGAGCGCGGATGGGAATGCCGGGCTTTGCGTCTGTTCGATCCTCATGATGAAGATGAAGGCGAGGAGTTGGGCTTTTCCACGGGGTAGCCGGCCCCTGTCCAACCGCGCCAACCGCCATCGACGCTGACAATGTTGAGATAGCCCATCTTGCGCAGGTTGTCAGCGGCGAGAGCGGAACGGTACCCTCCACCGCACAGAAGGAAAAGCTCGGAGTGGGGGTCAGGAAACCGTTCCTCGATATCCCGTTCAATGATTCCTTTGCTGAGGTGGACGGCGCCAGGAACATGGCCTGCGGCAAATTCGCTCTCTTCGCGCACGTCGATGACCACCGGACTCGGCCCCGAAACCATGCGTTGGTGGAGTTCCTCGACCGTGCACTCTCGGATCCGAGTTCGTGCGTCGTCGACCAGTCGAACGAAGGCGATTGAATGCGATTTAGCCATAATCCCTACCCAAATACTTTGATGGCAATTCTAAACCGAGAGCGACTCCCTCATGGCTGCATTGTAGCGGGCTCTCATCGCTCCGCGCAGCGAGATGGGAAGAGCTGATAAAAAGTGAGGCGACTTGAAGAAAAACGACGTTAAAAATTATCGCATTGGCTGCAGAGTCGTCACATTCTACGCCGATATCCAGGGTGCGGTCGAATTGTCGCTGCATCGTTCGTGTTTTCCATTGCAACGGTGCCGCGAAGGTTTGCTCGCATTGCGGATAATTGACTGGCACCCTTGAGGAATGCGATGGGACGCTTGTTCGCAGCTTGCCTCGGTTGCATCGCCATGCTGACTCAGATTGCAATGGGTCTCGTGCATGGCTCGGAGACCGAGACGATTCTGGTTCGAAGCGTTGTCGCTTTGGTGGTCGCAGCCTTCCCCGGCTGGATCATCGGCCACATGGCAGACGCCGTGGTTCGCGAGAACATCGAGGCTCATTACCGTCGACAAATCGAGCAGTTCAAGTTGCAGAAGTCGGAAAAAACGAGCGCGGTTTAGCCGGATTTGGCAATCTGGACAAACCGGCGAAAACAGGTTTCGAAAACTTCCCGCAACTGATGTGGAATCGACAACACCAAGTCGGTAGAGTCCCGTTCGTTCAACGCCACGGCATCGACATCACCAACGGACCTGAGGCACGACGCCTCGATCGGTGGGTGGACCATCGGCATTTTGAGCGGGTGGCATTGACATAACTCTTGGGATTCCGGGATCGCGTGAATTTCGAGAAGTGAGCCAAATCAAGCACGGAGGTTCGGATGGCGACGACTGCAGTAACAAATGTCGACATGACAGAGGTCTGGAAACAGTACAAAGCAGACCCAAACAATGTCGAACTGCGGAATACGCTGATAGAACGTTACACACCGCTGGTTCGCTACAACGGCGAACGACTTCGATCCAAGCTGCCGGAAGGCGTCGAGCTGGACGATTTGATCAGCGCTGGGATCTTTGGATTGATGGACGCCATCGATGCCTTCGATTTGGATCGAGGAGTAAAATTCGAAACCTACTGCGTACCTCGTATCCGTGGTGCGATGCTCGACGAACTCCGGACGATGGACTGGGTTCCACGGCTGGTGCGAAGCAAAGCGAGCAAGCTGAATGAAGCGACCAAGCTTCTGGAAACCAAATACGGTCGCGCCCCAACCAATCACGAACTTTCCCAGTACATGGGAATCTCGATCGATGAGTTGGAGAAGATGAAGGCCGACGCCTCGGCGGTTGGCTTGGTCTCGCTCAACAAGAAATGGTACGAAACCGATAGCTACAAGGATGTTCGCGAGATCGATGTTCTCGAGGACAAGCGGAGCGAGGACCCCACGCGACGGATCGGCAAGAGCGATCTGATGCGCTTGGTTACCAAAGGCCTCAATCGCAACGAGCGTCTCATCATCATTCTTTACTACTACGAAGAATTGACGATGAAGGAGATCGGAGCGACGCTGGATTTGAGCGAAAGCCGAGTCTCGCAAATGCACACCAGCATCGTTCAGCGACTCCAGGAACAACTCGGCCGACGTCGAGTGGAATTCGGAACGTAAACCTTCGAGTATGCCGCGGTACGCACCATCCACCGTTTAGCCATGGTGGCCGAGGTCAGCGTGCTTCCATGGCCGTGCTACTTGTTTTCGATCGCTGGGCATCGAGGCCTGCGCAGTCGTTCCATGCGGCCGGCTCGCTGAAGTCTCCACCGGGTGTTTGCACGTCGGGGTGGGTTCAGGATACACTGGGTTGGGTATGCGGAATCGCTCGATGCGGCCGCGGCCCCGCCGGTTGTTTCCCTCCCCCCATGGTGTTGGCAGCGATGCTGCGATCCTCCTCGACGCTTGCTTGCAGTCTTTGGCTCTTCGCGGTCGTGACGCTGGTCGTCCACCCGCTCGCTGCCGACGAACCTCCGCGCGGAGAGGATCACTTTCGGCAAAAGGTCTTACCCATCCTGGAGTCTCGCTGCTTTGCATGTCACTCCCACGCCACCGAGATCAGCAGCGGATTGGCGCTGGACTACGCCAGCGGCTGGCAAGCGGGAGGGGATCGCG
The DNA here is from genome assembly GCA_046342615.1 of Planctomycetota bacterium. Taxonomy (GTDB): domain Bacteria; phylum Planctomycetota; class Planctomycetia; order Pirellulales; family Pirellulaceae; genus JBKCUI01. The sequence continues at coordinate 40,975 of JBKDPB010000230.1, read as the reverse complement.
GCCCAGCGATCGTCCCCCCCGACCCGGAGAAAAGTTTGCTCGTCCATGCCATCGAACGACGAACCAACGAACTGGCGATGCCCCCGGATGATCCGCTGCCTCGCGATGAAATCGAAATCATTCGCCGCTGGATCGCCGACGGAGCCCCCGACCCCCGCGCGATTCCGCCCGCCCCATCCTTGGACACCTCGTGGTGGTCGCTGCAACCGCTCGCGGTAGCTCTCCCCCCGGTCATCGACATGGCCTTCGACGATCGCAATCCCATCGATGCGTTCGTGGCTGCTCAGCAATCCTCGGAAGGGATCAAGCCATCCCCGACCGCGACGCGACGGAGCCTGCTGCGACGGCTGAGCGTCGATCTGCTCGGAGTCTTGCCGACCCTGGAAGAATACACCTTTTTTGAACAAGACACTGCACCGGAGTCATATGAGCGGGCGGTCGATCGCATGCTTGCATCACCGCAGTACGGCGAACGCTGGGCTCGCCATTGGCTGGACTGGATCCATTTCGCGGACTCCCATGGTTTCGAACATGACGTGATGCGCCCGCATGCATGGCGTTACCGCGATTATGTCATTCAAAGCTTGAATGCCGACATCTCCTATCCGGAATGGATCCGTCAGCAGCTCGCGACCGATGTACTGTACCCCGATCGACCCGAGCAACTCCCCGCGCTGGGATTCCTAGCCGCCGGGCCGTGGGATCAGAGCACCGCAGCCACGGCCCAGCAGACGTTCGATTACATCGATCGCGACAATATGCTGACTCTCACCATGTCGGTATTGACGAGCACCACCGTACACTGCGCTCGCTGCCACAATCATAAATTCGACCCGATCCCTCAGTCGGACTATTACGCGTTGCAAGCCGTGTTCGCAGGAATCGGTCGAGGCAATATCCCGTTTGACGCCGATCTCGCCACGCATCGCCAACGCACCCAAGCCCAGGCCTGGATGGTCGCAGCCCGCGATCGAGATCCGCGCGTGCTGCTCGGCGAAGAGGTGGCAACCCGGGTCCAACGCTGGGAGCAAACACAGCGCACGGTCCATGTTCCTTGGATACCGCTCCCGATCGACATGATGATCTCTGCCTCGGGAAGCGATCTGGTGATGGACAGCGATTCGATCGCAGCTCGCGGAGCTCGGCCGGAGCAAGACACGTATCTCATCACGTCGCAACCTCAACCGTTGCGATTGATGGGATTGCGGCTCGATGTGCTGTGCGATGACGGGCTTCCCATGAAGGGGCCAGGCCGGAATGACAACGGTAATTTCCATCTGAGCGAAATCGTGCTGGAGCATTTCCCCTCCGGCAGCAAGGAATCGCAGCGCATCGGTTTATCGGCGGCTCGCGCTGATTTCGACCAAGACGGCTGGACGATCGCCCATGCCATCGACGGCAATCCTAAATCCGCGTGGGGCATCCACCCGAGTGTCGGCCAGGATCACACGGCGGTCTTCGGCTTGGAATCGCCGCTTGCGATCGCTGCGGGAGATCGATTGGTCGTTCAGTTGCGGCAACTGCATGGTGGCTTCCACACCATTGGCAAGTTCCGGCTGAGTATGACCGATGCTGCGGATCCCTTGGCCAGTATGCTGCCTCGCGCGGTGAGCGATGCCCTCGCAATCCTGCCATCGGACCGCAGCGAATCGCAATCGCTCGATATCGCGGCATTTGTGATGGCAAGCGAGGCCAAACAGCAGCTGGGATCCTTACCCGACGCATCGCTCGTCTATGCGGCGGGTCCGAAGTTCGATCCCCTGCCTCAAAGCGAATTTTATAAACCATGGATGACACCGAAGTCGGTATTTGTCTTGAAGCGGGGCAATATTGCCTCGCCGGGCGAGGCGGCTCCGCCAGGCGCCCTGCAATGCCTCGCGCATGACGCGTCTCGCTTTTCTATCCCGGAGTCAGCCGGTGAAGGGGAACGTCGCGCAGCGCTTTCGCGATGGATCACCCATCCGGAGAATCCGCTCTTTTGGCGCAGCATCGTGAATCGGTTGTGGTTGCACCATTTCGGGACCGGCATCGTCGATACACCCAACGACTTTGGACGCATGGGGAGCGTACCGAGCCACCCGGAACTCCTCGACTGGCTCGCTGATTCCCTGAGACACGACGGCGGATCCCTCAAGCGATTGCATCGGATGATGGTCACCAGCGCCGCGTATCGGCGCGCCGCGTGCACAACCGAGGAGCAATCGAACCGCGATCCGGACAATCGCACCGTATCGACTTGGAAACGAAGGCGGCTTGATGCCGAAACCTTTCGTGATTCCTTGCTAGCGCTCGCTGGCACGACCGACCATGCGATGGGTGGACCGGCGGTGCAATGGTTTCGATTGGGTCCTGCCATCCAAGTCACCAATTCGGTCGACTATTCCGGTTTCGATTGGAGTCGCAAAGAGGGGAATCGGCGCTCGATCTATCGCTTTGTCTATCGGGGTCAGCAGGACCCGTTCATGGAGGCGCTCGATTTTCCCGACGCGGCACAGCTCGCACCGCAGCGATCTCCATCGGCATCGCCGCTGCAGGCACTCGCGCTTTGGAATCATGACTTTGTCCTCTCTGCGTGCCGACAGATCGCAAATCGCGTTGCGCGCGAATCTCCGGCGGAACCGGTTCGAGCGGTTTTTCGATTGCTGTTGTTGCGGGAACCGACCGAGGGAGAACTCGCGCGTGCGACCGCCCACCTCGAGACCTATTCCCTGGAGTCGCTGGTCCGCGTTGTGATCAATACCAACGAATTTCTCTTTCTGGATTGAACGACGCACCATGAAGCCATCCATCCACACTTACCACGAAGGTCTGCCGACCCGTCGCCAATGGTTGCGCCATACCGCTCAGTCGATGCCATGGTTGGCGGTTGCGTCCCTTCTGGCGCGCGAGCCGCTGCAGGCGTTTGGATCCTCGGGAGAATCGATCGGTGGCGAGTTGCCGTTGCGTGCCGATGGCGGCCTGCATCATGCGCCGCGCGTTCGCCGCATCATCCAGTTGTTCATGAACGGCGGGGCCAGCCCCATGGACACCTTTGATTACAAACCCGCCCTGGAAAAACATCACGGAGAGAATCTCGGGCCCAAGGAAAAGCCCGAAGGCTTCACAGGTCCGCCCGGAGCGGTGATGAAGAGTCCGTTTGCATTCAAGCAATACGGGCAATCGGGTCGCTGGGTCAGCGAGGTCTTTCCTCATCAAGCCAAGTGGGTCGACAAGATGGCCTTTATCATGTCGATGGCCTCCAAGACCAATGTGCATGGCCCCGGCAGCTACATGATGAATACCGGATTCCTGATTCCTGGCTTTCCATGTTTTGGGGCATGGGTTTCTTATGGACTTGGAAATCTTACCGACAATTTGCCGACGTTTGTCGTGCTACCCGATGCCCGAGGGTTGCCCTACAACCAGCGAGCGAATTTCAGTTCGGGTTTCTTGCCGGTTCGCCATCAGGGGTTGGTTCTCGACGCGGCCGCGCGCGAGCCGATTCCGAATCTTCGCCCTTCGGACCGCCATCCGTTTGCCACGGGGGCATCGGATCGTTCAGGATTGGAACTGCTCGCCCAGTGGAATCGCGATCATGCGTCGGCGCATCCGCACGACTCGCAGTTAACGGCTAGGTTGTCGGCCTACGAACTTGCAGCCCGCATGCAGTTGTCGGCGCCGGAAGCATTTGACCTCGCCTCGGAAAGTCCATCGACAATCGACGCCTATGGTTTGAATCAAAAGGAAACGGAAGACTTCGGTCGCCGCTGTCTGTTGGCACGTCGATTGATTGAACGGGGGGTCCGATTCGTACAGGTCTGGAGCGGGCCATCGGGCGCGTCCAACAACTGGGACAACCACGGTAGCATCATCGGCGAGCTGCCGCCGATCGCCAAAAGCGTCGATCAACCGATTGGCGCCTTGCTTGGTGATCTGTTTCAGCGTGGGCTCATGGAGGACACGCTCGTGGTCTGGACGACCGAATTTGGACGGACGCCGTTTGCTCAAGGGAGCGTTGGCCGCGACCATAATGGCGGTTCGTTTGTGAGTTGGCTATGCGGTGCGGGGGTCAAGCAAGGGATCGCGTATGGCGCGAGCGATGAACTCGGGTATCAGGCGGTTGAAGGGAAGTGCTACTGCTATGACTTCTATGCGACGCTACTTGATTTGCTGGGCATCGATCATGAGCGATTGACGTTTCGGCATGCCGGGATCGATCGCCGATTGACGGATGTTCATGGCCGCGTGGTGCGCGAGATTCTTGCCTAGGCGCACGAGGAGAGGATCCCGCTGATGAACACTCATGAGACTCTCGTCGAGAGAAGATCAGCGCGAAATTTAAACATAGGGATGTACCGAAGTCCGCAAAAATATCTTTCGTTGCAAGCAACGCAAACTTTCTTGCTCCCTTCTCCCCCGCAGGGGAGAAGGGCTGGGGATGAGGGGCGGAGCGAGAGGAGAATCAACGTCGATTTCGCGCGATCGAGCGCCCGTTGCAAATGTTAGCCGAGATGCGCAAGCATCCGGGTTGAAGCGGAGGATACATTGCAACGTTTGCCACAGTTCAACCCGAGAGCTCGCGCTCTTCGGCTATTGTTGCGGGCCGACGCGTGGCGAGGGGATCTCGATCGGAGGGGCTCCCCGGTGGCCTAGGGCAACCGGTGGCAAAACTTCCTTCGCTAACTATGGGATCGCACGCTTCCCTCGCTGAAGAAGCGGATTCACCAGATGACACGTGCCCACCGTGGTCTTGAGGGGATGGTTTCGCTGGTGCTAGCCAAAAAGCTAGTTCACCAAATGACACAAGGTCGCCGGGGGGCTTTGCCCCCGCGCCGTAGCGACTACATATTCGCTCTTGCCGCCGAAGATCTCGAACGCTTCGCCCAGGGATCGGCTGCGTTTCGGAAAGAGTCCCTACTTACCCATGTATCAAAAAAATTTGCGATTTCCCCCTAGCGGCATGATTGACGACAGTCGTCGGCGTTCGTAAGCTCAGATGACGACACTTGTCGTAATCCATAGGTCTCTACGTGCAGCTTATTGCACGTACGGGATTCAGAACCACGAAAAAGGAACCGCACACACATGGCTTCTCCGGATGGGTCATTGACGTCGGGTCAATTCGAAATCATGCAATTGCTCTGGGAATCCAAGACGGGGCTATCCGTGGTTGAGATTTGGGAAGCGATTGGCGTGGATCGGAACGTCAGTCGCACCACAATTCTTAACCAGGTCGATCGACTGGAGAAAAGGGGTTGGCTCGAGCGGGATAAAGTCGACGGTGTGTTTCGCTATCGACCAACGGTGGATCGAGAGTCGACGGAGAGCAAGCTGGCAGCGGACTTTCTCGCCGAGTTTTTCGATGGATCGGCGACGAGTCTCGTCCTGAGTTTGCTCGGCTCGAAACGCATCTCTCGCAACGAACTAAAGCGTCTGAAGGCACTGCTTGAAAAACCAGAAAAAGGTCAATCGTAGAGGATCGTCCCATGTTGTTCTCGGTTGCACAAATGGTCTTCTTTTTGAACGCGGCTTGGATCGCTTCCCTGTGTTTGGCAATGACTATTTGTTGGGCTCGTTGTTTCAGTTCACTTCCCAAACAGCATGGCGTCCTCGCTACTGGGTTGATTGTCGCGTTGATGACGCCGATTCTTGCTGGTGTCGGCACCGCATTCTCGCTCGGTATCTTGCCGAGCGTCCGAGTCGCAAACGTAAGCGACTCGAATTCGAGGAATGACTTGCGTGAGAAAGAGCGGCAGCGGGAACGGCAGTTCGCGGATGTCGCCGTGAACGCCTATTCTGTCCATGTCGATCCAGAGGCGAACAGATCGACGCCTAACTCAACGCCTCAAACCGAGTTTGTCGTGATTGGCGGTCCGCGGGATTCCCTGAGTGTCGAGCCCCCGCAGGTAGTCGATTCAGCAAGCTCTCCTGGAACCGCAGTCGATTCCTCCTCGCTACAACCTGCGAAATGGTATCTCCGCTGGATGATCGTCCTAGCCGATGTCGCGATCGTTGCGTGGCTGATCGGAAGTTTTGTTTTGGCCATCCGGCTTTGGAAGAGCTTGATCGCCCGCCGACGATTCCTTTGCAACTGCAGACCGGTAAGAGGCGATCAAGTCCTCGCACTATTCGAATCGCGACGGCAACAGCGGTTGGCCCAGCGTGAGGTTACGTTGCTCGAATCGGATCTGCTGCCCGCGCCCGTTGTGGTAGGCGTGTTGAAGCCGGTAATCGTGTTGCCAAGTGGAATGGAATATGACTTGACTCCTACACAATTGCGTTACGTCCTAGATCATGAACTGTCGCATATAAGTCGCGGGGATCCTTGGACAGGTCAGATTCAATCGATTTGCAAAATTTTGTATTGGTGGAATCCGATCCTTGCGTTGGTCATCAGAAAGATGAACGTGCTGCGAGAGATGATTTGCGATGACATCGCAGGGTCGGATGCTTTGTCAAACGACTATCCGGCTGCGGCGAAGGAATACGCACACTCGCTCCTTCGCATCGCGGAGCGAGTGATCGATGCGCAGCCCAAAGCGATCTCGCTCGGCATCAACTTTCTGTCCCTCGGCGAAATGGAGTCGCGAATTCGCCGCATTCTGAATTCGAAGCCGGGTCGGGTCGAACTCAAGATGAATCGGCGCTTTGTTGTTGTTTTAAGCGCTCTCGCTTTGCTTTCTGCGCTCGGTTTACCCTTCGTCCAGATCCGATCGCAGGCGGTCGATCCCTCCAGCGGGGCCACAGAAACCGCAATCGATGCAGGACAAGCAAACAAAGCAAACAAAGTGGAGCAGCGAGGAAAGCCCGATGCTCCGCCGGTGACGATCGCAGGTCGCGTTATTGACACGGATGGGCAAGTAGCCCGAAACGCGACGGTGCATGCGGTGTCTCAGTTTTCTAAAATCGATATTGCGACAAAGACGGACGAGCGTGGGGTATTTGAAATCCCTGTGCGCATGGATGAAAAGCTCAAGGCAATCTTGAACATCTCCGCTGAATCCAGCGATGGTTCCATGATCGGTTATTGCCGCTCTCTGCAGTCCGATGACCCAGGCAATCTAGCCTCAGGAAAACTAGACGAACTCGAAATTCGTATGGAGGCAGTGGCATCTGCTCTTGTAAAGGTCGTCGATGCTCAAGGTGTCCCGATTTCAGGGGCGAGTGTTGCCTGCCAACTAGGCTATCCGATAGTGACTGGCCCTGTCCCCTCGGATGATCGTGGTATGGTGTCCCTGAAGATTCCAAAATCCGAATCCATCATGAGTGTGCTGGCTTGGAAGGACGGCAAGGGGCTCGATTACAAACTGTATACGTTGCCTCCCCAACAGCTTGCAGACCGTCTCACCAAAAGACCAGAGTTTCCGCTCGACGCGTTGGAGACATTGACCCTTTCTGGGGCTTTACCACTCACCGTTCGCGTTCAGGATACAGACGGCAACCCTATTCCGGATGCAAACACGTCTCTCTGGCTGTTGAAGAAAGAAGACGAAGCGGTAGAGATGAACTTGAGTTTTTCTTTCCCTTTTCTGACTTCAGAGGATACCGACGCGAACGGTCAAGTTACCCTCGATTGGTTTCCCAACTGGCAAAAAGAACCAGTCACCGTCTGGCCTTACGTGCCGAATTACGTAGTCGAACGTGGGGTCTACGATCCGGTATCGAAAACCGGAGTCTTAGACTTTCAGCTACAACGCCAAATCCCGATTCGCGGAACCGTGACGTTTCCAGACGGCAATCCTGCTGCGAACATTCCGGTCGAGGCATTTGGGGCCGGATACGGAGATGGTTTCGGCGAAGTCGCGACGACGGATGCAACGGGGCGCTACCAAATTATGGCCAACCCCAACCAAATTTACCTGCTGTGTATTTCCGGCAAGGAATGGTCCGCACCGGCCCAATCCGGATTCGCAGTCTTGCCAGGACAAGAGGTTGCAGATCACAACTTTACCTTGAGCCCGGCAACCCGAGTCTTTGGGACACTGCTGAATGAAAAAACCGGCGAGCCGATCTCGGGTGAGAGGATCACGTTGATAACGGACGGAATTCCTCTGGCCGATATGGGTGATGATATTCTCCCAAATCCAGAAAAATCGACGCGATGGGTTTGTCCAAGCTGGCAACGAAGTGCAGCGACCGGCAAGGACGGGGAATTCGAGTTCTTTGTGGGAGTCGGCAACCACTCCTTATACGTACAAGGACTTGATAGTAAAAAAATTATCGTATCTGGCCAGGGAGAGATAATGATCGATTTACAGATTCCTATGGCGGAAAAAATCGTACTCACGGGTACCGTCTTCGATGGCGAAACTATGGAACCGGTGGTGGGCGCAATTCTCGAAGGGGTCCAAAGCGACTTTATGAGATTCGACCAGTGGCGGGCAACAACTGCCGAGGATGGTTCCTTTGAAATCGAGCGAGTTGCAGCGGCGACAGTCGTGCGCATCGTCGATCCTGCCGGCCAATGTGGTGCAATTATTGAAATCGATGCAGATGAATCGCAGGTGTCGATTCCGCTCTTCAAACTCGGAGCAGCGAAGGGACGATTGTTGACGAACGATGGATCTCAGCCCGCGAGTGAGGTGAAGCTTTCGTTTGGTATTCGCATCACCGATAAGGATAAAGGTGTATCCTCAGATCACTTCCTCAAATTCATTTCGACAGATGCCAACGGCGAGTTCACGATTCCGAATTTGGTACCCTATTGGGACTACAGTTGCACTCTCGCTGAAAATCCCAATGGGTATGTCCTCGAAATAGCCAAAGTATCCGTCTCGCCGGGCGAGACAAAAATACTCGGCGATCGAAAAACTCCCGAAACCCCCAAGCCGCATGTTCCGCCAACGCTTTCGGAAAGAACTATAGAATCTTTTGAAACCCCTGGAACGCCCGCCGAGAGATTCCAGCAATCGCTGCGATTGATCAAAGAAGTCGATCAGAACCTTTTGATTATTTTTGCCAACCCGAGGGGTGCGCTTGCCAAGTCACTCATGAAAATCCGCTTCGAGGATCCTGATTTTCGCCCGTACTATGATGATTTCTTGGTCTTGGCGATCCCCACCGACAATGATCGTTTGCCGTCAGCGAAAGAACTAGCCGAGTCCTTGAACTTATCCACCGTTCCAACCATGGAAACCATGGTACTGGTCGTCGTCAGCCCAAGGGGTGAAGTGCTGGCACAATGGAACGAGTCCGAGGAAAGTGTCGACGAACCGCTGGCCATCAAATTGCAGTTGCTCGAGCAACTCGAACAACACATGACATCCCCTTTGGAGGGTCGTCAGCTTCTCGATGATGCACTGGCGAAAGCAAAGCGAGAAAATAAACGTGTGATTGTCGAAGAGACGGCAACTTGGTGCGGCCCATGCCGATTGCTGAATCGGTTGTTGGAGAAAAATCGCCAGTGGGAAAAGGACTACATTTGGGTCAAAATGGACCGTCGTTGGATTGGCGCGGAAGAGATCATGCAAGAGATCCGCGATGGCGCTGAAGGTGGTGTACCCTGGTTTGCCATCTTGGATTCCGATGGGCAAACGCTTGCGACATCGAATGATTCGAAAACAGGGAAAAATATCGGTTTCCCGTCATCGCCGGAGGGGCAACAGCACCTTGCTGAAATGCTCAAATCCACCAGGCAACGCATGACCGACCAAGAAATTGAAGACTTCGTCGCCGCGGCATCGAGCAATCAATGAATCATCCATCACGGGATGCAATTTCTTGATCTCCACAAGCTTCGCTGCCTCTTGGACGTGCCACCCGTACCGTTCCCTTGGGGGAGATGCAAGATGCGCAAGCATCCGGGTGGAAGCGCACTCGACATTGCAACGCTTGCAACAGTTCAACCCGAGAGCTCGCGCTCTTCGGCTATTATTTCGCTCGCTACGCTTGCGGTCTGTGGCAGCTACGGACGATCGCTGATTGCAATTGCCGTCCCATGGGGACAAGCCCCATCACAACGAAGACCATGTGACGAACATTCGAGAGGCACCAAAGCGATTCCAATCGGTCTAATGCCCAAAGATATCCGCTCAGTGCTTGGCCAGCCACGAGCGGATCGATTTGAGGTCGCGGGTGTTGAGGACTTGCTCTTTGGTCAGCCCCGCGCGACGGGCGACGTAGACTCCGTACTGCATCAAGGCCAGGTTCGATAGCGAGTGGGCGTCGGTGTTGATCACCAGCAGAACACCTGCCTCTGCAGCGGCGGAGGCCATGACATCGTTGAGATCGAGCCGCTCCGGGTTGGCGTTGATCTCGAGGCATTTGTCGAATTCTTTCGCGGCCTGGATGATGGCAGCCAGATCGATTTCGTACGGATCCCGCCGACTGATCAATCGCCCTGTCGGATGGGAGATGGAGTGAACGCTCGGATGGCGTATCGCACCGATGATGCGGTCGGTGATTTGCTCGCGCGTCTGCCTGGTTCCAAAGTGGACGCTGGCGGTCACCCAATCGGCTTTCTTCAGGCACGCATCGCTCAGATCGAGCGAACCATCTTCGAGGATATCGCATTCGATTCCTTTGAAGATGTGAAAGGAGCCATCGAGTGTTTTGTTGATGGCATCGATCTCGCGCCATTGGGCCAGGGCACGCTCATCGTCGAGTCCGCGCGCGACGGTCACCCGTTTCGAATGGTCGGTGATCGCGATATAGGCCAGTCCCATTTCCCGGGCGCGAGCCGCCATTTCTTCGATTGATTTTTCGCCGTCGGTCGCGGTCGTATGCATGTGCAAATCGCCGCGGATATCGGAAAGCTCGATCAGGTGCTGGATCCTCGCTTTGGCATCGGGGCCGAACTCCAACCGGTTCTCGCGCAACTCGGGTGGAACCCAAGGGAGTCCGATGGTGCGATAAACCTCCTGTTCGTCTTTTCCGGCAACGCGCCGCGTTTCGTCCTCGGCATCGAAGACACCGTACTCGTTGACGTTGAGGCCTTTGGCTTTGGCGAGGGACCGGACGTGGACATTGTGTTCCTTGCTCCCGGTAAAGTACTGGAGCGCCGCCCCCCAGGCCTCAGGTTCCACGACGCGGAGATCGATCTGAAACGAGTCCGAGACGCGGACGCTCATCTTGGTCTCACCTCGCACGAGGACTTCCTGGATCGCGGGAAATTCCGCGAAACGCTCCATGACTTTCTTGGGCGCGTGGCTGGTGACCAGGAGGTCCAGATCGCCGATGGTTTCTTTGCGTCGGCGGTAGCTGCCCGCGAATTCGAGTTGCTCGACTTCGGGACAGTTCGCGAAATGTTCGCGCAGTCGAGATGCCAAGGTGTCGGCTGCGTCGATCGACAGCCGTTTCGCGGCTTTCTCCACGATCTCCAGGTTCTTCAAGATGGAGGCTTGCGTCTTGTCGCCGAAGCCTTTGATGGCGGCCACCGCGCCGCTCTCACAGGCTGATCGCAGGGAATTGAGATCATGGACTCCCAGTTCGCGATACAAGGCCATCGCCTTTTTTGCGCCGAGGCCTGGAACTCGCATGATATCCCGCAACGTCGGTGGGATCTCACCTCGCAGTTTTTCCAGCTGCGGCAAATGGCCCGTCTCCACGATCACTTTCGATTTCTCCGCGAGCGTGTCCCCGATCCCTTCGATGGTCGTCAAATCGAATCCGGATCCAATCAGGTCGGCGACAGGCTGGGCGAGTGAGGCGATGGCCATCGCGCCGTGGCGATAGGCTCGGATGCGAAAGGGATTTTCTCCAGACAGCTCCAGGAGGTCGGCCATCTCCTCAAAAAGAGCGGCGAGTTCTTCGTTGCGAATGTGATGTTTGGTCATAACTTGGGTGCGTGAAGAACGGACAAAAAGATATTGCTCATGGTATCGAGCCATTGGCTCATATCATGGCGGGCGACAACATAGTCTTCAGCGGCTCGCGTTCGCTCGAGCCAAGCATCGGGGGATCGAAATCGATCCTGAATCGCGCGGCACAGAGCGGATGGATCGGCGGTTGGAACCAAGGTACCTAGCGGATGCTCGCGCAGCAACTCGCCCGGGCCTTGATCGGTATTGGATGCCACGACCGGCGCTCCGCAAGCCATGGCTTCGAGCATCGCATTGGGCATCCCTTCGTAAAGGGAAGGCATGCAGAACAAATCGCAACACCGCATCATCGCATACGGATTCGCCACATGGCCGTGGAGATGAACATGGTCTTGGATCCCCAGCGTCGCGGCTTGATCATGCAAAGCATCGCGGAGCGGGCCGTCTCCTGCGAGATGAAGGTCCAGATCGGGAAGGGATTCCCGCTCTCGCGATTCCAAGTACTGGGCGACCGCATCGATCAGATATCGATGCCCTTTTTCGGCGCTCAGGCGACCGGCGGCCAAGATATGAACGCGATCGCCTCGAAATCCGGACGGTGGCGGTTCGGCGGCGGCGAGCTTTCGGATGCGAGGCAGGTCGATGGGACTGGGGACCACGCGGAATCGCTCGCGCGGGATGCCGTAGTAGCGCGAAGCGCTATCGGCGGTGCCGGGTGCAACCGTCAGCAGAGCCGCACTCTCGCGATACGCGCGAGCCAACCGTCGGCGCTTGATCCATCGCCATTGGTTTTCCGATCGCTCGACATCGAATTGGGGAGGGGAGACGATCGTCGAGACGCGCGGGACAACCGCTGCTCGCGTCGCCGGTCCAGCGATCATCGTCATGTGAAAGAGTCGATCGTAGGTGACGTCGATTTTCTCTTTTTCCAACACGCTTCGCAGGTGCGCGATCTGCCATTGGTGGATCCGACCAGGCCACGAGAGCATGGGAGAACGATGCTCATTCCAAAACGCAAAACGGCGGATATCGCTGGGGATCTCCGACAGGAGCGACCCCCGATCGTACAGCAGATAGAGCATCGGGTCGAACCGGGCTCTATCCAAGCCTCGCAACAGATACAACAATTGCCGTTCGCTCCCGCCCGGCTCCATGGACGAGGAGCACAACAGGATTCGAATCGGGCGAGGAGCCATCACAAAGCAACAGTTTTCGATCGAGGCAAAAATGGATGTCGTTCAACGGGATGATTGTACCGCATTTGTGACCAAGGACGGGTCGGTGATCCGCGAACTCCTCGCGCATCGCAATTCGTGCATCCGAAACCAGAGCTTGGCCGAAGCGAGGGTTCCTCCGGGGACGCGCACCGCCGCGCATCATCACCCCAACACCGAAGAAATCTATTACGTTCTATCGGGATCCGGGACAATGCATCTGGGGACCGACTCGCAGAGAGTGTCTCGCGGGGATGCCGTGGCCATCCCCCCAGGCGCGGTCCACTGGATCGAAAACGACGGAGCGGAGGAGCTCGTCTTCCTGTGCGCCTGCGCTCCGGGCTACGAGCACTCCGATACCGTCATGGCTTAAGGCACCGTGGGTCTCTTTCACGAGTTTTCGCGATTTTTCCTTGTTAATCGGGTCGGTATCGGCAGGTACAATTAGGAGGTCGATGTTTGGCGACTCTTGCTGAGTGATGTGAGGAAAAACTTTGGATCCCGTTGCTTCCACGAATTCGGCGCCTATGCCTGACTGCACGTTGAGCGTTTACAGCGGGAATGAGCCTTTCTTTTCATTCTTTAGCTCTGCCGAGGTTGCTCTGGCCACGCTGCGGTTGACGCTTGCGGAACGTTGTCTCTTTCAAGCTTCGGACCTGGCATCCCAAATGGCAACGTTGCGCCGAGAGTTTCAGCACAACGGCAAATTCCCTGAAGCGCTTCAGGATGTCATGCGCATTGCGAACCAGTTTCAAGCTCGAGTCCAGAACTGGGAGCGCGAAGTTCAAAATCTGGAGCGTTCCAAACGAGAAATGACCGGCACCCGCTTGCAGCGCATCCGCGTCGAAGTGTCCCAAGTTCGCGTCAAGATTCAGATGACCGAGCGCGTTCTTGCGAAACTTCAGATTGTCATTCATCAACTCCAGGCGGAGGAATCCGAGCGGCACGTTGCCGAATCCAAAGCCGCAATGCCTGTGGCCATCGAATCCATCGACGACGAAGAAGCCGATTCCGTCCTTGCTCAGTTCCAGGAAGCCGTCGAAGCCTTTATTGGACAGGGACTGGTCCTCGAATCCGGGGAAGCCGACTTTGATTCGCTCCGCTCGGGGCTTGGCGTACAATTTTGGGAACAGCCGATTTTTTTCGCATTCGCGCACTGGCCTATCGACGAATCCAACGACCGCGGTGTGAATCGTCGGCTTGTGTTTTGGCTCATACCGAAGTTTAAGGATATCGCCCGGAACGCTGCTGGGATCGCGCGTTCACTCCGCCTCCAGGTAGCGGGGAGTGGATCGCATGAATTCATCGAATTCCAAGCCGTTTGCCCCTTGGCTAACATCCACCCGACGGATCCGTCCGCTCAAGGCGAAGCGTGTGTCGACCTCCCCCAATCGCCATCGGTAAGACAAGCATTGGACCGTTTGATCGCCAAGCGATTTGACCAAGATGGCAGCAAGCTGATGGCTCTGCGGGCTGAAATTCCTCGCGAGCTCGCGAAGGATGGACGAGTGATCCTCGAAATGCCAGGCCCAAGGGCTTCAGGGTACGAACACACGGACGCCGTGATGGACGACTGATTCCACAAGATGTCGCTACCGTCGGGACCGCTCCGTGGGACTGATCGATGGGTAGGTCGGAGGAAAAACATCTCGGACGTAGTATACTATCATCTTCGCTTCACCCTCCTTCCCCGCTGCCTACCTATGCAACTCCTCCTGCTGCTGTTTACCGTTTGCTACTTCGGAGATTGGCCTCAGTTTCGAGGACCGTCGTCCGATGCGATTGTGCGCATGGACAATGTTCCTATCGAATGGTCCGATTCAACCAATATCGTCTGGCGGGCACCGATCGCAGGCCTTGGATGGTCTTCGCCCGTCGTCGTCGAGGGATCGATCTACCTGACCACGGCGGTGCCGAAAGGAACTGGGTTGTCGTTGCTGGCCGTGGCGCTCGATGCGACCAGCGGAAAGCGGATCTGGGAACGCGAGGTGCGTGCCGTGGAATCGCTTCCCTCGATCCATGCCAAGAACAGTCATGCCAGCCCAACACCGATTGTGCATGAGGGTTCGGTATTCGTTCACTTTGGGACGCTCGGCACGGCCCGATTGGCTCGCAACGATGGATCGATCGAATGGCTTTGCACCGAATTGATTTATCCCCCGGTGCACGGTTCGGGAGGCTCGCCTGTATTGCATGACGGCCGCCTGGCGATCGTGTGCGATGGCAGCAAGGATCCGTTCGTCGTCGCCCTGGATGCCAGCACCGGCAAGGTCGTTTGGAAAACGCCTCGCGGAGTTCCTGCAACGATCAGCCATTCGTTTGTCACCCCATCGATCGCTCAGGTCGACGGCAAGACCCTTGTTTTGGCTCCCGGGCCGCAACATTTCGCAGCGTACGATCTAGCCGATGGCAGTGAAGTCTTTCGTGTGCTGGCCCCCGGATGGTCGGTCGTGCCGCAACCCATCGTTTTCGAGGACTTGGTGATCTACAACCACGACTACGACAATCCCGAGTTGATGGCGGTCCGATTGGGGGGAAAAGGGGATGTGACCGGGACGCACGTTGTATGGCGCCGCGAACGTTCCGCGCCCAGCACCCCGACCCCCGTCTTGGTCGATGGTTTGTTGTACACCGTCTCCGACAAAGGGATTGCGACCTGTTTGGATGCCAAGACAGGCGAGCAATACTGGATGGAGCGGCTCGGAGGAAACTACTCCGCGTCTCCCTTATACGCCGACGGTCGCATTTTGTTCCTCAGCGAGGACGGTGTCGCGACCTGGGTAGGGGTCGGCAAACAATATGAAGTCATACGGGTCAATGAGATTTCCGGCCGCACGTTTGCCACTCCCGCCTTTGACGGGACTGGCATGTATCTGCGAACCGACACCGAACTCCTCAAGATCGTCGACCGGAACCGCTAACGCGGTTTCGGGTCCCGTTACTTTCTCAGGGTTGTCAGGTACTCCACGAGATCGACGAGATCTGATTCGCTCATCGTCTCTTGAAGATTCTCTGGCATCAAGGACTTCTCCATTTTGCGGAATTCCTCGAGTTCCGCGGCGGGAATCGTTCGTTCGATCCCTTTGGCATCCTTGAGGGTGACGCCCGACTCGGTCTTGGAGACCAAGAGCCCCGTGACAACTTCGCCATCGGAATTTCGTGCGGTGTAGGCTTCATAATTGTGGCTGATCCCGGCACTGGGGGACAAGATCGACACATACATCGCTTCGCGTGTCAGCTTATCTCCGATTTCGGTCAAGCTCGGCCCGACGTTTTGCCCTTCCTTGCCAACCATATGGCATTGTGAACAAGTCGATGCGCCGAAGTAAAGCTTGCGACCGTTGTCCGCGTTTCCTTTTTTCTTGGCGAGGAGATCGACGGGAGGCAAGGGGTTCTGCGACGATTTGAGTATCGGGAAGAGTTGCTCAGCGGCTTTCTTCAGTTCAGCATCTTCGGAAGCACGAAGGGCGGAACCGATCAGAGCTCGCGCCTCGGCTGGCAGTTGATCCGCGCGAGCCATATCGATCAGGGCAGCATGGTTGGCTTTATTCCGGGATAGTCCGACGGCGGATTCGACCCGTATGCTCTTGGCAACCGAATTGTTTTCGAGCAGTTTGCGCTGCAGTTCGATGGCCTCGCGTCGATTGCTCAGCGAGAGATTCTTCG
The DNA here is from genome assembly GCA_046342615.1 of Planctomycetota bacterium. GTDB lineage: Bacteria > Planctomycetota > Planctomycetia > Pirellulales > Pirellulaceae > JBKCUI01. The sequence goes on along the minus strand of JBKDPB010000230.1, from coordinate 24,357 downwards.
ACAGAGCCTGGGCTGCTTCGCTCGGTTCTTGGGCGGATAGCCAATCCCAAAGCTTAGCGGCACCGCCAGACTCGAGGGCCATATCGATGGCTTGGACTGCTTGGGTCGATGGGCCCCAGGAAGCAGCCCGTTCGAGCAATCGATCCGTCAATCCGGACACTCGCAGCTTCTGAAGGATCTTCAATTGCCGTGGATCGTTGCCCAGGCGTTCGATGTAATCGCGCACCAATTGCGCGAGGCGGGGTGAACTGTCGAGATCCACTCCTTCCAATTTCATGAGGGCTTCGATCACCATATCTGGGCGGGAATCCGTCTCGAGCACAGGTTGGAGGGCCGTCTTGCGCTGTTCGGCCGAAAGGAAATCGACCGCGCGAAACAATGCCATGATGGAATCGGAATCGAGCTTGTCGGACGCTAACCATTTCGATTGCATTTCGGCGGCGACTGGCCCTCGGCCTCGCCAGGCGATCAGGCGCTGGGCGGAACTCGCGCGATCGAAAGGTACGCCATTGCGATAGGCGGTGAGGCACTCATCCCAGCGGTCGGTCGCTGCGATTCCGAGGGCCTCGAGGTACCAGCGATCCCGGCCATCGAAGCGTTGTGCGAGCTTGGCCCAGTACTCCGGCATCTCTTTCGAGGTATCCTCGCGGAGGGCGATCCCCAACTCGCGCAGTACCACAGGACTAGGGTCGTTCAACTGCGATGGGACAAACTCACGTGTCGGCAGCTTGGACTGACGAGCCATACGGATCGCAGCAGCCCGCACATTTTCATCCTTGTCCTTGGATGCCGTTTGGAACACGGCTTTTGCATCGCCCAAACGGGCCAACAGCCACAGCGCGCGGGCGCGGTAGCGCGGGTTTGCATCCTGGGCCATCTCGGCAAGCGCGGAAACCGATCGCGGTCCCATTTGCTGCAGAGACTTGAAGGCCATATAGCGAGCCGATTGGCTGGGGCTCGCAAGGGCAGCAACCGCTCCTTCAGGGCTCGAAAAATCGAACTTGGGTACGACGTACTTGGTGCCGGGCGGAGCCAATCGAAACAGACGACCGCGTTCCATGTCCTGCATGTTATGGCCACCGACTCCCGGATCGTACCAATCGGTGACAAACAGCGAACCATCCGGGGCGACCGCAACATCGGCAGGCCGGAACCATCGATCGTATTCACCGACCGCGAGGTCTTCGATCGCCGCGCGGTATCCGGCTCCTTCGTTCGTGGCAACATAAGCTCGAACCACATTCGGACCCGCGTCGCAGTGGATGACCTGGTTGCGGAATTTTTCTGGAAGGAGATTCCCTTCGTAGACAGTGATCCCCGTCGGCGAACCCGCGCCGGTTATCAGCATGGTCGGAACCACCCCCGGATCATTCAAGTGCCAGTGCCGTTCGGGAATTTCTTTCTCCCAATTGGTCCGTTCGGCTTGCCATCCCGCGCCGGTCACTTCATCGACATAGCCGTAGTTGCCGAACTCCATCACGAAGTTGATGCGCGTCGCTCGATTGCCGTCATCGTCGTTATCCGATTGCCACAGGGCACCGAAAGAGTCGACCGAAACCTCGTAATTGTTTCGGAAGTTATGCCCGAGGACTTCCATATCGCTAAGGTCTTCATTGCATCGGAAGACCATCCCTTGGCGATAGGGTTTTCCCGAGTCGTTGATCTCGCGTCCCCATCGGTCTCGAATCGGATTTCCATCGGCATCGCACAAGCGATGGCCGGTGTTGCCGTAATTGAAATAGAGTTTGCCATCGGGACCAAACACGAAGGAGTGGACCGAGTGATCGTGTTGCGGATCACCGGTCTTGGTCAGGATCGCTCGTTTACTGTCCGGTACATCGTCGCCGTTCTCATCGATCAATTCGATCACATACGGCGAAGCGCTGACCAGAACGCGATTGCCCAGCACGCACAGTCCGATCGCGGAGTCGATATCGCGTCCTTGATAGAAAACCTTCGACTGGTCCATGATGCCATCTTGATTGGTATCTTCGAGGATCAAGATCCGGTCCCCTTCGGGGCGTTCGCCGTTATGGCGGCGATAATTGACCACTTCGCAGACCCAGACACGACCGCGATGATCGATATCGAGGTTGGTCAAGCTCTTGAGGACCGGTTCGGATGCAGCGAGGGTCGCTTCGACCCCCTCGGCGACTTTCAATCCTGCGACGGCATTATCGGGAGAGCGGTCTTGGCCATTTTGAGCCCCTTGTCCCCAAGCGTTGAGTCCTGCGGGAACACCTTCTGCTGCAATATGAAAGCGAACGGATGTCGAGGCTCCGCCGTTCTGCGATACGCCCCCTTCGTCGAGACCGCAGCCGACTTGCAGGCGTTGGCTTCCTTCGGGCAAATCGAATCCGATCACGCTCGACGCGTGGGTACCGATCCCTTCGACCGTTTCGCCGTAGACTTTGAGTGGTCCCCCTCCGGCATTCGCATTTTTACGAACCTGTCCCCACTCGGTTGTCGCGCTGAACCATGGAAGTTCCAGCAGGGATCGTTTCCCCTTTGCATCGATCAATGTCGGAGCGATCCAGTCAGCCCAATCGCAGGCAAATCCATCCTCACCGGGAGTCACGATCAAGTACAGCTTCTTCACTCCGCTCACATCGATGTCGACATCGATACGATGCCGCGAAGTTTGCGCATTCACCGTCTTGGACGAGAAGAGAATCTTACCCGGGTTCTTGGCGCCGACGGGTTTGCCGGCGGGGATGTTGAACTGTTTCGAGATACCTGCTGGATTGAAGTTTGCCGGGACTGCTTCGTCTTGGTTCTCGATCAGTTTCGTGACTTCGATCGGTTCGACCTTTGCGCCCGACTCAGGAATATCGATGTGTGCTGTCCAAAGGATCGCATTTGCGACTAGGCGAGTTGGTTCGGTTCTTCCCCAGTTCCAATGGAAGTGACCACCTGTGTAACCGAAGGACCTGCCACCGTTGGCTCGCTCCGAGGCCCAGGCTACGTGTTGTGGTTCCTTGTTCGCCACCGCGCGTCTCACATCCGGGTTGCCGCTGTGAGGACCATCGGGACGATTCATCGTGGCCTCGGGTGCGACCGCAGAGAGGATCGGTGTGACATTCTTCATCCCTTCGCGAAAGCGCATGTGGAAGTACCACTCATCGTTGGTCTCGAAGGGTTGGACTCCGGTGGTTACCGGATGTTTGGGCAACGCATCGAATCGGGCCGTCCAATGGGGGTTGACCGACCAATGCGTTTCGAAATACCCGCCGAGCCACTGCAGAAACTCGGGTCCGCCCCGGTCTTTGGGAACTTCCACGGCATAGTGAATGCACACGAGCCCAACGCCGCGGTCCATCTGCTTCTTGAGACGCTCGAGATGGGACAGCGAAGGGTGCCCGCCACCGCCGTCGGAATAAATGACGATCGCGTCGGCGGTGTCGAGCAGTTCGTCGTCTGCCGGCCATCCGTTTCGGATGACTTCGCACTGGGCACTAGGCACGGTTCGCTTGACCGTATCGGCCAGGATACGACACCCTGCGTAGTGTTCATGCGAACCGAAATCATGGCTGGGACCTCCCGCGATGAACACGATCCGTTTGGCAGGCTCTGCGCCAACAACGACGATCCCGATGGAGAGTGCGATTCCGAGAGCAGCCGTGCACGAGAATGGAATTCGTAAGGAAGTAGCCATGAAGTGCTTTTGGGGAGGTAAATAGGGAGGAAACAAGGAGCTCAACCACCGTTCATGGTAGTTCGTCCGCGATGGGGGGTAAATGACCCGACTCTACCCCCCTTCCGAGCCCGCTACAATGTTTCCATTCCCCAGGCGCAACAGGGCCAAGGAGGGATCGTCATCCAAACACGAGGGGTTTTTACGTGACCATTCATCATTTGCGGCGCGATTATCGATACGGATCCTTGAAACGGGAGGACATGCCCAGCGACCCCATGGAATTGTTTCACGCGTGGTTCGAGGAGCTGAGAGGCTTGGATTTGCCCGAATGGTTCGAGGTCAATGCCATGAGCCTGTCGACCCACCGCCTGGAGGGTGGGACCGCATGCCGCATCGTGCTCCTGAAAGAGATTCAAAACGATGCTTTCCTCTTCTTCACCAATTACCTCTCCGATAAAGGTCGCGAGATCGCAGAGAACCCGCGCGTGGCCTTGGGGTTTTACTGGCCGATCCTCGATCGGCAAGTTCGGATCGAGGGTGTTGCCGAGAAAACCGACGAAGCGACTTCGGAGCGCTACTTTCGATCGCGTCCACGATCAAGTCAGTTGAGCGCCAACATCTCTCCCCAATCCGACATCATCGAACATGATTCGCTGTTAGCCGAGATGGTCGAGTCGCTGGACAGAGAACTGGCTGGGGCCGACGTCCCGCGTCCCGCGCACTGGGGAGGATATCGCATCGTGGCTGAGAGGATTGAGTTCTGGCAGGGCCGACCATCTCGATTGCACGATCGGTTTCGCTATGCAAAGCAACCCGACCACACATGGCGACTGGACCGTCTCGGACCTTGAGAGCCGAGGGAAGGAATACCCCGGCCTGGTGGTGAGGCGGACACCACAAACAGGCCGTTGGGGTACCTCTGCGTTCGGCAGACCGACGCAAAAAGCGGCTTCGGTTGTTCGAGCTCCACGATCGAAAGTGCGAAGGTCCGACAGGGTTGCTGTCGGACCCTCACAGTGCTTTCGACGTTTGGGTAGAACGGAAGACCTGCTTAACAATCAAGCAGACTTCCTAAGTGGTCAAGTAAAGCAATCGATGTGCCAAGCCGTTGACTCGTGCCAAACCTTCTCTGCAAGCCTTCGCATTCCAAAGGATTGCAGAATAATTTTTCGAAAGTTCCAGGATGGTCGGTCGGACGATCGACGACATGGCCTGCCCGATTCCTCAGCACTTGATTCCTTTTCGGGCACGCGCGCTCGCGGAGGCGATTCTGATCGACCGCGATCCTTACCAACCGGAACGGCTAAAACCGCTCGAATCGTCGGAGGAAGAGGAACTGCCACCCCCTCCGCCGAAGGAACCACCGCCGCCACCGAAGGAGCCGCCGCCGCCGAAGCTTCCGGGACCGAAGATGGAGGGGCCGGACCCGCTCATCGGGCCGCCGATGATCACGCCTCCGTAGCGGGCGGCTTCGGCAGCCATGCGTTCGCGGCGGATCCGTTCTTCCTGCTGTTGGATTTCCATGCGGCGGGCTGCCACTTTCCGTTCGGCCCGTTGGATCTCGGTTTGGGCTTCGCTGTAAGCTTGGCGGCTAGCCTCCAGCGCGGAATGGTACTGGCCGCGTTGCAGTGCGGCTCGAGCGGCTTCGAGCGCGTGAACGCCCGGCGAGCCATGGACACGAATGCCCCATTGGCCTGTCCAATGTTCTGCGTCGTAAACCATCTTGGATGCTTGCTGGAAGGCTTCGAGGGTGGCGCTAGCTTGTTGAAGTTCCGTATTCAGTTGTCGCGATACGGCGGACAATTCCGATTGGATCGATGCGGATCGGGAACTGATGGAGCGCCAGTCGCCGTGATCCTGGGCGAAGTCTTGTTGCACATTGAGCAGGTTGCGTTCCAAGAGATCGACTCGCCGGACTCCTTCGCTGGTTGCGGGTGAATCCGGGATGTTATCGGCGCGAGCCTGTTTCACGTACTGGTTGGCGACTTGCCATTGTTGCACCGCGCCTTCCAAAGCCCGTTGGGCCTCGGCGTATCCATGCCGATCGGACACCACCATCCCCTCCAGTTCTGCGATTCGCTTTTGCATCGCGACGAGCAACTGTGCGAATTCGAAGGGATTGGTCCTGGCTTGCGGGCTGGCATATCGGCTTTGGAACTGGTCCATGTACGAGACCAAAGCTTGAATCTGTTCGAGCGTAGGGACTGTCACCATGCGATCTCGCTGGGCATCGGCGAGACGATCGACGGCTGACCCGCACGCGGCCAGGCTCTTTTGGTTTTCCACGACGGTCTGTTCGAGCCGACCCAAGTGATCGGCGACTCGATCGAGACGAATATTCATTTGCGCGATCAATCCCGCGGCTTCCTGGACCTTGCCCATCGAGGTCAACAACATTCCTTTTCGGAAGAGGTCTTCCGCATTGGACAGAATGGTGCTGCAAGCGTTGGCTCGGTCGCGAGCGCGATCGAGCAATTGGGGTGCTCGCTGGCCTTCCCGTTCGATGGCCAACTGGTTGGCTTGGAGATCGTTTTGCGAGGTCTCCGTTGCCTGGGGTTGCGCTGGGGATTCCGGTGAAGCGGCTGCCTCCGGTGGCACGTGCGATGGTGCTGGCGTGGAGTAGGCCAATCGAAGTGCATCTTCGGAGTACTGTTGCTCGGCTTTGCGGATTTGCTCGCGGAGGTTTTCGAATCGAACCATGGATTGCCGCAAGAGATCCTCTTCCTGTCCCTTGCGCGAAGCGAACTCGCGCGAGGATTGGTGGGAGGATTCGATCGTCGCGACGGCTTGAGCAACCGCGGTATCGCATCCTTGAACCGCTTCGCGGCAGGCCTGGACTTTGCCCTGCTTGAGCATTGTGGCTGCTGCGTCGAGGCTGCGTCGAGCGATCGCCAGGGCGTCATCGGGATTGAGGCTGGGTTCGATGAGGATTTGCTCGGGGGGCAATTGGAGCTGCTTCCCCAACTCCATCCGCGCCTGCTGAATTTCTTCTTTCAATCGCTCCAATCTTGGGGTGGTTTGATCCTTGATCTGTACTGCCAGCGCCGCGGCTTCGCGAGCCGAGCTTGCGACTTGGTCCAAGGATTCCTTCCATTGATGGATGTCGGTCGCGATCGATTGCTGTGCCGCCTGTTCCATCAGTTGGTTTGCATGCTGGGAACGCTGTTTGAGTTCCACGTCCATCCATGCGGTGGGATATCCGAGACCTCGCAGTTTTTCGGAGAGCTCGACCATTTCAGGGAGTGTTTTGAGCCGGAAATCTTCGATGAGCGTGGCAAGGGTGCGACCTTCATTGAGTTTCCGGTTGGCGCGCGCGATCGGTCCATCGATGGCCGAAACCGCATCCGCCAAGGAGAGGGAATCCGCTTCTTTCACGTCGTTTTGGGCGGAGGGGATGAGCGCATCGAAATAGTTGGGGACGGCGAAGAAACCATCATTGGCGGACGCGTTCGACAACCGGGCGTCTTGATCCAAGGCACCTTGCAACTCGTGCTGCAGCCGATTCAGTTCGTCATTGACATTCATCAGCGAATTCTCGAGCTTTACGATCGCTTGGGCCGCTCGTTCGCGCCGAGATTGGATCGCCTGGTAGATCTCATCGAACGTCAGCACGATTTCGTCGGGGACTTCCTTGGGTTCGGGTTGCCCTTCGGCCTTCGCTTTTTGTCGAACGATGTCCATCAGAATCAACGGGATCCCCGTCGCTCGAGTGAATTTGAGCGGCGCGCCGGAGAGCTTGCGAACGCTTTGGTCAAAAGGTTCGCGGCTGAAAGTATTGACGATCGAGTCCCAAACGCCTTTCGGCTGGATAAGTTCGCGGGATTGATCGATCACTCGACGGATCTCTTTGTTCATGATGAGCAAGTCGTCGATATCGCCGAGGGCGGCAAAACTCAGGTCGCGGGTAGCGCCGGTGTAGCCTCGCTGGTCGACGCGTTCCCGCGATCCCAGTAGGTCCGCGCTGCGCGAGAAGAGTTGGTCCAATCCGTCGGTTTCCTTGGTGATCGAGGACTCGCGGGATCGGAGCAGATCGACGGCGCGGTCCATCGCGGGCTTCCGCAAGCGATTGAAGACGAACAAAACGCCGCAAAACAGGAGTGAGAGGGCTCCTGCCACACCCGTCAGGATCTGGCGGATCAGTCGATTTCTCGCTTTCTCCTGCTCCAGACGCTGTTCTTCGTCGGCCTTGCGTTTTCGCCCTCGGGCGACTTCCTCTTCCGCCTGGCGAAGCGTTTGCGTCACATCGAGATCGCCGTTTTTCGCTTTGGTGTCTGCGTCTCGGAGGATTTTTTCAATTTCCAGCATCGAGCCCGCTGCGACTTTGTTGGGGGCCGCGGCGAGTTCGGACACGACTTTCTCGATCTCGCTTCGATTCGAGGCATAGCCTTCCAAGGCGGCGTAGCCATTGAGATAGGAATCGATTTCCGTGCCGAGTTGTTTGAGCTGAGGTTGGCTTTGGCTCGCGTTCTCTTCCTTCAATCCGTTTTCGATCTTGGCGAGTTGTTCTCTCCAGTTCTCCAGGGGAGGGGTCGCCAGCTCGCCTTGGGCCTCCGGTTGTCGTTCTTTGAGTTGGAGCCGTTCGGATTCGACTTCCTCGAGCAATTCCTTCACATGTGCGATCGATTCTTTTGCGGATTGCAGGTCGCGAAGCCGTTCGAGTTCGGCTTGTCGGGCGGACTCCGCCTCCTCTTGAATAGCGCGATTCAAACGCTGATTGATCGATTTGACGGTGTCCTTCACCGCATCGCGGATGCGTCCTCCTCCTCGCATGGCGCGAAATGCGGGTTGATCCAATTCACCGATCCAATGAGAACGCCCCAGGCCGCGCCGATCCTGGGCTTCCGAGGAAAAGTAACTGAACTTGCGTTCCTTCAAGAACAAAATGAAAATCGCGCCATCGGTTTCGCCGGTCGATGGGTGGGTAAGCTGTCCAAAGGAAGTGCGGTTGGTCAGCCCTTTGCCGAGCGCGAACTCCACGGCATCCATTCCGAAGTAGACGCGTCGATCCGGAGCGGTGAATGCCTCCCCTTCCGCGTCGCTCAAGAGGACGATCGTCCAGTGGGGTCCGTTGGCTGCCAGCCACGATGCCAAGTCGGCCAACTGCTGGTCCGAGACACCGATATCTCCTTTGACGAAGAGCCTTCGCTCCGCATCCCAGAGTTCGATGACTTCATCAGCAGCCTTGACCCTTGCGTATCCCCTATCGGGAGGGCTTGACGTCCGCTGGGCCCATGCGACGGAAGAGCCCAGGAGAGAAACGGCCACGAAGCAAAGCAGAAGCAATCGAGGATAGCGTGTCATAGGTTGCGCAGAGGTTGCAGTGACGAAGCAGGATGAGGTTTGAGCCAGTGCAAGATTTTATCCCTGCGCAATGAATTGGGCAGGAGGATATAGAATACACTCAAACCCACAAAACGTCTCATCGATCCTGGCAGCCGGGGAATCCTTGCGGGAAGTTCCCGGGGACGTGGGAAGCGTGGTTTCAAGACCGTTCTAGGGCGCCCGGGCGATTTGAAGAAGCGACATCGACGCGGACGGACACTTTTTTGTTTAGGCTGCCCGACGGACGATTTCTCCGCGTTCGTCGACTTCCTCAAACTTGACCGCGACTTGGCGTGAAACGCCGCTTTCCTGCATGGTGACGCCGTAGATCATGTTGGCGACAGTCATGGTTTTCTTGCTGTGGGTGACGACGATGAATTTGGTGGTATCCAGGAACGCTTCCAGGACGGTGACGAAGCGGCCGATATTGGCTTCGTCGAAGGGTGCGTCGACTTCATCGAGGATACAGAAGGGGCTGGGTCGGTATTGAAAAAAGGCCATGATCAGCGAGACGGCGGTCAGGGCTTTTTCGCCACCGCTGAGGAGGCTGTTGCTGAAGGTGTTCTTTCCGGGGGTGGTTGCGATGATCTCGATCCCGCTCTCGGGATCATCGGGGTTTTCGAGGATAATGTCGGCCGATCCACCGCCAAAGCTTTTTCGATAGAGTTGCTGGAAGTTCGCTCGGATCGCCTCAAGTGTTTCGCGGAAAAGGATTCTCGCGTCTTCGTCGATCTTGTGCATGGTTCGCAGGAGCCCGTCTTTGGCATCGCACAGATCCTGTTCCTGAGTGGCAAGGCGATCATATCTCGATTGGAGCGCATCGAGTTCCTCAAGGGCTTCCATATTGACGCTTCCAGCCGAAGCGATCTCGTGCCTCAAGCGAGCCAGTTCGGATTCGATATCCTGGCGGTTCGGCGGTTCGCTGGCATCTTGGAGGCCTTCGGTCTGGAGCAGGTCGATTTGGTACTCGTCGAGGTACCTCGAGATGATCTCTCGTTTCTGTTGCGAGATGCGGTCGTTTTCCTCGGACAGCGAGGCGATGCGATCGTCAATTTTCTCGAGTTGCCTGGACAGCTGATCGAGTTGTCTGGACAACTCGTTGACCTGCTGTTGTTGGGTTTCCCGCTCGGCATCCCGGCCCGCGCGTTGTTGCTCGAGGTTTTGCGACCTGAGTTCCAATTCTCCAATGTGGGTGGAAAGGATCTGGCGCTTCGCGGTGGCCTCAGCGATCTTTTCCTCGAGTTGATGCCATTGCTTGCGTGCGGAGTGCAGGTAATTGGTCCGCTCGGAGGCGTCCTGCAGGAGTTGCTCGAGCGTTACTCGCAACCCGTCGAGCCGTTGTTCGCGACGGGCGGATTCGATCCGATGCTCGACGAGCGATTGTTGAGCCTGTCGGCATTCGGCTTCCCGTTGATGCGCTTGTTTGACGATTTGCTCAAGTTCCGATACGAGGATGGACTCGGAGTATTCGAGATCGATTCGTTCTCGATCCACCATGATCATGGACAGATCGAGTTGGTCGCGATGCTCGGTTTTGATCACCAGCTCGGACTGGAGCGATTGGAGAGCATCGGTTTCAACTCGAAGGGATTCGTGAGTAGAGTTGAGTTTCTGTTCGATGCCTGCGACTCGGCGAGCAGCTGCGACGACGGCGAGATCGGTTTGATGAACATGTTGGCTGGTCGCGCGCTGGTTTGCTTCGATGGTTTCGAGGGCTACTCTTGCATCGAGCAACAACCCCTGCATCGCATCGCGTTGTTCGGCGGCGGCTTGCATTTCGCTCCGGCGAGACACCAGGCCCAATCCTGTTTGCAGCGAGCCGAGCGTGATGCTGCCATCGCTATCGATCAACTGGCATTCCGCCGTCACGAATCGCAAACCGGCTCCTCGGAAGTGGCTCAAATCGAGGGCGGTGGCAAGCGATTCCACGAACCATGTGGTCCCGAGCAGTGCGCGGACGAGAGGTTCGTCCACCGATTCGAATCGAACGAGTCGGTCGGCTCGGCCCAAGACTCCCCGAAGACCGTCGAGCTGGATTCTCTCCCCCGTTCTTCGTGTCGATAGCCGGTCCAATCGAAGCAGCGTCACGCGACCTTCGGGAACGAGGCGACCTTCGTTGATCCAATCCACAACTTGTCCGTCGCTCAGGACGATCGCATCGGCGTAGGTTCCCAGCGCGACATCAACCAAGGGAGCCAGGTGCAGATCGGTTCGAATCAGGTCGGCGACGAGTCCCCTGACCGATGAGCGGTGGGATTCGAATACCCCGTGCGATCTCGCCATTTCCATCGCGGATCGCATGAGCTGCTGGCCACCTCGACCGGCATTGGCAAATTGATCTTCCAATTGCGCCAGCAACGTCAATCGTTCATCGAGGGCTTGGATGCGGGTTTGTATTTCGAGGCAGACCTGTTGCTGTCTTCGCCCGTTGTCGAGCACTTCGTCGTGCTTTTTCTTCGCGAGCTCCTTGGCTTCCTCCGAAGCCGTGTAATCTCGCCGTGCAAACTCGAGTTCCTGGTGCTGTTCCTGGAGATCGCGTTGCAAGCGTTCGATCGATGTCGACCTTTCCGCGATCTGTTGGCCGATGCGCAGCAGTTCGGTTTCGGTCGATTCGAGGGCTTTGAATTGCGAGGAGGCCTCGACACGGAGCCGGGCCAGTTGCTGTCTCAGTTGTTCCTGTTGCTCTCGAAGAGCATCCCCTTGTTCGCGGGCTTGGAGAAGATCGCCTTCGCGGGCCTGGACCTCTTTTTCCAACTGGACGGCCAGCTGCCTTGCGGTTTCGCATTCGGCCTCATGCTGCGAAAGGATCTGCTTGCGTTCAAGGATCTCTTCTTCGCCGACGGTAACTCGGCGTTCCAGAGACTCGATGCGATCGAGCAGGTTGTTCCTCTCGATATTCCATTCCCCTTGCCGTTGATCGATCAGGGTGCGTTCGCCGCCGGCTTGAATCAGATCCCGTTGGCAACTTGTGAGATCGTTTTCCAGCGCATGCAGCTCATCGAGCAGTCGGCGGAGCACGCCCTGCTGTTGGCCGAGTTTCTGCTGCGTGTCGCCGAGTTGATTTCGACAATTCTCCTGCGAGGAAGTGTTGTCGGCGAGGCGCTGATCGATGGAACTGCGTTGCAGCTCGAGTTCCTGAAGATCCAGCAGTCCCAACTGCGTTCGCTTGTTGATCGACTGCTGCGTCCAATCCCGATAACGCTGAGCCTTGGAGGCTTGATGCTTCAACGACGCCAAGCGTCGTCCCAACTCGTCCACCATATCTCGGATGCGGAGCATGTTTTGGTCGACGCGTGCGAGTCGGCGTTCCGCCTCCGCTTTTTTTGCTTTGAATCGAGATATGCCAGCCGCTTCCTCAAAGATCGCTCTTCTGTCTTTGGCAGACGATTGCAGCAGACGATCCACCTTGCCCTGCTCGATCAAGCTGTAGGAGTCGACACCCACACCCGTTCCTCGAAACAAATCGCGGACATCTTTCAGTCGACAGGGTTGCCCGTTGATGGCGTATTCCCCTTCGCCGCTTCGATAGACGCGGCGGCAGACTTGCACCTCATCGGCATCCAAAGAAAGCGAACGGGAGCGGTTGTCGAGCACCAGAACGACCTCGGCGCTGTTGGCCGGTTTTCGGCCCCCCTCGGCGGATCCTTTGAAGATGACATCGGTCATATCCGTGCCTCGGATGGCCCGAGCGCTGTGGGCTCCGAGGACCCATTTGACCGCGTCCACCACATTCGACTTGCCGGACCCGTTGGGTCCGACTACGGCGGTGATGCCTTCGGGAAAATCGAACCGGGTTCGATCTGCAAAGCTTTTGAATCCGACCAGTTCCAATGCCTTGAGCATGACTAAGGCTGGCTACCTTGTTGTTTTGATTCCTCGGTCGAATCCTCCGCCTTCTCCCCAGAGGATCGGATCGGCCAGGACGCCATCGAGGTCCAAGTCTTCTTGGATTTGGTTTTGGCGCGCGAGGCGCTGTCGACCCTCACCGTCTCGATCACCTCCTCGCCGGATTCCTCGACAACGTTTTCCCGATTGTAGATCCGGCCTGCCGTCGGACGAGGATTGATGGCGACCCGCGTACTGAGATGGTTTCCGGTGCCTAGTTGATCGATGCAATGGATCATATCGTTGTAATTGGCGCTGATGGTGGGAATCGCACGGATCAAAGAATCCATATCATTGGAAATGATGCTCTGAAGGACTTGACCATCCAATTGTGTCTTTGCGACTCGCAGCAATCCGCCAGCGAGCGGCACAATCCTCAGCGATGGAGTCGGAGACATCTCTCGATTTAGATTGATCGAGGCGTTTTCTCCGAAAACCACGATTTCTCTTCGCTGTTCGAGGGAAGCCACCACCAGTCCGTCCTTGCCGGGAACGTGAATCAAGTGGAACGCTTCACCGATCGGCTCTCCTACAACCATAGGATCCCGGGGGTCGCGTTGACGCAACGCAAGCAGCGCTCCATAACGAAGCTCTGGTTCAGCCTCCTGCAGCAGCTCGATCAGTGCACTCCGCCCAGACGGGTGCTCGTTGATCCCCAAACCGATAAGGCACAACGGTCGGAACGCCGGTTCACGGATCGCGATTTCTCGCAGCACCGGAACGCTCTCCTGGCGGTCCAAATAGGCCAGAGAGTACGCCGAGTGAAACTGAACTTCGGTATCGACGCTCAAGAGCCCCTCAAGCAATACATCGACTGCTTTTCCCTTGCCGATCGCTTCCAGCTCGCAGGATGCCTTCCGCGCTGTTTCCCGCCGAATCAACAGTTTGCGACATCCTTCGATGCGTTCGGCGACTTGTTCGTCACTTTCGCGAAATCCGATCGACATCACTGTCGACATGTAATGCATCGGATCCCATCGATACTTGGGAACCGTCTGCAACTCGATATGCCAGGCGTTTTTGCCTTCGGCGACCTTCTGCTGACGCGTGCCATCCCGATAGAAAAAACGCCGATTGATGGCCTCCGCAATGGAACCGACCACCATAACGTGCTGCCATTCCTTGCTAACATGGATCCCGAGTTTGGGTGGCTCGAGAAGCTTTCCTCCACCGATGATGACTCCCCGCAAGGGATTGATTTTTTCCTGATTCCCGACGGAACCCGGACTCATCACAAAGTCGCCTGAAGCGATCGTCTTGTCCTTGCCACTGCGATTTTTGCCTTCCAACAATGCATATTCGCGGAGGAAGGTAGGCATCAAGTATCCGTCGCGAAGATCCGAGGCATTGCATTCATCCGAGCATTCCACAAGAACATCGAGATTGTCGCTCTTGGTATCGCACGGATTCACGTAGACGCGAATTTTTGCCATCGCCGTCGAGGGCGAATCCAGGACCAACTCGGGATTGAGCACCTCGTGCCGACGCATCTCTGTGAGAATCATCTCGCGCTGCGTACTCGGATTAACGATTCCACCCGTTCCTGGAAGATTGCTGATCAGCCCGATTGCATCATAGCGACGAGTCGTCAATCCAAGCGGCGTCGCGACCTCGCCAGCAAGCCGAGGTCGATCCGGATCGGCCAACTTTTCCTTCATCAAGCGGATTTCTTTTTCGTGCTTCTCCTCCTTCTTGCGTGTGACCCAGGATTGGCAACCCAGGCTCATCGCAAAGCAAGAGAGCAGCCCAATGAAGATCCCGGTCCTCCATCGAAGAATTCGGACATCGCTTGGTGTTGGGGTCATCGGCAGGACCTGAAAAAGGGGATACCAACGGAACGCACAGAAAGTCCTTGGGTGGATAGCTGGAATGCCTGCGATAGGTCAAGAGCGATTGACCCCGAATCCCCAACTCCCCCAAGAAGCGATATCGGTTTTCAGGCGAGGTCGGCGGGGAATGCCATGACCTCGTCCAATCGCTGAGCGTTGCACGCTAGCATAACAAGGCGGTCAAACCCGAGAGCGCAGCCGCAACTGGCGGGTAAGCCGTGTCGAATGGCGCCGAGCAACGGATTCTCGGTCGGCAAAGGGTAGTTGCCGTGCGCGACCCGCTCGGCGTTTGCGGCAATGGCTCGGGCCTCAACTTCGTTGGTCTCGACCAACTCATCGTAGCCGTTGGCCAGTTCGACCCCTCGATAGAACAATTCAAATCGGAGCGCGGTCCTCGGTTCGGCGGGATCCAAGCGAGCCAGGGCGGCTTGGGACGCCGGAAAATGGGTCAAGAGGACAGGGGTTTTCCAGCCCAGATTCGGCTGTACGGCGAACGAAAAGATCAGATTGACCCAATCGTCCCAATCGCTTGACCATGTCGGCGAGTGGACCCATCCTCGCTGGAGGCTTAGGGACGCGAGCTGGTGTTGATCGGCGGCCCACAAATCGATGCCCGTGTGAGTGCGCCAGGCGTCGGCGAACGCGACGCGCGTCGCCTGCTCGGTGCCCAGCAAGTTTTGGCACAAGGCATCGATTGTCGCCAATCCTCGTTCGAAGTCGGCATCGACTTCGTACCATTCCGCCATCGTGAATTCCGGGTTGTGGATCGAGCCGGCTTCGGCGCTTCGAAAGACGGGGCCGAGCTGATAGATGCTTCCTATGCCGGATGCGAGGAGCCGCTTCATCGATTGCTCTGGCGACGTTTGCATGAACCATGTGTCGATGCAGCTCGCCCCGAGCACCTCCTGTCCTTCAACCCGGATGGGATCCAGATGCCGGTCGATGACACAGGATCGGGAGAGAATTGGTGTCTGAACCTCGACAAAGCCTCGACGATCAAAAAACGATCGCAACTCGCGTGCCAGTTCCGCGCGTCGAACCAGGTTCTCGATCGGTGCTCTGGTGCGAAAGTCGCGTTCCATCCGAGTTCCTTCGATGTCGCGATCCGGTCTACTAGCGACGCAGGTTCAACAGTTCCTCAAACAACTGTTGTGTGGCGGTGATCACGCGGGCGTTGCTTCGGTACTGGGTGCTTGCCAAAACGAGCTGGACCAAGTCGTTGCCGACATCGGTGTTGGACAATTCCAACGCGCCCGCTGTGATCACCCCAAGACCGTTCTCCGAAGGGGCCCCTTGGATCGGAAGACCGGAGTTCACGCTCGGGGCGTACATGTTACGACCTCGCTGCTCCAAACCCATGGGATTGATGAATCGAGCGATCTGCAACTGCCCTAGATCCCGCGAGATCCCGTTGCTGAATACGCCTCGGATCTTGCCGTCTTCACCGATCACATAGTTGTTCAAAACCCCTGGAGGCGAACCATCTTGGCGCGACGCTGCCAGGGAGGATGTCGAGGTTGCCAAGCCGTTGAGGGAGCTGAAATTCAAATCGATCAGGAGAGGTTTTTCGCTCGGGAAGCCAACCCGATTGATCACGACCGAGGAATTCGTGGAGGATATATAGTTTCCATTCCCGTCGAATCGTAGAATGCCCGTACCGACGTTGATTCCGGCCCCTGAGGACGAAAGATTGTCGGGACTGTCGGCGAACCAGCGATAGATTGTCGACTGATCGGTCCGAGCCTCAAGCACCGCCGTGATTCGAACTTTGATCGGAAAACCCAGAGAATCGTACGCGAGAAAATCGGTGACGGCACTCTGTCCTTTTCCGTCTTGAACGCTTGAGAACGGAATGCTGGGCGTGGAAATCTGACCGTTGCTGTCCTTAATTCGTATGGCTGACAGGTCGATCGTCACGTTGTTCTGCGTTCCCGCATTGCTGACGACCCGAATCGATCCATTGTTGATGTAGGCGCTGGGACTCAACGTCCCGCTTTCCCCAACGATCGTATTCTGTGTTGACGCGATAGGATTGAATGGGTCTCCCGATTCATTGATGATTCCGAGCGACCTCTCAAAGAAGTCCATCAATTCTTGAACGGTCGTTCCGCTGGTGATCTGGAGCGTCTTCTCGTCGAGATAGCGTCCCCCCTTGCGACCGCGAAAACTCAACTCACCCTCTTTGAAGGGATTGGAGTAATTGAGGCCGTCGCGGGTGGTCACGTCGACGAGGCGCGTCGCTGCGTCGACCGAAGGGCCATCGAGATTCACTTTCTGACGGCCGGGCAGACTGAGATTGCTGATATCAGCATCCGTTCGATTGTCGGTGTACGTGCCGGTCGGCGCGATCGTATCGACAAGATAGAACGAATTCGGATCGTTAGCGACGTTTCGGTAAATACGGATCGAATCGTAGGCTGGCAATCCACTTCCTGGAGCGGGCACAGGCGGGGTCGGAAACCCGGTCAAGAATGCTCGACCGTTGGCCAAGCTCACCGGACCGACGAGCGGCGATGGCTTCGATTCCGGCTCTCCGTTCTTGTAATACGTGACCAAGTAAGAGTAATTGCCCGCCAGCACATTGGTGTTCAAGGCCGTGGACGAAGAGGCCGCGCTGGTGTCCTGAAATGTCGTTCCCGCTGCCCCGCTGCCAACCAAATAGAAATCCGAACCACCCGGCGCGGTTCGGTAAACACTAACCTGATTGTACTGAGTGGAGGCCGGTGGCAAATTCAACGAGATGGTGTTGTCGGCAAGTCCATTACCCGCTGGAACAGTGTACGATAGCGTGGACGAGACATTGCTCTCTTTTCCATTGGTGTCCACATACACGAAACGATACTGGTACACCGAACCCTCGGCGTGGTTGCCACCAGCCCCTTGTGTCGTCGAGAACGCGACCGACGCGGTGGCCGGAGGATTCGACCCGACGGCTGACATGCCCGTGGAACTCGGACGAGGTATTCGTCCGTTCCCAAGTACCGCGCTCTGAATCACATTGGATACGTTCCCAATATCACCACGCGGAGTGAGCGTCCCCTCGAGGTCCACCTTGGACGTTTCCTTGGCAATCGTTTCCGTCCCAACAGGAATCGTCAACGGAACCAACTGCGTCGGTTGAATCGTAAAATCGTCGTCAACTCCGAAACCCAGCAAACGAAAACCGTCCGAGTTGACAAGCTCGTTGCTGCTGTTGAGCCGGAAAATTCCATTCCGCGTGTAAAGCTTTTCCTCTTGGGCGCCGGAAACCTGGAAGAAACCTTCGCCTTGGATCGCAAGATCGGTCGCCGAGGAACTGATCTCAATCGCCCCTTGCCGGAAGTTTTGATTGATCGCAGCGATCTGAACCCCCAAACCCGTCTGACGCGGGTTGCGGCCCCCGTTGTCCGTCGTCGGAAGGGCTCCGATCGACATCGTTTGCAAAAACTGCGTCGAGAATACAACCTCCGATGCCTTGAAGCCAACCGTCTGCGAGTTGGCGAGGTTGTTGCCCAGGACATCGATCTGCGATTCCGCCGCGGTCATGCCCGTCAACGCGGTGCTCAGTGCGGATGTCAAACCCATAGCGGCGGAGCTCCAAGCATCAAGGAATCGGCGCTAGCCAAGTCATTGCTAGCGATCGCGAAATGCTTGGTGTTTAGTTATCCACGATTTCGCGAACGTTTTTGATATCGACAATCTGCTCCCCGACATGCACTTGGACCTGTCGCTTGTTTCGATCTTTTTCGTCAACCTTTACCGAGACGCTCGAAACTGCCCCGTTGACCTCTTTTGCGTTTTTATCCAAACCTTTGATCTTCTTTCCGATCATGCTGCTCGCGGTCGTCAACTCTTGCGTGGTTGAAAAGCTGGTGAGGGTCGTCACCAGCCGATCGTTCGCGGTAATCGATCGAAGCTGACCGATCTGTTCCAACAACGCCGCGTTGTCCGTCGGATTCAATGGATCCTGATTCTTGAGCTCGGACAACATCAGGTCCAGGAACTGAGTTACATCGATGTCGTTGAGGCCGCCGGTCGGCAAGGTACCGGATTCTGTATTTGCGGCTGGCGCGATGGAGTTGCTGCCGATGCGAGACATGTTCGCTTCCTCAATGGTTAGTAGCGACGATTCGGGATGGGAGTATTCCAAGTGGGGGATGCAACATGCGGTGCGGTCTCCCCGTTGTGGATCCGCTGGTGCACCTGTGCATCAGGCCAGGCGACATTCGAAGGGGGATAGTTCGGTACAGGGGATGGTTGCCAGGCGGGATTCCAGGTCCCGAGCCGAGGGTCCACCATCTGGTACGTGGGTTGATTCCAATTGGGATAGTAGGAACGAAACCCGACGGCGCTGGGATCATTTCCCTGGATGGCCGGAGCGGATCGTCCCATGGCGACCAGATCCGTCACCAAGGAGGGGCGCAGAGCGATCAGTCCGAGAATCAAGAAGCCAATCTCGACCCAGTAAAGACGCTGTTTTTGCCTTCGCCGGACCGATCTCGCCATGGCTGCCTAATCCCTTGTTTTTCGATGCGGATAACCCAGCATGCCCTGGGTGTACGTTATCGGCACCCCTGGATGCCAGATCAGTTTAGGTCCAGACCGAGCATTCCAGCCGGGAAATTTGCCGTTCATCCCGCCTTGCCTCCGTTACCTGGATTGTGCTATTCCACTTGAATTCGCAATTTCGAACGTGAAGGTAAACGCTTGCATTCATTGGAACCATGCGCACTTTGAGCCAAGTCCTGACACGTATCCAGGGAACGATCGAGGCGACCCTCCGGAGAGGCATCCCTTCGTTGACCATGGACGAAGTCCGTTGGGATGAAGACCTCTTTATTTATCATCATCTCGGACTAGGGGATATGATCCATTGCAACGGGATGGTGCGTCATCTCCTTTCGAGATTGGAATCCCATCGCGGCATCCAGGTTTTCTGCAAGTCTCGAAATGCTCCGATGACGCAGTGGATGTATCGCGATGAGCCGCGGATTCACATCATCAAACTCCAGGATTCCGAACGGGAGCAATTGCAGGTGCAACGGTGTTTGCACGCCATGAGGGCACGCAACTATTTGTGTGTAGGGCATCGGGCGCTCCGACCGATGCTCGATCAATATCCCCAACTTTTTTTCGACGAACTTTTCTATCTGCAATTGGGCATCCCCTATTCCTCGCGATTCGAGGAATGCTACTGGGAGCGGGATTGGAGCGAAGAGGAACGTGTCTTCGATAAATGTTCCGCCGCACAGCCCTATGCGTTTGTCCACGATGATCCAGCGCGAGGCTATGTTGTGGATACCGAAGCGATCGATCTTCCAATTGTCCGCAACGACCCTTCCGAAAGTCTTTTCCATATGGGGCTCCTGTTGGAACGAGCTGCGGAAATTCATTGCATGGAAAGTTCCATCCGCTGCATGATCGAGTCCTTGGATATGAGTCGGACCCGTTTGTACTACCATAATTTCCGATATCCCGACCGTCCTCTGGGAACTGCCACTCGCCAGAACTGGGTATCGATCGAATACTCGAAGGAAGGTTTCGCCCTCGGTGCCCCATGTCCCGCAAGCTGATTTCTTTTTCGCTGTATGGATCCGGTCCACTCTATCTGCAAGGTGCGTTGCGAAACGTTTACCTTGCACCATTGATCTATCCAGGTTGGAGTGTGCGTTTGTATGTCTCTCAAGAAATCGACGAGTCCCTGGTACGCCAATTGAACGACGCGGGAGCAGAGGTGGTTCGCAAGGAGCGCCGGGGAGAAATCGATGGCATGTTCTGGCGATTCCTGCCCGCTGCAGACGCCTCGTTCGATGCAGTGATCATCCGGGATGTGGATTCGCGATTGACACATCGCGAGGCCCTCGCGGTCGAGGAATGGCTCGCCAGCGGGCGCGATCTCCATATCATGCGGGACCACCC
This sequence comes from Planctomycetota bacterium, assembly GCA_046342615.1. Taxonomy (GTDB): domain Bacteria; phylum Planctomycetota; class Planctomycetia; order Pirellulales; family Pirellulaceae; genus JBKCUI01. The sequence goes on along the minus strand of JBKDPB010000230.1, from coordinate 3,786 downwards.
CTGCCACCGTGTGGTGATCATGGCAGGCATGTGGGGTTGCCGTGGCGGCGCTATCCCCGACCTCGAGCGAAGGATCGATGACTGGAACGTATGGCATCGCAAAGGCCATGATCAAGACTTCTTGCGAGATCAGGTTTATCCTCAAAGGATGCATTCCTTATTGGTCCACAGCGATCTGTACGCCTACGAAGGCGAGGACTGTCGACCGTTTCCGGTTCCCCGGGACCATGGTCACTTCGTCGGCTGCGTGATCGACGCCGATCGGGATGAACCGACGGCGGAACAAGCTCGAGAAAACGAGGCTCAATTCGAGGGGAAATCGCTGGAGAGACTCGGGACGGCCAAACGGCGTCGGCGCTGGATGGTCCAGCTCGAGCATTCGATCCGTCGATGGACAGGGCGGACCAAAAGGACCGGCAAGGCCGCGTAGGATCCTTCCTCCAAAACGATGCATGCTTGCCGGTTCCATGGTAGGATGGAGGTCCCTCCTGTCCGGAACCCGATATGCATCCAGCCCACAACCGGAACCTGCAACGCAGTTATTTTATTCGTGCGCCGCTCGCCGCATCGATGCTGTTGGCCCTGGGCCTTCTCGTTAGCTCTTGGGCTGATCCCGCGTGGATCGCGCGCGCGGATGATACGGTTCCTGGATCCATTTCCTCGGAAGACCTCGCGTTCTTTGAGAATCGCGTGCGCCCTCTGTTGGTCAAGCGTTGTTTCGAATGCCACGGCGGAACCAAGGCGGGGGGTGGTCTGTCCTTGCAGACCGCTAGCGGTTGGCGCAAGGGTGGAGAAAGCGGCCCCGCCATCGTTCCGTTCGCGCCCGAGAAGAGTTTGCTCGTCGAAGCCATCGAGTATCGCTCTCTCGAAATGCCTCCTGCGGACCACGGAGGCAAGCTGCCCCAAGAGGAAATCGCGGTTCTAAGAGAATGGGTCTCCAGGGGAGCGCCCGATCCGCGGGATGGCAGTGACCTTCTCGGCGGCATGACGCGCGAGGAGGCTGCGAATTGGTGGGCGTTCCAGCCCCTTCCCTCGAACGAATCCCCGTCCGACCCAGCCGCCGATGTGGCAACGATCGATGCACTGGTCGATCGAGAGATCCAAAAGCAGGGTCTGCAAGGGACGGGACCGGCGGACAGGAGGACTCTCCTGAGACGATTGACGTACGATTTGACAGGACTGCCTCCCACGCCCGATGAAGTGAACGCGTTCCTTGCCGACGAGTCGCCGGACGCGGTCGACCGGATCATCGAGCGGTTGCTGCAGTCCCCGCAGTACGGGGTTCAATGGGGACGTCATTGGTTGGATGTCGTCCGCTATGCCGACACCGCTGGGGAGAACACCGATCGTCCGCTGCCGCATGCGTGGCGATATCGCAACTGGGTCATCGATGCGTTCCAATCCGATATGCCGTTCGATCGGTTCGTTCGCATGCAGATCGCGGGTGACATTCTCGCTCAGGATCCATCGAAAACCGATTTCACTCCAGGGATCATCGCTACCGGCTATCTCGCGATCGCCAGACGCTATGGGCACGATATCGACAAGGATATGCATCTGACACACGAAGATGTTATCGATAATCTTGGAAAGAGTTTTCTCGGTTTGACGCTCGGCTGCGCCCGTTGCCACGATCACAAATACGATCCGGTGAGCGCTCAAGACTACTATGCGCTGTACGGGATTTTCGACAGCAGCCGATTCGCATTCCCCGGCTGCGAACCGAAAGGTCAGCCTCGCGATCTGGTCCCACTGCTCCCTCCGCACGAGGTGGACGCGATCATGCAACCCTGGCGAACCCAAGTCGCTGAAGTCGATGCGGAGAAACAACGGCGGGAAATTTTGGCCAAAGCAGCAACCGATGCCATGCGAGCCTCCTGGTCTCGCTCGATCCGCAATCTGGCAAAGTCCCAGGTAGACGAAGGTGCATCGATCCCCTTTGAACAGCGGGTGGAGGTCCGTCGTGGAGAGATCTTGTTGCTGAGCATCTCGCCAAACGGAAACTACGGTGCCGATAGCACACTGCTGGAATGGAATATCCGCCCAGCGAACGAGGAATCGCAACGCGTGTGGAAGATTTCGGATATCGTCAGCGATTTGTTGAAGGGCAATCCATGGCGGTACGCGGATGAGTCGGCGTGGAGTTTTCTCGAGGTCACGGCTAACCCGGTATTTCTGCCGACGCGTCGGACCAGCAATGCGGGGAGCAACGCCATCCAAAGTTGGAGTATCGGGGATCAACCATCGGTCTTCGTCAATTCCGCCTCGCAGAGCGTGAGCCTGTGGACGACGCTTCCCGCGGCGTCGGTCTTCGTGCACCCGGGCCCGAATCGGCCGGTTGCGATCGCGTGGACGAGCCCGTTCGACGGGCAAGTCATCCTGACTGGACGAGTGGCCGATGCGCATCCGGCTGGGGGACTCGATGGCGTCTCCTTCCAACTCGATCACCTCGCCGCGCCAGAACTCGGAAAAACGCTCGCGGATCTTGGGGATGCGACAACGGGGGTGCCCGAAGCGGGACCGGCACCCATGATCCCGGTCGCCTATGCGGTCATCGATCGCGAGGGGAAGAATGCCAAACTCCACGAGCGCGGCGATCCCGAGAAGCTCGGTGAGGAAATTCCACGTCGATGGTTGTCCGTCTTCGGCGGAGCCGAGGTTTCTGCGGGGACTGGCAGTGGACGCAAGGATTTGGCCGACTGGGTTGCCGGTCATCCCTTGATGGCTCGCGTCATGGTCAACCGCATCTGGGAATGGCATTTCGGGCGAGGGCTGGTGAGAACATCCAACGATTTCGGATCGCGAGGCGAATCGCCATCGCATCCTGAGCTTCTCGATTTTCTCGCCGCGAGATTTGTTCAAAGCGGTTATCAGGTTAAAGCGATCCATCGCTTGCTGTTGAAGACGGCGGCCTACCGGCGCGCCAGCGCTGCACCTGCGGCGGACGACCCGGATAACCGTTGGTTGTCCCACTTCCAACGGCGGCGTCTTACCGCCGAGGAGTTGCGAGACAGTCTGTTGTTCGTTTCCGGCAGGATCGATGTGACACCGGGTAGAGAGCATCCCTTTCCTGCCGAGGCGAGTTGGACTTTCACCCAGCACGCTCCCTTCAGCGCGACCTACGACACCTCGCGTCGAAGCGCCTTCCTGATGGTCCAACGCCAAAGGCGTCATCCGTTTCTCGCCCTCTTTGACGGGGCGGACCCGAATGCATCGACTCCCGTTCGGCAAACAACCACGGTACCGACCCAAGCCCTCTATTTCATGAATGATCCCTTCTTCCATGAGCAAGCCTCGGCGGTCGCCAGTCGGGTATTGACCGCTTCGAGGGACGATGAGGGACTGCAGCGAGTATTTCGAACTCTCTTCCAACGCGATCCCACGGCGTTGGAACGGGAGCGTTTAGCGCGTTTCCTTGAACGTTACCCCGGCGAGCTTGCAGACAAGTGGAGTGCGCTGGCTCGGGTCCTCCTGGCAAGCAACGAGTTCTTGTATGTCGAGTGAATCGTATTCTCGTCGCGGACTGCTTCGTTCCGCCGCTGCTGGATCGCTCCTGTTTCCCGGCATCCTGCAACAACTGATGGCCGACTCGGGAGACCCTCTCGCGGCGAGGGAACCCCATTTCCCGGCCAAGGCAAAGAATGTCATTTTTCTCTTCATGACAGGGGGAGTCTCGCATGTCGACAGCTTCGATCCCAAGCCTGAATTGACCCTCCAACCCGGCAAGGAGATCAACGCGGATCACCCTGAAATCAAAGCTCGACCGGGGTATGAGCGGATTTATCT
>JBKDPB010000229.1:0-2875 GCA_046342615.1 Planctomycetota bacterium | reverse complement strand
GGCTGGTTCCGATCGAAGACCAGCGCGCTGGGGGATCGATCCGCGAAGGGATCAAGGAAGGATTTACCCTTGGCCAATACTTGATGCTAGTCGATTGCATGAGTCGCACCGTGCGCGAGGGGAAGGTTTTCATCTCGCAGGAGGTGGAATCGATCTTCGATCGCTTGCAGATGGATGCTCAGCGTTGGATGGAGCGGGTCACGGGCATGCTGACCCGCAATCGCCTCTACGGCTGTTTCATGTCCACGTCGCGAGCGGTGCTCAGGCAGGTGGCTCAGAAGTTGGGCCTGCGGCAGCTCGCGAACACGGCGTAGCCTTCCAAAGGCACGCCAACCGCTTCCTTAAGTTCGTGGCAACATTCGACTGCAGAGACGTTCCGCGCTGTCTGGGTAAAAAACCGTTCCATATCAGACCTTGCCCGCATCGAACGTCTTGAAATCGGCCTGGACGATGCCCATCTACCCCTGACTCGTCCCCGGATAAGTTACCGACGCAATGCTTGCAATTCGTCGCCGACCAAAACGCAATGCATGTCCTTGTGTTTTCTTGTGTTTTACTCTTGTGTTTTACTTATGTTTTATGGGTAGCGTGCAAGTCCCTGGCATAGGTTGGTCTGAATCAATCAACGGAATGTAACTGCGTTTTCGCAAGAAAGGGTGGAGAGCAACCGGAGGTGTTCAATCATTTCGGTCCACGCGGCTGGTTGTGCTCATGAACGCTCCTCAGCGGCACATGTAGTAGATTTCGGGGGAGAGACCGAATTTTGCCGGGAGCGGGATGCCGGTTGCGCCCGGACCGTCGCCTTGGAAAATTTGCCAGCCGCCCGATAGCTTGGTCTCGGCATACGAAGTGACGATCATCGGTGCTGGCAAGGAGGCGATGCGATCCCGCTCGACTCGGCATTTCAAGACGAGAACGTTTGCGTCGTCGTTGCCAAAGGTTTGATCCTTGGGAATCGAATACCTCGCTTGTCCATTTCCACTCACCGGCTGGGGATCAGGGATTCGATCCAGCGGCTTGCCGTTCAGCCACGCTTCTTCGACCGCTTCATGTGCCAACAGCATGACCGGAGCGTCCAGAGACGCGGTGGCAAAACTCACCGAGCATCGGATCGTCGAGATCCCGTTTGCCGACGTTGGAATCTTCGTTTCCAGCGGCGCTGCGGTCAGCTCGAGCCGTCCCCACTCCGGGACGGCCGTCCGAAGCGAGGGAACGTCGGTTGGCAACAAATCCTTCTTCTCGCGAAGATCGTTTCGGAATGAAATCGGCTGATCGCCGACAATCTGATCGCTCGTAACAGTCGGGCAGATGTATTGCTCGACGTAGCTGATGACCAAATCGTTGCCGGTAAAGTGATCGACGTAAGGCCATCGCTTGGGATTGTACATGCAATCGGTCAGATCCCGAACCAGGACAACATCCATTCCGTTTTGAGACAGTTGCCGTAATCCGAACGGCCTCCCCAACACGCACATATTCGTATGGACGCCGATCATCAGGACGTGTTCGATCTCGCGATCCTTCAATATCCCCCAAACCTCCACGCCGCGGTCGCTGATAAAGTCTTTGCTCGGATCGATCGTCAGACCGGGCGATTGAGCCCGCCATGGCAACCCAGGGTTGCGACCCATCGCGGCGAGTTTCTCCGACCATGCCCGGTGCGCCTCTGGGGCATCGTCTTCACCTCCATCGGATTGATCGATCGGATACGCTGCCGTCGCTTCGGCGGGTATTTTGCTGTTCCATGACTCGATCTTTGGCGGCATGGGCCGTTTGGAGATTCCAATCGCCCGATTGCGGGCTGGATGGTTGGCATAGGTGTCCATGCAATCGCTGGGAGCATGGATGATGACCGATCCTCGTTGCCGCGCATGTTGCAACACAGCCTCCATGCGGGGGAGCATCTCTTCGATGCGTTGCACCGCATTGATGCAATGATGGTAATCCCATACATCGCAAACGATGACCGCCGTCCGTTTAGGATCCCATTGGACGTCCGTGGTTCGCCGCTTCAAGGTGTCTCCATCGGCGTATACCGTTCGTTGGGTCAATGAATAGGGTGGCCACGAGGGAGCGGCGGTCGATTCGGCAGTCATAGGATCCGCCCCTCGTCCCCATCCTGAACTGAGAAGACATACTGCGATCGCATAAACACACGGTAGAATGGCATGCATGCCGCACAGGATAGTTCGGTTCATGGTGAATGGACTGCAATGGAACGACGTTCGACTAGAATCCCCTTCAATATAGTCGATCGCTCGAGGTTTTTGGCCAAGGGGCGATGGCCAGCACGGAAACGCAATCTACCGAGGAATACGATGGTTACTCAGTCGGACATCGAGAGGGTACAAGCGGAAATCAGGCCGCACGTCATGATCTTGTCCATCATCCACTTGGCGATGATGCTTGGAGCCGGAGTGTATGCGGTCTTCGTTTTGAAAACGATCTCAGCAAAAGAAGGCTTGGAAAACCAACCCATGGAGTCCATATTGATGTTCCTCGTCCCCATCGTGACATGCACTGTCATGTCCTTTGTCATTCCATCGCTCGTTTTCGCGAACCTCAAAAAGAATCTGACTTGGACCAGCGATCCAGCGAATGCATCTCCCGACAATCAAAGTCGACCGTCCTCGTCAAATGCTCCGCTTGCCGACACGCCAGCCAAGGCGCTCATGGGAACCATGACGAGCACGCGGATCATCGGACTGGCACTGTTAGAGGGACCTATGTTTCTGTGCTCGTTCCTGGCAAGCCGATATTCGCCGTGGTGGCTCGTGGGTTCCGCGATTCTGTTTCTGTTGATGGCGATTCGATTTCCCTTGCCCCGGATGCTGGCCGAGTGGATTGCCAACGAAGAAGAGCAACTGCTGGCTGG
>JBKDPB010000228.1:0-13553 GCA_046342615.1 Planctomycetota bacterium | reverse complement strand
GGTTGTTCATACTGCTGCGTGGGGTAAACCTTTTGAATCTCCGGCTCGAGGTGGCCATTAGCGCAAACAATATCGAGTCGACCGTCGAGATCCAGATCCGCAAAGAAGACTCCAAAGGTTAGTCGCAATCGCGTTTGCGGCCCGAATCCTGTGGTAGGTGCCACATCGGTAAAGCTCGGCTTCAGGCCATCGCTCAAATACAGATTGCTTTGTTCGTTGGCAAAGTTTCCGATAACGATACCGCTGCAGTCATCGTTGCGATAGTTTGCGCAATCGATTCCCATGGCACCGGTCGCGCTGCCATCCCTTGACAATGCCACCCCCATGCCGATCGCTTGTTCTTCGAAGGTTCCGTCCTGCTTGTTGATGAACAAGTAATTCTTGACCGTATCGTTCGCGACACAGACATCGGGCCATCCATCATGGTTGGCATCGAGCAGGACGATTCCCAGCGCCTTGGCTTCAGGGATTCGCGTTGCTGGATTCAGTACGTGCAGGCCCGCTTTCTCGCCAACCTCCGTGAACCGGTCGCCATCGTTGTGATAGAGGTACATGAATGCACCGTCGAAGTTTGTCGGCTGGCCATACGATCGCTCCATGCCGACGAGGGTTGACGCCAAGGACAAATCCGTATCGCGAGTCCATGAAACGTAGTTTCCGACGAGGAGATCGAGTTTGCCATCGCGGTCGTAGTCGAACCACATCGCGGGGCAACTCCACTGGGTGGGTGCGCCGCCGACGCCCATGGAAGTCGTGACATCGACGAATTTACCGTGATCGTTTCGGAACAGATGGTTCAGTCCCACCGCGGTGATGAACACATCCACCCATCCGTCGTTGTCGAAATCGCCAAAGGCGGGACCCATGCCATAGAAGCTGACGTCGAGACCGACGTCTTGGGTTACGTCGGTGAATCTGCCGAGCCCATCATTTTGATAGACCTTCATGGTCGGTTGCGGGATGCCGGGATCGCGCGAGGCCCAGGGCCAATCGCATGAATTTACGAACAGAATATCCTGGTCGCCGTCGTTGTCGTAGTCGAGGAAGCCTGCACCGCCCCCCATGGTCTCTGGAAGCAACCGTTCCCCTTTCTTGCCGTTGTAGTGGACGTAGTCGATCCCAGCTTCTTTCGTGATATCGGCGAAGGGGATCTCGGGTGCTGTCGCCGAGGTTGTCTTGCGTTCCTGGGGAAGAGTGGTTGTCGTCTTCTTTTCCTGAACCTTGGTTTCGGTTTTGGGCCATAGGGCATAGCCCAGACCGCCGGTGACGCCGAGCAAGGCGACGACGCCCAGCGATCGCCAAAACATGCGGCCGATGATCGAGTCATCCTCCGCTTCAGGGTTGGAGACGGGCTGTCGCGACTTGTTTTTTGCCATGGGTGCAGGAGCCGGAATGAAGGGATCGCGGGGAGAGTTTCGTTGGTTTATTGGCCGCCCTGGGGATCGGGAGCTGCATCGTTGACGGGGTGCACCGTCGTACCCGCAGCAACATGCTCTCGAGCCGACTCTTCGGGAAGTCCGGGTGCGCCCGCACGCTGCATGGAGTAGATCACGACCGCTTCGGCAGCCTTGTTGGCTGCGGGATATTTTTGGCGGGCCGGGCGTCTCGCTAAATTGCTGGCGTTGTCATCGAGTTTGTATCGGAGATTGGCCAGCCGATGTTCCTCGGCTTTGGTCGCGTCCCCAAGTCGCTCGAAGATGGTTGCGAGGTTAGCGTGCGCCATGAGATTTTCGGTGTCCAGTTCGAGGACCTTCTGGAATTCCGACCGTGCGGCGGACAAATACTCGTGATACTCGTCCATCGCGTCCCGGCTTTGGGCGGCGAGCGCCAGGTCGAGGTAGGTGGCACCGAGTTGATTGCGTACAACATAGTCGTACGAGAAATCGAACTTGCGTTTGGTGCGCTCTTCGCTCACATCATAGAGTACCGCGTAGAAGTTTTTGGCTGCCGCATCGAATTGGCCTTGTTGCCGCGCGACTTCACCGCTCAGCCACGCCATGGTCCAGGGTGGCGGCGGTGGGTCCATGGCAGCGGCGCGGGCCAAGGCGGCCGTCGCGCCGTCCAGGTTGCCTTCGGCGAACAAGACGCGAGCGGTATTCAAGGGTCCATCATAGCGATTGAGTTTTTCCACTTCGGCGAATGCTTCGGCCGCTTGTTTGAGTTGGGCCGTGCCGATCAGAAGAAGACCGATGCCGTAATCGTTCCAGCGTTGCCAGGTCGGTTCAATCGGAGCCTTGCCGGTTTCCGGTGCTTGAACGAGCATCCCGTCTTGCTTGATGACCGGGAAGAGGATTCGATCCTCGGCGATGACCGTAATGGGCAACGGATTGACTCCGGAGTTTCGTTGTTGAAAGTCGCGGTCGCCTTCGCGATACGCTTTGTCCATGAAATCGATGTAACCGCGATCGAATTTGCGGTAGTTCAGTTTGACCGTGACCTCGATCGGTTGATCGATGTCTTGAGGCACTTCGAGTCGATAGTGGACCGTCTGACCTGCTCCGGGAGGGATCTGGTGATCGTAGAGGGCGATAAAGATGTCTTGCGCGTTGCGACGCGCGATCCGATCGCCGTTGCGGTCAATGACGAAGTTGTTCACGAAGTGCGACCATTCGTCCACGGCGCCGTCGTTTGTTCGACCGCCGCTGATCCCGATGACGCGGTCTCCCGCTTTGGCTTGAATCTCAAGCCAAAGCTCGTTGGAGTCGACGGTGCCTTGGGTCAAGTGGTGCCCCATTTTGAGCGTTCGGATAACCGTTTCGAGCAGGTACGCTTGTCCGGCTTGCAAGGCTGGGATTTCGGGTCGAAGGGGAGCGGTCAGTTCGCCATCGATGGTTCCTTCCTTGCGGATTCCGAAGATATCGACTCGCGCGCACCCTTTCAGGATCGATCGGGCCAACTCCACGTACTCCTCTTCACCTCTCCAGTGCGGCAGCGCGGTGTTTGCACCGGGGAAGAAGTGGTTGTGAACGACTCGCTTGCCTGTTTCCGGATGCGGTTTGGAAGCGAAGTCCTCGGACTCCCGGTAGGGCATATGGCAGCCGTTGCAGTTGGTCTGCGCATTTTCCGGGTAGTAGAAACTGCGGGCTCCATGTCCGGAAACGCCGCTGAGAAGGTAGGAGTCGTAATGATTCTGGCCGCGAACCCATTCCTTGTACTTGGTCAGATTGTACGGGAGGTGGACCTTGTGGCAGGTGCTGCAGAACTCCGCCGATTTGTGAACCGGCTTGAGCATCTCAGCCTTGTGGAAGGCCGGTTTCGCTTTCACCATCAGCATATTGACTTGCTGCAAGATCGGATTCTTGCTGTAGGCGAACGGGTAGTGCTGTGGCTCTTCGATGATGTAGTCCGCGTTGCCGCGGGTCGATTCCAGTTCGGTGATCGCGTGACAGACGGTGCACGTGATTCCGGCCTGGCTTGTTGGATCCCGGACGTCATCGTAGTGGGGGTTGTCAAACGCTCCACTGAAGAACGGAACGGGATCGTGACAACCTGCGCAGAAACGCGCCGCATGAACGTTGCCGTCTCGTTCCATCGAGACCTTGCGCGTTTCTCGCACCGCGTAAAGATAGGCTGGGTTGTTGAAGGAGCTGAAGTGGTGGGCGCTGTGAAACCAATCATCATAGATGTCTTGGTGGCATTTCTTGCAGTAATCATCATTCATCAAAACGTGCTGGGGAATGAAGCCGCCATCGCGGGTACTGGCAAGCGAGTTTTCAAAATACTTCTGACCGTCCGCAGGCTCGCGACGATTCCATTTCCGAGGATCTTGGGTTTGGGCCACCAGCATCAAACCGACGAAGACAGCGGTCGCCAATCCGACGCGCCGAGCGATCACCCATCGAATCTTGGGCCCGACCAATCGGTGGAGCCAATACATCCACATCGCGACCAGCGGCGTCACGATATGGGCCCAGTAAACGACCTTCTTTCCCATCTCGCCGCGCATGAATTCGAAGTTGCCAACCTTGATCAGCAAGATACCGCTGACCAGCACGACGATCCCCGAGACAAGCAAGGCATAACCGATACGCACCGCGCGACGATTCCGCCGCTTGTGGGACGCCCGCCAGTGATAAAAACCAAATCCTACGAAAGGTAAGACCAGAATCAGCCCCAGGATGAGGTGGGCCAAAAACATGTAGTGGTAAAAGAGATCCTGGAACGAGCGTTTGAACCAAAACTCCGAAAAGGTTACCCCCGAGAGGTACAGACCGTTGGCCAGCAATAGCGAAAACAGGGTCAAGACCATGGTCAGCAGAACCCGAGTCCTCGGTGTGACCGTCAGGTTGGGTTTGGCAGGCTTGCCCTCGAGCAAGTGAGCGAATTTGTCCGGCACGGCCGCCGATGGCGACGGGTTGTCCGGGGAGGGAGCGGAGGAATCCGACGAAGTCATGGCTTGTACTCGCGCAGCGATGAACAGACGAAGTGATCAGTTGGCAGGGTCGATATCCGCAGACGGGCATCGACAGAGGAGGCATTTCCTTGATGAAACGCCTCCCGATCGCTGCAAACCGGAAAACCGGTGCAGCTCGAGTTCAAGAAGCGGAGGGTTTCGGGGGGTGTTCGAGAGGCCCGATGGCTCCGCGCGGCGCTGAAACCGAAAGGGGATGATCGTTGGAGTGTCCTGTCTGGGGGCTGCTCCAATCCTCGCCCAGGGATGGTCGGCTGGCGGTCGAGGTCACCAAACGAAGACTCCAGGAGGTTGTCCCGGCGGGCTTCATGCGAGGCTGGGCCCCGCACTTGAGCCCATCGCATGGGACGGCAGGCGGAAACAGGGAGAACGACATCCCCCCGGCGGCGTACGATGGGTACAACCTGAGCGGTAGCCCTCCCACCTTCGCGGACTCCGGCACACGCATCGACGTGGAGATGCCACCTGCGTGGCACCCTGCTTGGACCGGCGAGCTGTACCACCCCAGCAGCCCGACGAGCGTGCAGCCCAAGGCGAAAACCCTGGCGAATTGGCTCAGTTTGGAAGGGGGGATGGATGAAGTCATGCTTCGAAAAGGAAGAAGAGCGTTCCCACAGGCATTTATACCGTTGAAGTACGCACAATTCAACAAACACGTTCAGGCCGGGACAAGGCTTGGGGACTGGAGGATCCGGACCCGACCGACCGTTACTCCGAAGCCGGAGTTGCGGGGGTCGAGTCCCCCTTCGGCGTGTCGGGTGCCGCGGGCAGGGGGGGCAGAGATTTGGGAAGGCCCGGCGCGTCCATGTCGATCAAGTCGAATTCGGCATGGTCCACCTCGCGTCGGAGAATCAAGTAGATCGCCGAGGACGCAGTCCAAAAGAAGCTGAAACCAAAGGCCGTCACCATCAAGGGAACGAATCCGGAAAAGAGCCGATCCCCTAGGGTTCCCTGCTCGGTCAGTCCGTGGAAGGATCCGGTTTCAAAGGCGCGTTCCAAGACGGCAAATCCGGTATTGACTGCAATCGATACCATTCCGCCGGCGAAATGCCCAATCCAGTCCGCGGCGGCAACGGCCAGGATCAGGGTGACTGGTTTTTGGAATGCGTAGGCCGCCGCACGAGACACTCCGTCGAACGCGTCGGCCTTCTTTTCCGTCACGACGGCCGCGACTGCCAGGGGGAATCCAAACGCCGTCACCGCGGCGCACCAACCCAAACCCAGAGACATAACGACCAGCGGGATCATCAACAGGCCGGAAATCCATGGTCCCGCCACGGGGATATTGGATAGCCATCCCAAGAGCCATGGCAACAGGGCGCACATCAAAATCAACGCCGTCGGCATCCCTGTCGACCAAGCGATCGAAAGCCATCGACTCGAAACCAACGAGAGCGTGTCGGACCATGATGCGGTGATTCGGGTGCCGAACTCATGGATCGATCGTCGCGCGATACAACCGCCGACAAACGACCAGACAGCGATTACCGCCAGGGTATTGAAGAGCAAGTACGCGGCCCGCCGAAGCGTCAACGACTCCAAGGCCTGATACGGGTACTGCAGGTAGCGTCTCCAAACTTGCAAGAAAGAATCGGGGGAGCGAGGAAACCATGACATCGACGCGCGGGATTCGCTCGACCCCGACATGGCCTGGATCACCTCGGACAGTTCGCGATCGAACGGAGCGAGCGCGGGTGCGGGACGAGTCGGTTGGCCCCAATGGATCGGTGCATCGATTTGTTCAGGCTGGAAGAGCCAGAAGGACAGGGTCGTCAAAGCCCACGTGACCAGGAGTCCGGCAGCGCAGAGCAGGAGGTGCGAGGCTCGCCAGGAAATCGCGACCGTTTGGCTGACCAGCCGCCACCAGGGAGTGGAGCGGTACCAATCCACCGTCACGCGAGGGACGGCAGCATCCTGAGCTGGGTTGTCGGTCATGTTGCTCTCCGTTTCAAGTCGGGAAAGGTGTCATTCAAAATTCCACTCGCGCCTCGACGGAGTGGGCGGCGGGTCGGGTGCATCTTCTTCATCGTCGGTCGATGCGTGGACGGGGAGGCCGATTTCCTCATCCAACCAGCGATTGAGATCCGCCATTTTGCAACGAACCGAGCAGAACGGCATGGAAGTCGCCGCGAGATCCGGTTCGAAGAAACGGCGGCACGTGGGGCATTGCAATTTGCGGGATTCGTTTGTCATAACCTCCTCAGGATAACGAATTCAATGCATTCTCCCAGACCGCTTCCCATTCGATCTGGGCGAGGTATTGCAGGTCTTCCTGGCTCCAACCCTTGCAAAATCCGGGATCCTTGTGCCAAAGCTCGCAGGCTTGGGTCAGTCGGGACGGATCGAATTCCCCCTCCCAAGGTTTCCACGCGTTGCGGGCGTGCACGAAGTCGACGATGTGATCGTGTAGACTCGCGTCGCGCGTCTGCCGGAACCAGTAGTTGGCGTTCCAGGAGTCCCCTTCGAGGCGGTGGAGCATGCCGTGGACGTAGGCCGGGAGCCCCTGGCTCGCATCCTGGACAATCGCATGCGCAGGATCGAAACGCCCCAAACGCAACCACATCAAGGCCTCCACAACGGTTCCGGAGGTCCGGGGCTCCCGAGTCAGCCCCTCGGTCACGCAAGCGTCCCTCGATGTGTCGTTCACCTGGGATAGAGGAAATTCGAAGGTCAACCCTTGAGGCCAGAGGGCAATCGAACGGTCCACCATAAATTGTCGCGCTTCGCACCTGGAGGAAACTCTCGGCGGCCCCATTCGGCCGGTTCCAGCGTATATCCTGTAATGTAGCCCAATTTCGTCTTCCTCCCAGTCGACTCGGACTATCCTTCGTTCATGCAGCTCCATGTTCTTTGCCCTCGGTGTTTCCAGCCCTTCGAAATCGATGACGCCGATGGCGCGTTGGCGACGTGCCCAAGTTGCTTGAGCGAATGGGTATCCAATGCCGACGCGGAACCGAACCCGTGGAACGTTCCCGAATACGAATTCGAGACGTTCCCCGATACATCGGCAGAGCCGTTGGAAGCCGTGGAAACCAGGGGGGGCGCGGAGGACTGGCAGCAGGCCGCCGCCCGAGCGAGGCCTCGCCGCAAAGAAGCCTCGCTGGTGAGCAAAATGGTTCCTCCGATTCTCGGCGGATTGAGCGCGATGCCGATCGCGCTGGCGATTCTCTGGTATGGATTCGGACGGGATCTCGGAAATGCCGGCCCGAGGGTCGCCAAGTATGTCCCGTGGATCGTTCCGGAGGCGTTGCGAGGGCAGGCGCGCGGGCGGTTCAAAACCGATCGACCCACGGCTCCCTCTCGGCGATCGAGCGGCGAGTTTGGCCCTCTGGGAGGAAAATCCGAGCCTTCACCGAGCCTCGATCACGACGATCCAAAATCGCAACCTCCGCCGGCGGAACCGCGCGAGCCATCGATCGATCCCGATGTCGGCGCACGGGTCGATGCGGTTGTCGAGGCGATTCAATCGTTGCGAGACGCGTGGAAAGGGGAGCCCAATCGCTCCTGGTCCTCGGTCCAGTGGGACATCTACAAGGAGTCTCTTCGTTTGGCGGAGTTATGCATGGCGGAGAGGCAGCGGGACGAAACGGCTCGCATCGCCACCGAATCGTTTCTGGAACTGCTACGGCAACCCTGGTATCTCGAGTCGATCGAAAATGCGATGACCCATCCCGTTTCTGAATCCCATCCCCCTGAGGCATTTGAGTACGTGCTCTGGCCGGTGCGTTCCATGGCAGTCGATTCCAGCCGTGGCTCGGCGTCGCTCGCGTGGAGGCTGGAGCCGACCTTGACGATCGGCGATCGGGAAACTCAATGGATCTCCAGCGACACCCTTCGCGCTCGCATCCTGGGCGTCGACCGAGATTCGATCGATGGTCGATGGCTTGTGGTGGGGCGGGTCGAACGCGCGGATGAACTGGGGTATGTCATTCGGGTCGAAGCCGTTCTTTCACCCTAGCTGTGCTCGCCTTCTTTTCCGTCAAACGCTATGATCTGGGGAGTGTCGCAATCGGAAGCAACCGGTCGTTGCCGTGCGTTGTATCGCTCTCAGAAAAAGGGACATCCATCCCATGCAAGATCGTAAAGTCTCATCTCGGTTTTTGGCCTTCATCACTGCCGCATCCTCCTTGGGTTGGATCGCTGGCTGCAAACCGCAAGAGGACGTCGACCGCGAGTCAGCCGCTCGCGCCGCTGCGCAGGCTGCCGCCGAAGCAAAACCTGCTATGCCGGACCAAAAGGCGGGAGTTGGGGTGGGTGTGCAAGGCCGCTCGCTCGAGGGAGGCTCGGAATACAACCCCGCGACCTTCGTTTCGGGGCCCGCATCCGCCTATTTTCGAACGAAGGAAAAGATCGTTTTCGAAATCCAAATTCCCCATACGCTCAACGCCTTTGTGGCTCTCAACGGCAGGCATCCCAAAAGCCATGAGGAGTACATGAGGGAGATCATCGGGAACCAAATCAAACTGCCGAAACTCCCCGCCGGCATGGTCTATCGCTACCATCCCGACGTGCAAGAGCTTTGGGTCGAATCGGAAAAGAAAGACGAATCCAACGCGTCAACGCCATCTCCGCCGGTTGCTGGGGATGGCTCGTGAACTGGAATCGTCTCGATGGCTCACGCGCGAGGAGCTGGCCTGCGCCCGCGTCGTCGCCACCACCCTGCGATGCATCCGGCACCGGTGCACCCCAAGAGCGCCATCGATGACGGCTCGGGCACCCCAGAGACGAAAGCAAAGGTTGCGGTGTTGCTCAGGAATCCGAGAGTGTTGTGCGTGCCCGAGATCCGGAACTGCAATTCGAATATTCCCTCACGAGTAAATCCAAGGTTGAAATGCTCGTGCCCGCCAGCAACCTGGGAGAAGGAATCCGCGGTGGAGATCCCATCCACCGTGCTCATGAAGGCGGTGGGATTCCCAAACGCATCGTTTTGCCATAGGGCAAAACTTCCACCCGCAGGGGCGGTCATGCCGACGAGATTCCACGTCAACGCACCATTCCAATCCGAGGCGGTCAAGTCCTCCAGGCCAAAGCCCAGAAACGGTTTGTCCGGGTCGCTGCTTTGCGGCAAGAACCACACCTGATCGGTCGGTGCCCCGAGAAAGTCCCACGCCGAACCTGCGGGACGCGCCACGGAAGGGTTCGGCACCGCGATCGAGAACGCGGACGGGCCGTATTCGCCGGCAGTGATCGTGCCATTGGCCCCTTGGGCATCGTCCTCGAAATGATAATGCAGCTCCAACTCGCCTCCCGTCAGCGCTGCACCAATGTCTCCGTGTCCGCGAATCCAAATATCCGCGCGGACTCCCTGCCCCCAACTCAGGACGCACACCGCCACCATCACCCACGAGACGCGTTTCATCTAAAAGTACCTGCAAAAAACCATGACAGAATCGTCAGGAACCGATCCGGCTCTGTTCCTTTCATCGCACATGCATATTATTTGCACAAGGGAAATGTGGCAAGTGGTGCGATATCGATTTTTTGTATTCCCTATTTGCATTGAATTTGCAATGATAAGCAGACTGCAGAGGGTTTCGTTGTGCAACCCTAGCCGAAGGGGGGTCGCGGAGGTGGGGGCCGAAATGTCCTCGCGGTCGCGGCGGGGGACAAGCATCGGAGCGAGGTGAGGAGATGTCGGCGAAACGGGGTTTTACTTTGGTGGAATTGCTCGTGGTCATCGCGATCATCGGGGTGCTGGTCGGGTTGTTGCTCCCTGCCGTGCAAGCGGCCCGCGAGGCCGCCCGCCGAGCCCAATGCTCCAACAATCAGCGGCAATTGACGCTTGCCATCTTCAATTACGAATCGGCCTTTCGAAGTTTCCCGGTCACGATTTCTGGCCACGGGGTTCCGGGCAACGCTCAATTTGGAGGAGGGTTGTACAGTTGGCTGGCGATGATCTTGCCGCAGGTCGAGCAAGGTCCGCTGTTTCAACAGATCGATTTCTCGGTGCCGATGACCAGTGTGACGGGTGGGAGTCCCAATTACCTTCGGCTCCACATCCAAGCCAACCATCGCAATGCGGTTGCGGCGGCGACGCGGGTTCCCACCTTCCTTTGTCCTTCCGACCCATGGACGCAAACCACTTATGGAGGAACCGCGCAACCCGCGCCGGGTAGTTACGCGGGGAATGCGGGCTGGATCCGACGCACCACAGGTATCGCGGGAGACGATCCGGAGTTGCGTCAAACCAACGGTGCAATGCCAATCATGAATCCCGCGGATACCAATCTGTCGTGGTACGCGCCCAAGCTCAGCTTGCGCTACTTCACCGATGGCAGTTCGAATACGGCATTGCTTTCCGAGCGAAACATCAACAGTCTCGTACCGGTGGTCGGTCCGTTTGGCAGCACCATACCGCGCGGGCCTGACAGTATCATGTCGTACTGCGGTGGCGGGGGTGCGGCTCGTTCGTTGCCGGCTTGGGTTCAGTATTGTGGAGGGGTATCCGTACCTGACCCTGTTTACACGGCTCCGCACGGCAAAGCCTGGATCTCCGGTCTTACCGTAGCGGCGAATTTGTACATGCACGTCACCCTTCCCAATACGAGAAACTGCCACGTTTACGGTGGCGAGGGGAATGGGAACAACATGGTGAGCGCGAGCAGTTACCACGGCGGCGGGATCCATGTCAGCTTCGCCGATGGCCGTACCTCGTTTCTATCGAACCAAGTCGAGCCGAAGGTATGGTGGAGCATCGGCTCGCGAAATGGAGCGGAGACGGTGAGCGAATTTGACTAAATCGCCGCTAGATCCGCGACAACCACCAGCGTCAATCCGCCCGCATCACGGTCTGCAGTTCATACGCCGCGGCCTCGCGGTCGTTGCGAACCACGAGAATATTCCGCGCGAGCGCAGGGTGGTTCCACGTCTTGTCTTCGAGCGCGCGAAAACGGGCGAGTTCGACGTGCTTGTCTGGATTGGCTTCGACCAAGGCGATTTCCCCCGATTCGCATTGGATGAGCAAACGACCATCGACCAACAGCAATTGTCCATGACCGTACCGGCCCTTTTTCCATGTCCGTTCGCCATTGGACAGCTGCAAACAGGTTAGAAGTCCATTATCCAAGCCATACAGATGTTCGCGGTGCACGACAAAATTGGAGAACTTGGATTTGAGATGTTTGCTCTTCCACACGGTGTCGATCCGCCACTCGTCCGACACCTTGTAGATTTCCAACAGTGCGGTTCCCATCTCGTAGCCGGAGGAAATGAGCACTCGGGATCGCTCTTCCGGAGCGAATCCGCCTCGATCGACAATCACGGGCTGCGCGACATTCACCCGTGACTCCCCTTGAGTCAGCCACGGGAAGAACCAAAGCGAGGATCCACCTCGCGCGAACGATCGAAGCCCCTCACCGTTAAAGCTCAGGAATTGCAACTCGCCGCACAAGGTGGTGGCGACGGGCGAAGCGTAGGAGGTGGGATCATCTCCGCCGCGCCACTGCTGCTCGCCGGTTTCCAGATCCAAGCCGACGATCGTTCCTCCGGGCTGGATGCCTGGCGTTACGATCAATTCGGTCCCCGACGCGATCGGTGAACACGACCATCCAAAATACGGAGGATCTGCCCCAGCGTCGGCCAATAGATCCGCTTTCCAAACCAAACGACCACTGGCCAGATCGACGCACGTGACCTTTCCCGTTCCGCCGCAACTGTACACGCGTTCGCCATGGATCAAGGGAGTGGTTCGGGGGCCGTCGCCATGTTCACTTCGAAATCGAATCCGTTCCGCATGGAGCCATAATTCATGGCCTTGCTTTAAATCGTAACAAACGACGCATTCCTCTTCGTCTCGCTGTTCGAGCGTGACGGCGATGCCCCCTTGGACAGCGAATCCCGCCCATCCCAATCCAATAGGATGACGCCACAGAGGCCTCGGCGGAATCTTGTCCCACCGCTTGGATAGACTCCGTCCCACGAGTTGCGCATTGTGGTCCGGTCCCATGAAGCCTGGGAAATCGTTGCCTGTCGACTCGAATCGTTCCGGCGCCAGATGCGTTACCCGCGCCGATCGTG
The DNA here is from genome assembly GCA_046342615.1 of Planctomycetota bacterium. Classification (GTDB taxonomy): domain Bacteria; phylum Planctomycetota; class Planctomycetia; order Pirellulales; family Pirellulaceae; genus JBKCUI01. The sequence goes on along the minus strand of JBKDPB010000228.1, from coordinate 1,126 downwards.
CAGAGTGGGAAATCAGATAGCGTTTCACTTCTTGTTCGGCAGTCGGAGTCCAATTCCAAACGAATCGAGGAGTTCGATCGCCTCGAAACGATTCGACCCGTAAGCAGGTCGATACGCCTGCCAGCAACACCAACAGACCAGCACCAATCGCGGCAACCGAGCGTCTACGAGGCTTGAATGTCACGATCCAACCTGCGGCGAGCAAAGCGATGCCGACAGCGTACATCAAGTACCACTGCATGCCATCGAGTCCGATGTAGAAGCGTCGGGCTTGATCGGTCTGGCACCATTGAATGATGGACACCAGCAGGCTCAGCCCAAAGCCGAGAGCAATGGGAATCGCAACCAGCCGAAGGATGGAACGACGACGCGGTGATTGGCTTGGTTCCGAAACTTGATCCGTCATGTCGATATCCAGGATCCGAGTAACCACACGTGCGGAGAGGAATGCAAAACCATAGCCCGCAAACTTCAGCCAAGCGGATCCATTTGACTCAGAATGACGGACGCGTTGCTCGTACGCACCGACCTTGAGGGTTATGCATGCCATGCGGACATCGGGAGCGAAAGGCTCTGTTGATCCAGCTCTCGACAAGCACGTCGTCCGACGCCCCGAGTGGGGGACTGCTTTGCCTAGGCTACTTGAAGAACTGTTTCTGCAAGAAGTAAACCAAGACACCTGACGCAACCACGCCTAGGCTCAGCCACAACGCGGTCCGATCGGCGACTACCAGCACAAAAATCCAACCCAACGCGGCAATCGCACTGGGAACCGGATACAGCCACATCCGAAACGGCAACACGATGTCCGGCCGTGTGGTCCGAACCAGGTGCAAGGCGGCGATCTGGCCCAGGAACTGCACGACGATCCGGACACAGACCGCGGCGCTGATCACCGTTCCCAGTTCTAGAAAGCAGAAGATGGCAGTCAAGATTCCCAGAGCCAGCAGCGACACCCACGGATACTTGTCCTTGGGGTGAACCGTTCCGAACACGCTGAAAAAATCCCCCTGACGCGCCGCGGCATACGGGATGCGCGAGTACCCCAACGTCAATGCAAAGATACTGGCAATCGCTGTCCACAGGATCAGCCACGTGAAAGCGACCGCCCAGGACCGGCCGTACA
>JBKDPB010000227.1:0-12588 GCA_046342615.1 Planctomycetota bacterium | reverse complement strand
GTCTTCGCAGAGCCCGAACCACGGACTCCCGCAATCTCCTCAATCGATGCATCGCTGGTAGGATGCAGCGCGACAATGCCCGGCAAGGGATGCGATCCCTTCTCCGCACCCTCGGGATGCAAAAGATAACCTTCAACGAACAGTCCCGATTCCCCTTCATATCGCACCAGCCGTCGGACGATCGACCGATCGCGGGCTTCCATCCCATCCACGACCTCGCTGGCAAGAACCTCCAAACGAACGCCTGGACGATCCGCCGGCATCGGCCCGAGAAATGCGAGCCATCTCTGGCGCAGCGACTCCCGTTCGGCCAACCAGCCCTGCCAATTCGAAATAGCCGCTCCTTGAGAATCGACCAGCAGAGGAGCAACGGTCCCCGGGCGTTCCAGAAAGAACGTCGCGGGAGGGGTCGTCACCGCGCCCAGCCAATCCACGTCCTGGGCTTGCGCCACCGGCCCCGCAGGCAGGATCCAACCAAAAAGCCATGCTCCTGCCCAGCCAATCCTCCACAAAACCCCCCGTAATAGGGGTAACGGATTGATTCGGACTAGAAATGCATCTATAGTCATGGGTGCATTGGAAATTGAGTAATGGGATTTTCGATGCGTAGATGCTGAATGGAACCTTCCTGTGCGTCTACCCCTCCCCACCTAGATCGGCCTCGCCAGGATGGCATGCATTCCCCCCACCGTGGCCAGATCGTAACCCCACAATTCAGCCATGATAACATCGCTGTTGGTTGGCGTATTGGCAGCTATTTGCCTTCAGGATCCAATTCCAGAGAACACCTCGGTCGATTCGGGGAGCAAACCGGCGACGACGAGTAAGGTCTTGCTGGAGTTTCGGGAGCAAGAGTGGCTACCGGCACTGCAGTGGTTGGCGGAGCGACTGGAGTTGAACCTGGATTGGCAGGAACTGCCATCGGACAGTGTAAGCTTGTCGAGCACTCAACCGATTTCGCTGGAGGAGGCGGAGGATTTGTTCAACATGCAGCTTTTGGCGCGCGGATTCGCGATGGTCAAGCGAGCTGGGGTGCTGAGGGTGGTCTCGCTAAAGGACTTGGACGTGACGCTCGTTCCGAGAGTGGAGCCAGAGGAGTTGATGCAACTGCCCAAGCACTCGGTGGTTCGGGTTTCCTTTCCGTTGGATTGGATGATCGCGGACGAGGCGGCCAAGGAGTTGGAACCATTATTGAGCCCTTATGGCAAATTGTTTCCGATGGCTAGCGCCAATCGCTTGGAAGCTATCGATGCGGTGGTGAACCTCCGAGAGTTCCATCGTTTGCTGACGCAAGCGGAGACGGACGACACTCGCAAGGAACGTGTCGCGGAATTCCATCTTCAGCATCGAAGAGCCGAAGAACTGGCTCCCAAGATACGTCAGTTGCTCGGCTTGCCTCCCGATGGCACGGCATCGTCATCGGTGCAGACCCAATTGGACATCGAGCAAGCTCGATTCAAGGCGGAAGCAGTCAAGCAGATGGGACGCGACGCCCAGACGTTGCTGACGGACAAGAAGCCGACGATCTTTTTGGTCGTCAACGAAAAGGAGAACAGTCTTCTGGTGAATGCTCCGCCCAACAAGATTGAAATCGTTCGCCAGGCGGTTGACGCCATGGACAAGAAGGTTCCCGATCGCAATTCCACTTGGGAAACGCTTTCGCGCGTGAAGGTCTATGATGTGAGCGGTTTTGATCCGGACGCGGTTACGAAGATGATCACTTCGCTGCAGGAACGCGACAGCATCGGCAAAGATGCGCGGGTTCAACACGAAGCCGCCTACAATCGACTGATCGCGTACGCGTCTCCCGCGGATCACTTGACGATATCCCAAGTCATCGACTCATTCCGCGCCGAGCGTCGCTCGGCAACGGTTTTGTCGCTTGCGAATCTCGATCCGATCTACGCTACGAAAGCGATTCAGCTCGTTTTGAAAGCGTCGGAGCGACCATCGCGCGCGCCCGGCGTTCCGAGCGACGGCAAGTTCCAAATCGAGGCCGATGCCGAGCATTCGCGACTTCTGCTGTGGGCGACCCCCAACGAAGTCAAGGATGTTCGCGAATTCTTGTCCCAACTGGGCGAGACGTTTTCCGAGCGTGCGGCCGGATCCAACGTGCAGGTCATCGAGACGCACGGACAGGATGTCGGCCCATTGGTGGAGCGATTGAAACGCGTCTGGTCCGACCTGAGCGATTCCCCGTTGATTTATGAACAAGAGACTGCGCCGAAGTCGGCTCCAGCTCCCGGTGTCCCGGCGGATCCGGTGTCCGTTCGCGAAGACGGGGTGCAGCTCGCATCGGGTCTGATGATTGCGGCGAAGGGATCGGGGTCACCGCCCGAGCTGCCGGCTGCCTTGGAGCGTCCGCCCGTTCGGGTGATGCAAGCCGCCGACGGAAGTCTCGTGGTTTTGTCCAAGGATCCAGTCGCGGCGGATACGGTCAAGCGATTGATGCAGCAGTTGATCAAGCGGCCCACACAACTCAAGACCATCGAACTAAAATACGCTCAAGCCGCGACGGTGAAGCGCCAGTTGGACATCCTCTTTCCGTCCACTACCTCGACCCTCAACAAACTGGCGGCCACGCCCACGCTTCTTATCGATGTGGATTCGCGCACCAATCGATTGATCATCCAAAACGCGTCGGAACGGCAACTGGAACAGATCGATGAATCGATCGCCTTGCTGGACCAACCGAGTTCGGAGGATGAGAAGCTGCAGCGGGAAAAGGTGACTTACCGGCTGAAGCACCGCAAGGCCTCAATCGTCGCCGAAGCCTTGAAATCCATCTACCAAGACCTGATGAGCGTCAACGATCGCGTTTTGACTCGCAGCACGGGATTTAGCAAGAGTCTTGCCGCGACCTCCACCAATCCGGAGTACCAAGGCTTGTTGTCGATCGGCGTGGACGCAGAAGCGAACTTGTTGCTGATCTCCGCGCCCAAATATCTGGTGCAGGATGTGCTCCAGGTTGTCGAGACGATGGATACGCCGACCGATGGAAACTCTATCGCAATCGTTCCATTCCAAGTCCAGGTAACCGGGACCGACAGCAAGGATCAGAAAATGCAAGACGCCCTTCGCCGGATCCTCGGCGAAAAGCGTCGATAGCTATCCGCCGGATCTAGCGTCGGATCGTCGACGGTTTTTCTGCCGCTTTCTTTTCCTCTGGAATGAATCCGAGGTAGCACATCAGGTCGCGGATCTCGGTCGGAGTCAGATCATCGAGCAGCCCCGCCGGCATGGCCGAAACTTTGCTCGGTGCGATCTCGTCGATTTCTTCATCGAGAATTAGGAACTCCTTGTTCTCATTGACGCGGATCGCTAATCCCTTTGAAGTTTTGACGACGATCCCGGTGTAGATCTCACCATCCTTGGTGACAACTTTCTTGCTGGCGTATTGATCGCTGATCACATGGGAGGGGAACAGGATCGATTCGATGACTTCGGTCCGTGTAAACCGTCGATTGATACTGGTGAGATCAGGGCCTAATCCGCCGCCCTGCGAATTCATCTTGTGGCAAGCGCTGCATCGCGCCTTGGCATAGATATTCGCGCCGAGCACCGCGGACCCTTCCCGACCTTGCTCGCCGTTGAGAAACTGCTCGAGGAACTCCAGCGACCAACGCGGCGGATCTTTTTCCGACGGCAGGGTGGCTGGGGGAGACTCGGGGTATCGTTCCGCAAACCAATCCTGCCAAGGCTGCATCGGAGAGGCGACATCCAAGCTCCGAGCAGCTGGCTTTTGCTCCGTCCAATACTCCAGGAGCTGAACGATGGGCGTTGTATCCTGATTGGCTGCCGCGAGGCGACATCCCTGGAGAATCGTCTGGCGGATGACTTCGGCGTCGTCGGTGACGGCATCGATTTTCTTCAACGCATTGCAAACATCGGGGATAGCAAACAGATCCAGGACACCGATCGAGCGAACGAGGTAATCCCAGTTGGCTTCGCTGGGTTTCTGCGCCAGCGCCAGCGCGATCGACGCTCGCCGATCCGGACTCTTGCGCCACCGTTGCTGAAGATATTCGATCGCCGCTTCGTTGTCTTGCTGCGAAAGAACTGCGGTGATGCCGGTCTTGAGCCGCTTGTAAACATCATCTTCCAATCCCCCCTTGTCGATCGCTGAATCCAGCTTTTTGAGAAGCTCGATCTGATCACTCGTCAGGGTACTGTTGATTTTGAACAGAGCCGCCAGCGCTGCATTCGGATATTTTTGACCCAGCTCTAAAATCTGAAGAGCTTCGCGTTCGGTCAAGTGATTGGAAATCGCCTCGGAGCTTTTCATCACATAGAGCGGATACGAGCTGCCGGATTTCTCTTTAAGGCAAGTTTCCAGGAATTGCAACACTGCCATGCGTTCCGGGGATGTCCATTCGTGCGGCATCATCGGCAGGTGTATCGCAATGAGCATGCGATCCGGCATGGAAACATCCATCTTGAGGTACTCGACGCATTGGGCGACGAGATCGCACTTGAGATACGTCCCGAGTCGAACCAGCTCACCGTTAAGCGTTGCATTGCCGGTCGGAAACTCGCGCTGCACGAATTCCTTCATCTCGGGAACCGTGTCCGGTGAGATGCCTCCCACACTCATGGCCACTTGAATGACTCGCAGCAAATCCAGAAAATCCGCATCGCTGACAAAACCTTGGCTGACGCGCAACAGGGCCGCCACGGCCTCTTTTGCATCGGTAGCACTCGGATTCGAAGCGATCAATGCCAGCGATGCTTGAATGACGGTCCGCGCTTTACCCTTGAGGAGCTTGGCCTTCCACGATTCGGCAGGCACGTTCATCAGCAGGCGCCGTCCGAAGAATCGGTCCTCTCGCACGTCGCTCGCGAGCAACGTTTCGATCTGGGCGATGTCGCAGGTCGCTTCCGTGCGTATCAATCCTTCGCACGCAGCAATCCGGACCGCGACCGAGGTATCGCTCAATAATGCTTGCAGTCGCGACAATCCGATCTCATCGTCGGGGTACAAGCCCAACAATCGAGCACTCTTTGCACGAACTTGTTCATTCGCTGTCTTCGAAAGTTCAACCAACATTTCCACGGAGGGAGCGGGCCCGAGCAACTGCATCAGATCGAGCGCTTGAATACGGTACCTTGCGGGATTCTCTTCGCTGAATACCACGCCCAGGATCTGGTCTTCCCACTCATCGCCAATTTCCCGCTTGAGAACCGCAACGGCTTGGCGACCAAATGCGGAATACAGTTGGGGTTGGCGTACCGCTTTGGCGATTCCCTCTCCCAAATTGCGATGGGATTCCGGAACCTCGCCGCTCCAACGAACGCGATAGATCCCCCCTTCGGTCCCTCGGCCACCCGTGCAGAAGTAGAGACCGCCATCCGGGCCGACCTCGAGATCTGTCACATTCATGGGGGTCCCAATGACAAAGTCCTCGGCTTTGACCTGCCCTCGTTCGATCGATTCGATCGGCAGCGCAATAATTCGACCCTCCGACCAATCGGCCGTGAAGATGGCTCGGTGATATCGGACGGGGAAGTGGTGGTGGTTGTAGATCGCAATCCCTGTCGGCGACCCACGGCCGGTATCGGCGAGGGAAGGCAATCGATCCAAATAGTAGTCCGGCCAGTTGGCCCATCCGCTGCGCCATCCGTACTCGCCACCCTCGACAATCCGGAACAGACCGGTAGGCCGATGCCAAACCGCGCCGATATCGGCCTCCATATCACTGTCATGGAGGTAAAGGGAACCATTCGGATGAAAGGCGAGATCATACGCATTGCGCAATCCGCCTGCGACGATGCTTGTGGTCCCTCGACTCATGTCGTAGCGCACCACCATGCCACCCGGAGCCTTGATGCCCGACGCATGTCCGCCCGGATCTTCAAATCGAGGCTGAACGAGATCCCCTTCGTAGGGCTTGGCGTAGGAGTGACTCACGTCGGGAGACCGATCGACCAAAACCTGATTCCCGAGAGTGATATACAGAAAGCCGTCTGGCCCCAACACAATCTGGTGGACGCCATGTTCGCCGGGAACACCCTCAAATCGTGTCAGCAACTCCGCTTTCTCCGTCTCACCGTTCCGATCCTCATCGATCAGGCGATACAGCCCGATCCCTTGATCGCCTTCACCCGTGACATAAACATCTCCGTTGAGCGGCAAAATCCCCTGAACATTTTGAACGAGATCGCAGTAGCTACGAGATTTGTCGGGAACACCATCACCATCGCTGTCGTAGAGAAGCAGCAAACCGCCACCTTCCACGGATGCGAGAATGTGTCCGAACTCATTGAACGCGATCGCCAGGAGCGAGCCGAGGCTTGGACCTGATATTTCATCGATCGCAAAACCTGGAACGGTCGTAAACCGGCTCTTGAGCGCTTCGTTCTCCGAACCATTTTTGCTTACCTTCCGTTCGCGAGTCGAATCGACGGTCGACAGATTGCCATTTCCGGAGACCGCTGGCACGTCGACGGACCCTCGAGCGCGATCATCGCCAGGTGATTTCGGCGTCTTGCTGAGAGAATTGCTTGAATCCTGGAGGTTCAAAGGCTGGTTGGCAACCTGATCTTCCGACGGATTGTTGGAGGGTGCTTTTGCTTTCCCGCGATCGCCTGCCTTGGCGTTTGCATCGAGATCAATCGCCGCACTCCAAGTTTGGTCGTTCATTCCTACCGATTGCCATGAGGCGACTGACACCTTCGACGCCAACCACTCCCCGTCGGTCACAACCACGCGCCAATTGCCTCGCAAGGGCTTGAAGTAAAACTCAGCGCGCAAACCGGGTTCGGAGTCGCGCGGGTCGAGCACTCGAATGGCGAGACAGTTCTTGCCCGGACGAACGAGACCTTGAATGTCAATTCGTTCCCGTTCCGCACCAGGTCGGATCGTGCGCAGTCGGCGGCCATTGAAGTATACGTCTGCACCGGTTGCTCCATCGACTTCGACGTACGCACGCTCGACATCCGGCAGTTCCATGACTCGCCGGAAATAGCAATCCCCAGGCTTGTTTCCACCAGGTGAACTTGGATCGCTCCAGATGCGTTGAGCACGTGGAATGGAGGGCTCCGCTTTCGTCGGAGACACCTGCTGTTTTGGAGTCGGTTTCGCATTCCCGCCCCCTTCTGGCCGTCGTTTACTGCCGCTATTCCCACTGTACTGCGCTGGTTTTACGTCCTGCGCTATGCACACGCACGTGCACAGAAGGAACGCGATGAAACAAACAAACCAACGTCGAATGACATCTTGGACGAGATGTGGTCGGGAACGTAGTGCATCCATTGCCAATTCCTTCACCATTTACACGGCCATCTCCGCTTCCGTGCGAAGTTTCTTCTCGGCCTGCTGGAACTGCAACCTTACGTGACTCTAAGGAGCGAAATCAATAGCAATTGCCGTCCACGATTCGGAAAGCAACAACGCCTCCACCAACGCTGTTCGATCCCACGAGGAACGCCATGCCTGTGAGATGCGTTCCAAGTCCGCCGCGAATGGCTGATCGGAAAACGGGAATCCGGATGATGCTAGCATCCCTTGCCATTGGCGGAGCGTCTCGTTGCGAGCGAGGGGGCCTGACAACTCTTGGCCGCATCGTGTCGCCAGCGATCGACGCTCCGGAGCGCTCCATTTCTTTGAAACGTCCTCTCCAACCACCTGAGCGAATGCTTTCGGCAATTGCAAGGTGATCGTCGACTCTGCGCTGGGTACCAGGCCGACTTTCGCGAGGGCCGACGAAAAGCTGTCCGCATAGAACAACAGGCTCTCACGCTGGTATCGCCACTGCAGATCCACTCGCCGAGCGTAATGCTCGCAATACGCTAGTTGCTCCTCTCTCGAGCTCGACTCCCAATCCTTCCAATCGCGATCCTGGGACCAGCCCGACAACTCCATCCCGCTCAACGCGATTCGATAGCATTCCAACTGAGTCAACTGACATCGAGTCTGCACGCGTGGATTGGCCACGACGAGCACTTGCGCGTCGCTCGACACGACGTCGCGGACGAGTCCATCGTGGAGGACACGGCTAGGCAACCATCGACCGTTGCTCCAAATCCGAAGGTTCTCCGCAGAGGGCAAGCCTTCGTAGACAACTGCGAGGGAGTAGACGCCTGAAGTCTGAAAGACGGGTTCGGTTTCGATCTCGAGGTAGCTGTACGGCAAGGCATGAATCAAGCGGACTCGAACTCGACCTCGATCCCACTCCAGGACGACGTTGGGCTGAGTCAAGGATGACGGATCGTTCGAGGATCTTTGTCGAACCAGGGTGAATGAGTCCGCTTGCGAGCTGGGATCGCGGTCTTGGACTTCGAATTCGAGGATGGCACTCCATGGTTGCGTGTGCCGCCACGGATTTGGAAAATCGAATAGGGAATAGGGGTCGGGCGCCTCATCCGGGGCCTTGGTTGGTACCGCACTCGCTAGCTCAGCGAGCTGAAAGACGCGATCGGCGGGACTGGGCGTGGGAAACGTGGATTGTGCGCGGTGCGCACGAATCACGGATTCGTCGCTCCGCAGTCTTTGCCAATCGCGCTGTTCGGATCGCAGGATCGACTCCATGGCGGCTTCCAAATCCAAGAGTCTCCTTCGCTGCGATTCGGAGGCGTCGGAGTAGAGCCATGCCAACCGGCTCAGGTGCGTCCAACGCAAGCTATTGGGCAGGTCCTCGGATGTAGGCAGGCGGGGCGCTTCGAAGTGCCTCCGATCCTCGGACATTTTCGAGTCGAGGGATTGCGGATCGTCGAGCGAACGAAACCACATCGCGGTCCCGAGGCGCGTTTCCGAATCATCGAAGAGGAGGTCGCCCGCGATCTGGCCTTGCACGAAACGAAGAAACGACACATTGCGCAGGATCTGGCTCTGGACCCAACCATCATGCAGACCGAAATCCCAAACCTGGGATACCTCGGGCGATGCCTTGCACCGCTGAGCGAGCCAGGCCTGGGTCTGCTGATCCACAAACGATCGAGATTGCGTCCATTGCTTGATCCGTTCCGAGAACCATTGCACGCGGTTCTCTTTCGGCAAATCGGCCGGCGGCAGCGGCCCCAACGCATTCCGCCAGGATTCACCGAGGATGGCTTGGGCTGAGTTTTGGACGAATTGAAGCCATTGCTGTTGACCGGCTTGTTCGATTCTCTCGCGGACGATCGTGGCAGGGATGATGAACAAGTCATCGGGGGGTTGCCAGGCGTGACTCGGGCAGATCGCTGTGAATCCGATGAGCACGAAAAAAAACGAGACCAACAAGTTGGCCTCGTTTCTCTGTTGCAGACGACTTGGGATCGCAACCATGCTGGATGTGGAACTCCCTTAATCCATGCTAACGGTTACAGTCTTGCATTCGGTGTAGGCTTTGAGCCCTTCCTCGCCGAGCTCGCGTCCTTGTCCGCTCATCTTGAAGCCGCCGAACGGAGCGGCGGCATCGAAGACGTCGTAGCAATTGATCCAAACGGTACCTGCTCGCACGCGTTTTGCGAACTCGTGGGCTCGACCGACGTTTCGGGTCCAAATCGCGGCTGCCAGCCCGTAGAACGTGTTGTTCGCGCGTGCCAGAAGATCTTCCCAGTCGTCGAAGGTCAGGATGGACATGACGGGACCAAAGATTTCATCCTGGGCGATTGCCATCGAGTCGTTCACATTATCGAAGATGGTCGGCTGCACAAAGTAGCCGCGGTCTCCGAAGCGATCGCCACCGACAATGCAATTGGCACCTTGAGCGTTCCCTTTTTCGATAAAGCTCATGATCTTATCAAATTGAGCCTGGTCGACTTGCGGCCCTTGTTCGGTATCGGGCGAAAGAGGATTTCCCAGCCGTCGTTTTTTGGCGAGTTGTTTCACCTTTTCGACAAACTCGGCGTGAGCCGCTTTCTGAACAAAGACACGGCTACCAGCACAGCAGCACTGGCCTTGGTTGAGGAACAACCCGATGTATGCTCCCGCGGCGGCGCGGTCGAGATCCGCATCAGCCATCACGACATTGGGGCTTTTGCCTCCGAGTTCGAACGTCAATCGTTTCAGTGTCTCCGATGCATCTCGCATGATGATTTGGGCGGTTCGATGTTCGCCCGTGAACGCGATCTTGTCGACACCGGGGTGTTTGACGAGTGCCGCACCTGCTGTGGGGCCAAAGCCTGGGACGATATTGATCACCCCGTCAGGGATGCCGGCTTCCTTGGCCAGCTGCGCCATTCTCAAGCACGACAGAGGGGTCTGCTCGGCGGGCTTCATGACCACCGTGCAACCGGATGCCAATGCGGGCCCCCATTTCCATGCCACCATCAGCATGGGGAAATTCCACGGGATGATTTGCCCTGCGACGCCGACCGGCTCACGCCGAGTATAGGTCAAATAGTTGCCGCGGATGGGGATCGTGGAGCCATGGATTTTGTCCGCATAGCCAGCGTAGTATCGGAGGCAGTCCAAAACCAACGGGAGGTCGCCGTGTCGCGCTTCGCGAATCGGCTTGCCGTTATCGAGGCTCTCCAATGCCGCGAGTTCATCGATCTCTTCTTCGATGAGATCCGCGAGGCGGAACATCAACTTGCCGCGATCGCGCGCATCCATCTTGCTCCACGGCCCAGAGTCAAAGGCGCGTCGCGCGGCAGCAACCGCAGCGTCGATGTCGGCCTTGTCACCTTCCGCTACCTCGCAGATAACTTCTTCGGTTGCGGGATTGATCGTCTCGAAGGTTTTCCCGGATGCGGATGGCCGCCATTTGCCATCGATAAAGCATTCGGTGTGCTTGATCCTCGGTAACTTCACGGTCGATTCTGCAGTGGCCATATTGGACTACTCCCTGAAACAAATTGGAGAGGTTCAGTAACGAAGCCCCTATGATATCCGTTTCGAGCCTGGCAATCCACTATGGAAAGGAAGCATCCGATCGACGCTCCGGATCGCACCACCGAAAAGAAACCGGGAGCCACGTTGGAAACTCGCCCCGAACCGGATGCCGATAGTTTATCGGCCCCACCTCCGTCGCAACCACGCGCGAGCTGTAAAAGTCTTCCTATCCGAAATCGGGATAGAAGAGGAGGGGTCGGTTACGCTTCGCTTCTCCCTCATTTCCTAAGAAAGCATTGAGCACCCACTCCAAACGATCTGCGAGCACGCTCAAGCAAGTCGGCACACGACGAAATAGCGATCCGTCCCGTTGAGACTTCACCTGTCGCCCCGCCCTCTCGATTTCGCAGCGCTCTGGAAGGTTCCTGGGGAACCAATGGAGCCGAAAACGAGTGCGACGACGAAGATCCAACCGGACATTTCTCCGATGGCCACGCCCTCTTCGAATGCACGGTGACCGTCGAGGAATTGGCAAGCCACCCTAGGGTTCTCGCCCGTTCTCGCGTACCATAATCGCCAAGAATAGCCACTTGGATGCTTGCTCAGCATCGTCGGTAAACTCGGATCACCATCGTGCCCCATCGTATTCACAGCTTCAGCAACCCTCACCTCAAACGACTGAAGCGGATGCACCGAGTCGCGGCCGATCAACGCGAGTTCTTGGTTGAAGGAACGCATCTGGTGTTGGAAGCTCTGACTGCCCATTGGCCGCTCGAGAGCGTCTTCTTTACAGACGTGTGGGCGGACAAGCATCGGCAATTAATCCAGCGTCTACCCAGCACGATCACTCAATACGAAGTCGACTCGCGATGGCTCCAGCAAGCTGCGACGACCGATCATCCCGATGGTGTTGTAGCCATCGCACTGGTACCCGAAAGAGCGGGGGAGGGATTCTCGAACGACCCCAAGGAATGGAGATTGACGATCGCGGCAGATGGAATCCAGGACCCAGGGAATGCAGGAACCCTGTTACGCATGGGGGTTGCGACGGGAGCGAATCGCATGTTCTTGAGCCCCGACTCTGTCAGTCCGCTGCATCCCAAGTTGCTCCGCAGCACGGCAGGACAATGGTTTCGCTCGCCACCTCAGGTGGCTTCGATGGAGGCGTTGATTCCGTTTGCCAAACGACTGGGGGTGCGTGTCTTGGCAACAGGGTTGCGAGGCGAAGCGATCTGGAACCTCGATTTGCGGGGGCCAACCTTGTTCATCCTCGGAAACGAAGGCTCGGGCATCCGCACCGAGACAGCTCAACGAGCCGACGCGATCTGCACGATACCCATGGCACAAGGAGTCGAATCGCTCAACGTTGCAACCGCAGGAACGATTTTACTCTACGAAACCATGCGGCAACGCAACCGCCCCCGCTCCGAATGACGAACACCTCGCATTCGCCAAATACGGTCGAATGCCACAATGCGAATACGTTCCGCCCACTTGCCTAGCCGCCAAGCGAAGCGTCTTGAAAAGCCTTCACTCGCTTCGATCAGCGTCGGGACTGTGATCCATTACCCCTCCTCGCCCCGCCTCGGGGAAGGGAGGCCGGGAGGTGAGGGGCTTGCTTTGATACCGCAAGAGTTACGGACAACTGCTTTGCTTTGATCTGCCCCGTGCCTGTCCTTGTTTTCTTTCCAGACTCAATGCCAGCAAGAATTCTCACGCCGAGACGCAAAGACGCAGAGGTTTGGGAAACGATCGGAGCATGACCCACCCAACGTGTTCGTGCACCGATCAGTGTGGTGACAGAGCGATCAGCGTCGGGAGATAGCGATCAGCGT
>JBKDPB010000226.1:0-20626 GCA_046342615.1 Planctomycetota bacterium | reverse complement strand
TGGGGACGCCACACGGCGAACCCCAGTTCGAGGTGTTTTGATGGTTCGAGGATCGCCAAACACTTGGCTAAATACTTCGTCGGCGTTTGTTCAGGTCTGAGGAGAAATCGACGAAGAGGCCATCCGCAAACGCAGGCTGATTCGTGAAACGACGGAAGAACTCGTCGTGGCTGAGCATGTCCTGGGGAGAGGCGGAGTCGGTCAGCAGGTCGTTGGCAGAACGGGTCGTTTGCCAAGGTGTAGTATCGGCTACAACCTGCATCCCGTTGGCGGGCAAAGGCACATCAAAGACCTGGTCCGTCAAACGGGATCGGATCTGTGACGGTTGCGAAATGGCTCGATCGGAGGATAGCTCTGTATTCGGGAGGGCAATTATCGGTGTGAAGGAGGGAATTCCTCCGAATCCGCTTTCTCCCTCCTCGGTAGAACCCGCCGGTGGGATCGTGATGACGCGCAGATTAGCGATGCCAACTCTGGGGCGCATCCCGGTGATGTCCCCGATGGAGACCGACCCACTCTTGTCGAGGTCGAACGGACTGGTTACCGGAGCCGCGAATCCAACGTTGGGCCTGATCGCGGTCGCATCACCGATCGAGACCGAGAAGACTCCGCCGCTGACGACTCCGTTGACTTCCCCATACAAGTGACCAATGTAGTAGACTTGCGGAGAGGTTAAGCCCGTGTTGGCGTTTGCCAAGACCTTGATTTGCAGCCAGCGGTTGGCGATGGCATTGTCGGCCCATTCCAATCGGACGCGGGCGGGTGCAGTTGCGGTACCAGCAGTCACGTGGATCAGAGTCGGTGCCGGGGCGGCTACCCAACTGCTGGGTGGATTGGCAGCTTCATTAAATGCGCCCGTCGGACTCATGCGGAAGACGAAGTCGGACGCGGTCAAGCTGGACGCAGCGAGCCCTGCGACATCGAAGACCAAACCATTGATACCGCGGGTGGTATTCACCAAGTTCGCGAAGGTCAGGGCTTGAGCTGTGGTGCCCGAATTGGCGATGACCTTCGATGTATCGAGCGCGGCATCGACGCCTGTGCCAGCAAACGAGGAGCCTTTGTAATAAACCTTGCTGTTGACGACAGCTACGAGAGCATCGATGGTGAATTGGACTTGCGACGCCAGTCCCTTGTCGTCCGTGCCTGTGATGGTCACGGTCTGGTTGGCGTAGGCTTGGCTCGGGGCGAACGACCAGGACCATGTTCCGTCGGCGTTCTTCGTCACCGTACCCAACGACGCAGTCATCGCGACAGGATCGCCTTCGGGATCCGACCAGGTGCCTGCATTGGTGAATGCTGACAGGACATTGCCGCTGAGGGAAGCTTGCGAGCGGGTCAGGGCCGGTGCTTCGTTAACGTTGGTTACCGCGATGGAGAACGTCTTTTCAGTGAAAAGGCCTCCTTGATCCGTGGAGCGGACTCGTACCGTGTAGCTCGACTTGGTCTCGAAGTCGAAGCTGCTGGTAGCTCGGAGGGTAGTTCCATTGATATTGAAGACGGCATTGTCGGTATCGCCGGAGCCGGCGACAAGCGTATACGTGAAGGTGTTACCGGCGTCGGGATCGGTGGTGCTGAATGTTCCTACCGGGGCATTGGCTCCCGCATTCTCGGCCACGCTCGCCGACGACAAGCTGATATCGGTCGGGGCGTTGTTGGGGGGGGCGAAGATGTTGACTGCCCCGAGGTGATTCAATGCGGCGCCTGCGTAAATCGAGGGGCGGGTGAATCCACCCGTCGCCAGCGCGATCGTCGGCATAGCGCCAGCCAACTCACCCACCACCCAGTCGGAGGAACTGGTGGTCAGCAACGAGTAGCCCGTGGAGTTTCCGTTGCGGGCCATGTAATCCGGATGGTACCCGCTCAGGTTGACGAGCGTTGAGCCGGTCGGAACCGATCCGTTTCCATTGCCCGTCGTATTGAGGACGCCGTAGCCTGTGTCTGAGGCGCCTCCGTCGATGTTGCCGATCGAATCTCGAATACTCCAGGTCGCTGCATCACCATCTAGATTTCCATCGTTGTTGGTATCCACGTCGACATCCACCGCAGGGGTCGCGGTTACCAAAACCAGAAGAACGCTGACCGATCCGTTTTCGATATCGGTGTCGCGGCTGGACCAGGAGGCTCCCCAACCGCTTGCGGTTGCGGTCACGACGGTTGCGTTGACGTCCACGGAGTAGGTGCTGTTGAATTGGCGGAGAACGAGGAAGCCATTGGAGCCGAACTGCATGCCTCCGAGATAGAAGCGGTGGTCAACGTTCCCTGCTCCGTCATCGCTGTCGCCATCGAGAAGGAGCAAATAGGCCGTTCCAGGCAGATAGGTGTTCGGGGTGCCGCGAAGTTCAATATACTCCTCGCCCGTATCGACGGAGGCAACAGGGTCGAAGAGGACTTCGCTAATGAACAGGTCCGCCGACGTTGTTACAATGGTAAACGCGGTGGTGGACAAGGGCCCGATATCGTTGCTGGTCGTCCAGTTTTTGATGTTGTTGACCACCGAACGGATCTCCGCGACTGAGCCGACAAACGACGCTAAGGAAAACGCTCCGTTATCGACATCCGCGCCGGTGGTCAATTGAATGGCGTTCACCCCATTGAGCAACGCGGTTGGTAGTTCTGACTCGCTATTGGAAACACCGCTGCTCCAACTTCGAGTGTTGATACCTGCGATCCAAGCCGACGATGCACCGTCGGTTGGGGCGGAACCCTGGTAGGCGAGCAGGGAGTCGCCCGCCGTTGAGAGTCCACTGATCGATCCCGAGACCTGCCCTGCGGAAGTGTTCGACCCTACCACACGAAACGCGGGGAGCAAGCCACCGTTCACATTGACGAAATGCGTTCCGGCAGCGAAGCCGTTGCCTGCATTCTGGAACGTTAGCGTGAGCGTGTTTTCGTTGGTCGCTAGGGTGTTCGTGGCGTTGTTCCATCGGTTGTCCGTGAAGCGGATTTGGGTCCCGTCGACCACGTTTTTCAAAAGCACGAAAGAGAACGTGTCAGGGTCGTCCGACTGGATACCGGTAAACGCGATGTCGCCGGCGGTGAGAACGGTTACGGAGTTTACCGTGATGACTGCGTCATCCAGAACGGGAGGGACAAGCTCATTGCCGGCCGCATCTTCGATTACGGCGCCCGTCGGGATGCGAAGTTGCAGCGTGCCAGCGGAAGTCGGAGTCACGATGAGGGTGATCACGCCAGAATCTGGTTCGGCGATCGAGGCGATCGTGATGGATGCCGTCCCGGCGTTGTTGAAGTCCGAGGCAGAAACCGTTGGTAATTCGATGTCTTCGCTGAAGGTGATCGTGTAAACGATGGGGAGATTCGCGTTGATCGATGTTCCGCCGCGGTCATCCGATATCGACACGACGGTCGGAGGGGTTGCGTCATCGAAAACTTGGAGCACATCATTATCGGCGACCGGGACTGCGAGCGGGTTGCCTGCAGTGTCGCTGATGACGGCTCCGGTCGGGATCCTGAGTTTCAGGGTCCCTGAGGCCAACGGAGTGACCTGCACGGTGAAAGTACCAGGCGTCGTTTCCGTGATTGCACCAATCGTAATGAATGCCGAACCATCGTTATCAAAATCGGAAGCATCCACGCTGCTCGAATCGATGTCTTCGCTGAAGATGATCGTGTAGGTCAACGTCGTGTTCACTGGCAATTTGTTGTTCGCATCGCCATCATCGATCGAGAGGACCGTGGGGGGTACCGCATCGTTGATGGTGGTGAAATTCCAACTGGTTTTGTCGGATAGGCCGGAGTAAAAATTCGATGCCGCGTCTCGAAAGGCAGTATTGGGAATCTGGACGTAGTAGCCCGTCAAATAAGCTAGATCCGACGATGGGTTGATCGTCACCGTATCACCGACCACCGTGACCAAACTCGACGCGACGTCGATGGTCTCGACCATTGCATCATCCGAAGTTCTACGGATCAGGAGATCGCCTGTACCTTTAAAGACGTTTTCATTGAAAGTCAGGACGAGGTTCGCGTTGAGGGCGACCCCCGTCGCATCATCGGGAGGAGTGAGGGCCGTGACGATTGGGGGGTTCGTGTCCGCTCCTGCGGCGGTGGTGAAGTTCCAGGAGGTTGTGTTGGAGATGCCGCTGAACGCATTGCCAGCCAGATCCCTCACAGCTGTGTTTGGGATCTGCACGTAGTATTCGGTGCTGTTGTCCAAGTCTGCTGGCGGATCGATGATCAGCGCGGCGCCGGACACCGAAACCTGGGCGCTCGCGACGTTGATCGTAAAGGCTGTCGAGTTGTCGCTCGACTTCTTGACCAGGAGATTGCCGGTTCCCTTGACGATATTTTCATTGAAGGTCGCGACGAGATTGCTTCCCACAGCGACATTCGTTGCGTTGTCCGCCGGAGCAAGCGCTGCGATGGAGGGAGGGGTTCCATCGGGGACAAAGTCAACTCCGCGGAAAACATAGTTGGCTCCAGCCGTCTGCAAGGTCGTGAAGGTTGTGGATGTGCTCCAAGCGGTCGATCCATCCAGAAGTGAGATCAAGCGGTTATTGGAGTTTTCCGTGGTGGTGGCGTAGAGCGTCGCGGTGGAGGTCGCAGGGTCGTAGGATCCGGTCAAGCCGCGAATGGCAACGACGTTTGCGATTGCTGTCGAAAGCTTGTTGGTCGCGGTGTCAAATCGGAAGGCGGCCGTTCGGGACCAGTTGGTGCCGTTGAAATCGAAACGGTTGATACCGCCATTGGCATTGGCGGGTCGATCGTCGGCGATGTAAGCGCGATCAAGAATGTTGTCACTGTTCGTATCGAACATCACAAACCCATAGGGGCTTCCGCCCGTGCCTAAATCGATTTGCAGTGTCGCGGATTGGCCTGTGGACGTGGGGAGGCCAGAACCGACGGAACTGATGCCGAGAAACGTTCCGCTCGAAGAGGATACGTAAAGTTGATTGTTGTAGATCTCGAGATTGCGCATGTTGGTCAGCGCGCCGGATGCAGTGCTGCTGATCTGTGTGAAGGCAGATCCATCGTAATACCAGACACCTCCCGTATTGGGCGTGCCAGAGGCTGTTCCGCTGGCATAGAAGGTTGTTGAGCTCGTCGCGATACTGCTGCGGAAGTTATTCGCCGAGAACGGCGAAGGGGGGGTTGCGGACGCACCGCCGGTCGGGAAAAGCGTTCGATTGGCGACGGCGCCCGTTTCATCGAGGATCGAGTTCACTTTGTTGTTCGATGTGGCAACGTTCGGAGTGCCGCTGGCGGCATCATAACCAGGGACGGAGAGGAGGCCGTTGTAGGTATTCAAATAACCATTGGAGGTTGATGTGCCGGATTCGGTTTGTTGGTTCGCGCCGGACGATGGAAAGGGTATGGGCTGTACGAGCGAGCCCGACGGAGTGTATTCAAGAACCGCAATGGGAGCGGCTGCGTTCGCCAGGGCGACCGTGCCGTCGCCGACTCGTTCGACCACGACATTGCCTGGCGAGAACCCCGCGAAGACGGTTCGCGTCTCCAGCCACTCCAACAACAATCGTCGTTGCAGGTGCCTTCGCGGTTTGTTCTTTCGTCGATCGGAGTTGGTCAAGGTTCGGTTTTGATTCGATGGGTTTTTCGTTGCCATAGTGGAACTGCGTATTGCTCAGGGATGAATGAATTTTCTCAAGATGAAGTACGGCACTAGAATGATGGTAGAACGACAACGCTATCCCGAAAATGAATTCACGTCGGGCTCTCGAACCCACCGCCTTGTATCGATGCGTGATCTCTTTATTCTCGGCGGCAGGTTCGTTTAACGTTGCGAGTCGTATGCTGGAGGGAGCAACGATCAATCGACTCCTTCGGAAGTCTTTCCTTCTTCGATGCAGAAGAGACGGTTGCGATTGGCGATGTAAATGCGTCCGTTCGCGGTGATGGGTGTGGTGTAAACCGCCGAGCCCACGTTGAGTTCGCCGATCAGATTCTTCTCGGCCGACAGTTCAAAGATCGAGATGTCGCCGTCTTCGTCACCAATATAGACCTTGCCATCCGCGATCAGCGGGGACGCCCAGGAGGCCGCGAGCATATCGTGCGTCCAGTGGGCTTTCCCAGTCTTGACGTCGAGGCAATGGACGACACCCGAGAAGTCGGCGATGAAGAGCAGATCGTTCTTGATCGCGACGGTTCCGCAGGTGCGGTGCATGGTTTGTTCGAAATCGTTGGGGTCATTGCCAATGTAGTGCCAGACCGCAGCGGAATTCGGGTTGTCGCGTTCGAGATCCCCTTCGGACGCAACCAAGGCTTGTTTTCTCTTGGGTGGAATCACCTTGGTGGGGTCTTTGGAGTTGTAGACCAGCGTTGGGCTGATGTCCCCTTGCTTGTCTGGGCTGATGCACCACAGGTGTCCGCCTCCTTCGCCGTGTTCGGGGTCTTCGCCGACGGCGACATAGATCAGGCCGTCATAAATCACCGGTGTTGCGATGATGTGATTGCGCGTCGCGCCGTAGAGCTTGTAGACGGAATCCTTGGGGTTGCAATCGAATTTCCAAAGCATTTTGGCTTTGCCGGCGTCACCGCGAGCATCGAAGCTGTAGAGCCAGCCGTCGCCGCCTCCAAAGATGACTTGTTCGACCCCATTGAGAACCCCATAGGCAGGGGACGACCATTGACCGTGCAGGATGTTGGCTCCTGGGGTATTGTCCGTCCAGAGGACTTCGCCGGTGAATCGGTTCAGGCAGATGAAGCTTGGGGCTTTTTCCTCGGGAACGGTGATGTGTCCATCGTCGACACCGTTGGAGGTGTTCACGAAGAGGAGATCGCCGGCGCAGGTGACGGAGCAACTGCACATATTGTGCTGCGAAACTCCCAACTGAGCCATCATGTCCACCTTCCAAACCACATCGGCTTCGTCGGTGTTCTCGTTGGGTTCTTTGCTGAACGGGCCATCGTTCTCGCCATCGAGAAAGCCTTCCGTATCCAAACAAGCGACTTCACCGCGGCTGGTGACATACCAGGCGCGATCGCCATCGATCAGCGGTGCACAGCAAATGCCTTGATTGGGCCAATCGTGAACGCGTCCCGTGGGGAGTTTTTCGCTGCTATGCTGCCAAAGGAATTTTCCGGTATCTTCATCGAAACAGATCAAGCAACCCAGGTCGACGGTTGCGGGGTAGCGTTTGACGTAAGCGTTTCCGTTATTTGTTCCGACGTACACCTTGCCGTTGGCGACGACTGGATTGCCGTAGGTTTCCGAGCCTAGAGCTGCTGACCAACGGATATTCTTGCCGCTCTTGACATCGAATTGGGTGGGCAAGGGTCCAGCATCCGGGACGTTGTTGCGTTCCGGCGAGCCGCCCCATTGGGGCCAATCGGTCGGCTTCACCTTGAGTTTGCCGATTCCCTGGTTTGCGACGGCGGTTGGGTCATAGGCTTGTCCCGAGGATTCGGAGACAAAGACCATCCCTACGATTGCGGCAAGCGATGCCGAGGCGAATTGAATACGCATACGTTTCATGACCTGAGGGGGGAAGGAATACTGGAAGGTGGGAAACCTGACGTGGAGATTATAGTCGAGGGCGGTCAACTCACGAAGGGAGCCTGGGGTTCTCGCGAGAAATGGGTTCGATTGGCGAGGCTCGCCGACGTGGACGGCTTGACCATGTTTGCGAACGCTCTGATAATCCGTCTCGAATTGCGAGCGTGGGCTTCCCCTAAATTCTTTGGCAACCCTATGAAAATACATGAATACCAGGCGAAGGAGCTGTTTCGCTCCTTCCAAGTTCCAATTCTCCAAGGCTTTGTTGCCAGGACGCCCGAGGAAGCCAGCCATGCCTACCGCGACCTGGGTGGCGACTTGGCGGTGATCAAAGCCCAGTTGCATGCCGGAGGGCGGGGGAAAGGGACGTTTATCGAAGTCCCGAGCCAGCGAGGCGTCCAGCTCGTCCGGAGCGCGGACGAAGCAGCGGCGGCCGCGAAGAACATGATCGGCAACCGCCTCGTCACTGTCCAAACGGGCGCCATCGGATCGCAAGTGAACCAGGTCTACCTCGAGCAAGGGTGCAAGATCGCACGCGAATTGTATCTCGCCGTGGTGGTCGATCGCGCCGCCAAGTTGCCGCTGCTGATGGTCAGCAGCGAAGGGGGTGTCGAGATTGAAAAGGTTGCGGCCGAGACACCGGAAAAGATTCTTCGCGAGAACTTCGATCCCGCTCATGGCTTGATGCCGTTCCAGGTACGCAAGCTGTGCAAGAAGCTCGGGATTCAAGGGAGTGCCGCCAAGAGCGCCGACTTCTTTATGCGAAAATTGTGCGAGTTGTTCGTGAAGCTGGACTGCTCCATGGCAGAGATCAACCCTCTGGTGATTACCGAGGACGAGAAGATGATCGCCCTCGATGCCAAAATTACCTTTGACGACAACGCCATGTTCCGGCATCCCGAGTTGAAGGACTTGAGGGATATTCACGAAGAGGAACCGGCGGAACTGCGAGCCGCGAATTCCGGTTTGAGTTTCGTCAAGCTCGACGGCAATATCGGCTGTCTGGTCAACGGAGCCGGCTTGGCCATGGCCACGATGGACATCATCAAGTACCACGGAGGCGCCCCGGCGAACTTCCTGGATGTGGGAGGTGGCGCGAACACCCAGCAAGTGACCGAAGCGTTCCGGATCATTTTGGCCGATCCGAATGTGAAGGCGATTCTCGTCAATATTTTCGGCGGGATCGCGCGGTGCACCACGATCGCGCAAGCCATCATCGAAGCCTCCAAAGAGGTCGGTTTCGAAGTTCCCCTCGTGGTACGGCTCGAAGGGACGGAAGTCGAAGAAGGGAAGAAGATGCTTCGCGAAAGCGGCTTGGCCATCATTTCCGCCGACGACTTGACCGACGCGGCCAAAAAAGTCGTCGCCTCCATCGCCTGATTTCTTTCGTCCAACCTCAGACAAGCAACCGATCCATGAGCATTCTCGTCAACAGCGACACTCGCGTTATTTGCCAAGGAATCACTGGCAAGGCTGGCGCCTTTCACACCAAGGGCTGCAAGGAATACGGGACCAAGATGGTCGGTGGAGTCACCCCCGGCAAATCGGGTGAAACCATCGAAGGCCTTCCCGTGTTCGACACCGTTGAGGAAGCGGTCAAGCAGACCGGTGCCAACGCCACGATGATTTTCGTTCCACCGCCGTTCACCGCCGATGCGATCCTGGAAGCGGTTGATGCCGGCATCGAGGTGATCTGCGCCATCACCGAAGGTGTACCTGTTATCGACATGGTGCACGTGTACGACGTCGTGAAGCGAAGCAAGTCGGTACTGATCGGTCCAAACTGCCCCGGGGTGATCACGCCCGGGCAATGCAAGATCGGCATCATGCCCGGCTACATCCACAACCCGGGGAAGGTCGGGATCATGTCGCGGAGCGGCACGTTGACCTACGAAGCCGTTTGGCAAACCTCCAACCTGAAGCTTGGACAGTCGACCTGTGTTGGGCTCGGTGGCGACCCGATTGTCGGTACGTCGTTCATCGATGTCTTCGAGCGATTTGAAAAGGATGATCAGACCGAAGTCATCCTGATGATCGGCGAGATCGGCGGGGATGCCGAAGAGAAAGCTGCCGAGTATGTCAGGCAGCATGTCACCAAGCCCGTGGCTGCCTTTATCGCTGGACGCACGGCTCCTCCCGGCAAACGGATGGGGCATGCCGGTGCGATCATCACCGGCGGTAAAGGGACCGCGGCCGAGAAGGTCGCGGCTCTTGAAGCTGCGGGTATTGTCGTTGCTCCATCGCCCGCCGAAATGGGGCAAGCGGTCGCGGAAGCGTTGCGTCGTCGCAAGTAACCCCAATCCGAAAGCTTGAAAGTGCTCCCATGGATGTCGCGATCGAACGTTTTCGACGGCAGCTCGCTTATCCTCAGGTGGGAATGCAAGGTCAAGAACGCCTGGCGACGAGCAAGGTAGCCATTGTCGGCATGGGGGCCCTGGGGTCGACCATCGCCGAACGCTTGGCGCGGTGCGGTGTCGGTTGGATCCGCTTGATCGATCGCGATTGGGTCGAACTGGACAACCTGCCGCGTCAATCGTTGTACACGCTCCACGATGCTGAGTATCAGCTCCCCAAGGCCGTTGCGGCTGCGAACCATTTGGCCGCAATCGATCCCAAGCTCCATCTCGAGCCGATCGTTTCCGATCTGTCCCATCGCAACGCGCTGGAATGTCTGAGCGGCGTCGATCTCGTACTTGACGGAACGGATAACTTCGAGGCTCGTTACTTGATCAACGACGTCTGCGTTTCGCTCGGAATTCCTTGGGTGCATGCGGGGATTATTGGAGCGTCGGGCCAAGCGATGCTGGTGGAACCTGGAAAGACGGCGTGTTTTCGGTGTTTGTTGCCCGACCCACCTCCGATAGAGAGCATGCAGACCTGCGACAGTGTCGGGGTCTTGGGGCCTGCGGTGGGAGTGATCGCGAGTTGGCAAGCCTTGCTCGGCATGAAGTGGATCGTTCGAGGGGCCTCCGAACAAGCACTTGATCCAACCTCGCCCCCGGCGATGGCAAGCCAGTTAACAATCTTCGAATTGTGGTCGGGCGAGGTTCGAAACGTCACCTTGCATCGCATGGAGGATTGCCCTACGTGTGTTCAAAGGAAGTTGGAGTTTCTGACGGGGGCCGGCGTCAGCGACGCGAAGGTACTGTGCGGAAAGAATGCCGTGCAAATTCATGTACCCCAAGGACGCGACGTGGATTTAGGGGTTTTATCCGAGCGACTTCGGAAAACGGGGGAGGTCGTCGAGACGCCATTCCTGATCCGATTTACCGTGGATTCTTATCGGATTAGCGTCTTTCCCGACGGGCGCGGGATTGTTCATGGAACCGAAAACCCGGAAGAGGCCAGAAAAATTTTTGCTCGCTGGATCGGCGGTTGAATCCGTTTTGGTATGATGCCGCTCCACACGAGATTTGAGTGCTCGGAAGTCACCGCGTGATCTTCCGAGGCGCGAGCGATCGGTGGAGGGTCTTTCAAGGGAACTCAGGTGAAAAACCTGGACGCGGTCGGCACCGTACAGTCGGACCTCTTGTTGGACTGCAAGCATGAGCGAGGTATCACGGCCCTGATACCCCGTCCGGCATGTTGAAGCGGACATCCGAACGGTTTTACGGTCCCGCTGGATGGAGAAATGCCGGATGGTCAAGAGACAGGGATTCACGATCGTCGAGCTTCTGGTCGTGATTGCGATCATGGCGATCCTCGTCGGTCTTCTCCTGCCCGCGGTTCAATCCGCTCGCGGAGCCGCCAGGCGGATTCAATGCTCGAACAATGTTCGTCAACTCGGGTTGGCGGTCACGATGTTTCATGACGTGCATCGAAAGTTTCCTGCCGCATCGCTGCCCGGCTATCCCAAATCGCAAGCTTGGTTTGCGGAGGTGGATTACGCAACCAACGAGGTCGCGAAAGACAAAGGCATCCTCGCTCCGTATTACGAACGCAACGGGGCGATTATCCGATGTCCCGATATGACTGGTATCGATTTGCTTTATGGCGGAGAGACCGGAGGCTACGGCTACAACCAGAACCTTGGAGCGACGCTGTATCCGCCTCCTTCCTACTCGCCTCGCGTCGTTCAGCGCAAGATGGCTGATTTCGCCATGATCGGCACGTCGAGAATGATCATGTTTTCGGATGCGGCCCGCATTCAGCTGCCGTGGTCGGGCGACCCTATCTTGAGGGCGACCGAGAATTTCTATATCCAAGGCCCCGACGATTTCGAACTGTTCACCGCGCCGGGGACCCATGCCAGGCATACGGGGGATCTCGCCATGGTATGTTTCATGGATGGTCACGTGGAGTCAGCGAATCTGAGCAGCGCTCCGTTGCCCAGTTACTGGCCCCAGGCAGCCAAGGATTTAGCTGCCAAGCGGAGGATCGGATACTTGACGCTGCGAAGTTGGGGCGACGATTTGCAGGGACCGGCCTACAAGCCACAGGAATAATTGGAAGGGAACAAAAAATGCGGACAACGACGATTCTGATGTTTTTGGCCCTCGCGGCGTTCACACGAGCGTTGCCCCACCCTCCGAACTTCGCGCCGATCGCAGCCATGGCACTGTTTGGCGCGATGCGGTTCCAACGGAAATCCTCAGCATTGCTGTTCCCGATGGCAGCCATGTTGGTCTCCGACTTGGCGATCGAGGTCGCGTACCGAATGGGGATCTCCCAGTCATGGGGATTTCACCGGGGAATGTGGGTGATCTATTTGCTGATGATGTTGACCGGGGCTCTCGGGCTCTTGTTCAAGGATGGGAAGACAAATCCCGTCAAGGTTGCTGCGTTGTCGCTGACCTCCTCGGTGTTGTTTTTTGCGCTGAGCAATTTGGCTGTTTGGTGGAGTTCAACCGTGTACGAGAACAGTCCTCAAGGATTGTTGGCATGCTACACCGCTGCGATTCCCTTTTTTCAGTGGACGGTTTTGGGGGATCTCAGTTACTGCGGCATCCTGTTTGGGGCATGGGCTTTGATGGAAAACCGATTTGCGGCGCTCCGCCTGCAAGGTCACTCGGGGTGAGTTGGCTCGAAGGCGTCCTGAAGTGGCTTCCCAGCGGGGCTAACGGGCGAATTCGCCTTGTTGATGAAATCGCGGCGCGAGCGGACGATCGCTCAACGGCATCCGCCACCCCGTTTCAAGAGCGGGTGGGGGGGCCGGTAGATCGTGCAGAAAACCTGGACTACGCGCGAAAAATTTACGCTCGCCGGATCGGCGGCCAAGTGAATTTTGGTATGGTATCTGGGACCGGGGAGTTGTTTCTTCGGTAGCAGAGTTTCGAACCTCGGCCAGGAAGATTGTCGATTCATCATGCGATATGCCTTTCGACTCGCAGAGTTGCTCGGCCACACTCCGGATCGCCGCAAGCGTCCCGGAACGATCAAAGCGATCGTTGAGTACACCGGATTGGATCGCCATCAGGTTGCGGCACTGCTCAAGAACGAGGCCAAGTACATTCCGCTCGAGGCCCTTTCGCGGCTCTGCGATTATCTGATCGAGCATGGGTACGCTCGCGCGGAGGAACTCCCCGGCGCCTTGTTTGCCGTTACCCCAGAGAATTTCTGGGAATTGCTCGCCCGCCGCTCGCGCTTGGAGATTTGCGTCGGGGTGCGCAAACCCCCCGATCATGACACCGCCGACACCGCTTGGATCGTCGCCTCCGATAGCGTTCTGGCAGGCGAGGTTCTCAATGGAGTATCCACGTTGGGCGGGACGGCGAAAGCCCTTTCGGGAAAGAGGACCGGGGGGGGAGAAGTGCCGCACATCGAGCATTTGCGGCAATCCCTGGTTTGGAGCCCGGGGACCATGAATCTGGAACATGTTCAGTCGCGAGCCGAGGAAGTATTTCAAGACTTTTCTGAGATCAACGGGGATAAAGCCCTGGTTTGCCTTGGTTCGGTCAAAAGCAATCCAGCGGTGGACTTGGTCCTGGGAACCGCTTTTTCCTGCAAGCCATTCGTGTCGCAGGATGATGTTGCCAAGGCCAGCGATCGATCGTTGCCATTCTTTTTGCGGTACCGCGATCGCGATCCGCACCCCCCGGCATGCTCGGCCGGTCTGCGGTTGAGCAAGTCTGAAAAATGCGATGAACCCGGCTTGTACTACGAACAAGCGGACGGCAAGTGGACGTTTGCGGGAGGATCCTCGCAGGGGAAGGACGCGGCGCTCGTGTTCTACATTTTCCGAGAGTCCTTGGGGCGCCTGGATATGGTTCTGAGCGGATTCTCGGGCCGTGCGACGAGGCTCCTGGCCCGCACGCTGGCGCATCGCGCCGAAGATTTTTGGCCCCCTGTTTTCCACGAGAACTATCTTCAGGTCGGCGCGTACATCGTTCAATACCAAGCATCGGACGAAGTAGACAATCCCGAAGACATTCTTTCGACCGATCTGATGGCCAACGCCACCGTGATTCCTTTGCCGGTGGAGGCAATCGCAAAACGACTTGGCAAGGGTTCCCATTCTTTCCAATGAGTGCCCCGTCCCTCTCTGGATCGATCGAACCGTCGGTGGATCTACGCATCCGCCTAGGGCGACTGCAACTCAAGAATCCGATCCTCGTTGCCAGCGGCACGTTCGGCTATGCGCGAGAAATGTCCGAGATCGTGGACCTATCGCGGCTCGGTGGGATTTTGCCCAAGACCATCACTCGAAACGCCCGACCTGGAAATGCCCCGTGGCGAACGGTGGAGACATCGGCCGGACTTTTGAACGCGATCGGGCTCGATAACGATGGCATCGACTACTTCATCGATCACCATTGGCCATACCTGAAGGAACTCAACGCCGACATTATCGTCAGCATCGCAGGAAAATCCGAGGAAGATTTTGTTTCCTTGGCGGAGCGGCTGTCTCCTCTCGGCTTGTTCGCCGTCGAACTCAACATCTCATGCCCGAATGTTTCAGGAGGGATCGACTTCGGTACCGATCCAGCCGCATGCGAGCGCGTGGTTTCGGGGGTACGCAAAGTGATCGACTGTCCGATCCTCACCAAGTTGACCCCGAACGTGACCAGCATCGCTTCGATTGCGAAAGCCGCGCAGCAGGGTGGGGCAGATGCGGTCACCTGTATCAACACCGTATTGGGCATGGCCATCGATTGGCGCAAACGAAAGCCGATGTTGGCGAATATTGTCGGTGGGTTAAGTGGGCCCGCGATTAAACCGATCGCGCTGCGATGCGTGTATCAGGTGGCTCGAAGCGTCGATATTCCGATTGTCGGTGTCGGCGGGATCGCGACGATCGACGATGTCATGGAATTTCTGGTTGCCGGAGCATCTGCGGTGCAGATTGGGACAGCCAACTACTACAATCCAACCGTCTCCACACAGGTTCTGGACGCTCTGCCCGAAGCAATTCGCGCGTTGGGGAAAGACCAGGTCCGGGACGTTGTCGGCACATTGCAACTCCAATCTCACTAGTTTTACGATTCCATTATGCGCGTATTGAGCGGAATTCAGCCCACGGGTCGCTTTCACTGGGGCAATTACTTCGGAGCGATCAAACAGTACATCGAATTGCAATATGAGAATGATGGCTTCTATTTCATCGCCGATTTGCATGCGCTCACGACAATCCGCGATCCCGCCGTGTTGAAGGCCAATGTGCGAGACGCGGCGCTCGATTTGTTGGCTTTGGGGTTGGATCCTTCGCGGGCGACGTTGTTCGTGCAATCGCATGTCCCCGAGGTTTCGGAGCTCTATTGGTTGCTGATGACCGGGACACCCATGGGGCTGCTGGAGCGTTGCGTTGCGTACAAGGATAAAATGTCGCGAGGCATCAAGGCGGACGCCGGTTTGTTTACGTATCCGGTTCTGATGGCTGCCGACATCCTCGCCTACGATTCCCAGTGCGTTCCGGTTGGAGAGGATCAGATCCAGCACATCGAGGTGAGCCGCGACTTGGCAGGGAGTTTCAACCATCATTATGGGGATACGTTCGTGATCCCTTCTGCTCGGGTGCTGCAGGAGACCGCCAAGGTTCCCGGCACCGATGGTCAGAAGATGAGCAAGAGTTATGACAATACGTTGGCGATGTTCGACGACCCCAAAGATCTACGAAAAAAGATTATGCGGATCAGTACGGACTCTCGGCCGATGGAGGAGGCCAAGGATCCGGATACCGATCATTTGTATCAGTTGTACTCGTTGTTCGCGACGACCGAACAGCGCGAGGAAGTTCGAGCGATGTATTTGCGGGGAGGGTTTGGCTACGGTGAAATCAAGAAGCGACTTTCGGATGCGGCAGATGTGTTTTTGGAGCCGCTGAGACAGAAACGAATCCAGCTTGTTCAGGACGAAAAGCGGGTAAACGAAGCTTTGGAGGGAGGAGCCCGCCGAGCGCGCGAGGTTGCATCGGACGTGCTCCGGCGCGCCCAGAGTGCTTGCGGGCTTCGAGGATGACGGAGAAAGGTCGCGAAAGTCCATGAAACTGAAGAGTGCGCCGGAGGACTTTTGCGTCGATGAGTTAACCGATGTTCGATGCAGTGGCGGTGCACACGCGTTGTACTCGTTGCGGAAGAAGGGTATCGGAACGCCCGAGGCGGTGCAGGAGATTCTGCATCAATGGAATCTGCCGCGGCACGCGCTTTCCTACGGAGGTTTGAAGGATCGCCATGCCGTAACGACCCAGCACGTTTCTATTCGAGGAGGGCCGCGCAGCGGAATCGAGGAACGTTCATTCCAGTTGGAATATCTTGGTCAGGTCGCGAGGCCGTTTGTCGCTTCCGATATTCGAGGCAATCGTTTCCGTATCCGCCTGCGGGGGCTGAATCGCTCGCAGCGAAGCGAGTTTGAATCGCGGATTGCCGTAACGCATTCGCATGGGCTGGTAAACTACTTCGACGATCAGCGTTTTGGGTCGATCGGCGTGTCGGGTGATCTGATCGGAGCTGCCTGGTGCAAAGGGAATTACGAGCGGGCTCTCTATCTCGCGTTGGCGGAACCCAACTCGCACGATCGGCCGAGAGAAAAGGTTCAAAAGGAGATTCTCCGAAATCGTTGGGGGGACTGGGAGAACTGCAAGAAGGAATTGGATCGATCGCATCGCAGGAGCGTGGTGACGTACTTGGTCGATCATCCCACGGACTTTAAGCGAGCTTTGGCTTTGGTGCGACAAGATCTCCGAGGGATTTATGCCGCGGCTTTTCAAAGTTGGGTTTGGAATCGGTGGTTGTCGAGTTTGATCGAGGAACGTTTGGGGGGGCCATGGGTGAATCGAATGCCATCGAGAAGCGGGGGGTTGGCGGTGCCCGCACGACTGAATGGCGAGATGGCAACGGAATGGGACGATTTCGTTTCAACCTCGCTCCCACTTCCCTCGGCCCGCATCCATCAGTGGCCGGAGGGGACGCTGCCAGCCCTCGAGAAGGTTCTGGAATCGCTGTCGATGACGGTGCGCGAGATGCGGTTCAAGTATCCTCGCGACACCTTTTTTTCCAAAGGAATGCGATCGGTGCGACTGGTTCCCGAGGAGTTGAGTTGGAGTTGGGAAACCGCCGACGATGCGCTCGAACGGAACGATTGGGTTCTCGGATTTACGCTGCCTCGAGGCTGCTACGCCACCATGGCGATTCGGCAATGGACGTTGGACGCAGGGGCGTTGGAGGAATCGGATGAGGCTGATGGAAATCACGCGGAGGACGAGTGAACCCATGTTTGGAGCCGTCATCTTTGACCTGGATGGGACCCTGATCGATTCTTTGGAGGACATCGCGCATGCTGCCAACGAGGTTCTTGTCGAATTCGGTCGCCACGTTGTGCCGGTGGAGCGGTATCGCACGCTGGTAGGAGACGGAGTCGCTGTCTTGATGGAGAGGTTGATGCCCGAGACCGCAAGCGACGAGCGGCTGCGGGCCGCGAGCATCGCTAGTTTTGACCGGCATTATGATCAGCATTGGAATAAAAGATCCAAGCCCTACGACGGGATTTCTGAGCTCCTAAATTCCTTGACATGTGCACGGTTACCGATGGCGATTTTGTCGAATAAACCGGAGGCGTTTACTCGGCGGTGCGCAGATTTTTTCTTTCCAACGATCTCTTTTTCGTTCGTTGTAGGCCATTCTGAACGATTTCCCAAGAAACCGGACCCGGCTAGTTCCCTGTGGATCGCGAACGCTATTGGCGTTCCTGCGGATCGTATCGCTTATGTGGGTGATACAAACACCGACATGAAAACTGCGGTTGCGGCAGGCTTTTTCGCGATGGGAGTATTGTGGGGATTTCGCACGCGTGACGAATTGTATGAAACCGGCGCTCGCGTCGTTTACGATTCTCCGAGCGAACTCCTCCACGGCTTGCTCGATTGCTGATGTGGCAAAATAAACCGTTTCTGGCTCGCAATCCGAATTTCATGGTAGGGTTGTTCGTGCGTTGGGTGCTACGGTTGAGTTGCTAATTCACTTTTGGAAAGGTACTGGCTCACGTGAATATTACTCAACGTTCCGATCAATCAAAACAGGATGAATTCGAGAATACTAAACGGCGAATCCATCAGCGTTTGGTGGACAAGCTGGACTTGTCCCGCGTCAGCGACCTCAAAGGGGAGTCGTTCCGCCGCGAGATTCGGATGGTTGTGGAGCACCTTTGCGACACCGAGAACACGTACCTCAACCGCAGCGAGCGCGATCGGCTGGTCGAAGAGGTACTCGATGAGACGCTGGGGTTGGGCCCGTTGGAGTTCCTGCTGAAGGATGCCTCCATCAGCGACATTCTGATCAACGGCCCAAAGAATATCTACGTCGAGCGTCGCGGGAAACTCGAGAAGACCGATGTGGAATTTCGGGACAACAGGCACTTGATGCAGATCATCGACCGCATTGTGTCGCGGGTTGGACGTCGGGTCGATGAAACGTGTCCGATGGTCGACGCACGCTTGGAGGATGGTTCGCGCGTGAACGCGATCATTCCGCCCCTGGCATTGGATGGAGCAGCGGTTTCGATTCGGCGATTTGGATCGACCCCGCTGGCGCTCGAGGGACTTCTGAATTTCAAAGCCTTCACCCCGGAAATGGTGATGCTGCTCGAGGGTTGCATCAAAGCGCGGTTGAACGTGATCATCAGCGGCGGAACAGGTTCGGGAAAGACCACGCTGCTCAATACGCTCAGCAGTTTTATTCAGAACGATCAGCGCGTGATCACGATCGAGGATGCGGCGGAACTCCAGCTGCAGCAAGAGCACGTCGTTCGGCTCGAGACCCGTCCGCCCAACATCGAAGGGACCGGGGCAGTGACAGCGACGGACTTGGTGCGAAACGCCCTGCGTATGCGACCTGAGCGGATCATCATCGGGGAGTGTCGAGGTCCAGAAACCTTGGACATGCTCCAAGCGATGAACACGGGTCACGATGGTTCGATGACGACCGTCCACTCCAATTCGCCGCGCGATGCGATCGCTCGTTTGGAGACGCTGGTCATGATGGCTGGATTCGAGTTGCCGGTGAAAGCCATTCGCCAGCAGATCGCAGGCGCTGTCGATATCATCATTCAGGCAAACCGTTTGCAGGGAGGGCCTCGACGCGTTCTGAACATCACTGAGGTCCAAGGATTGGAACAGGATACGGTTGTTCTTCAAGACATCTACCGCTTCGTGCAGGAAGGGGTAGACGAGAACGGCAAGGCTCATGGCTACTTTGAGGCGACAGGGGTGCGGCCTAGCTTCATGCCGCGACTCGAAGCCGCAGGGGTACGGTTGCCTTCGAGCGCTTTCCGTCAACGCATTATGATGAAGGCTTAGTAGGTCCCATGGTTTATATCATCGCGTTATTCGTTGGCGTCAGTGTGGCAACCTTGATCGGTGCCGTCATTATTGCATTGCGGCCCGAGCCCAATCAGGTTGTCGAGGCACGATTAACAACCCTGACGCAGGCCCGTCGCGGCGCTGCCGTCGTCGATGGTCAAAACACGATCATTCGAGATGGTTTTCGCACTTCGTCGACGCAAGTCGAAAAATTGTTTGAGTCGAAATTCAACGTCGCGCAACTGCTCGAACTGGCGGACTCCCGTCTATCGGTCGAGAAATTCGCGATGATCTGTATCGGCATGGGGGTTTTGGGTTGCATCGCATGCTTGCTGGCACCGATATCCCCGCTTTGCGCTCCCGTCGCCGGCTGCCTGCTGTTCTACATCCCCATCTTCATCATGAAGTGGAAGGGGAAAAGGCGGATGGGCAAATTCAATGCGCAGCTTCCCGAAGCCCTTGAGATGCTCAGCCGATCCCTGAGGGCCGGGCACTCTTTGGGGGCAGGCTTTGGACTCATCTCCAAGGAAGTTGCGAATCCTCTGGGGCGAGAATTCGGACGTTGCTATGAGGAACAGAACCTCGGCGTATCCCTCGAGCAGTCGCTCGAGAGCATGGCAAAACGCATCCCCAACCTCGACCTTCGGTTTTTCGCGACAGCGGTTATCCTGCAGCGGCAAACCGGGGGTGATTTGGCGGAAATTCTCGAGAAGATCAGCCAGCTGATACGAGCTCGATTTCGTTTGGCGGGTCAGATCCAGGCGTTGACAGGCGAAGGGCGTCTGTCGGGAATCGTCCTTCTCGCCCTGCCGCCCGGTTTGTTCCTGATGATGTACTCTACGAACCGTGAGTATGTCATGAAACTTTTCACGGATCCGATGGGCCAATGGATGCTCGGCGGAACGATCGTGCTGCAACTGGTCGGCGCGTGGACCATCAAGAAGATCATCGATATCAAGGTTTAGTAATCCAATGAATATCATGCTGGAATCGTTGATTAGCCAGTTTGTGCCGACTCTGTCCGCCGTGAGCGGAATGAATGCCGTAGTGATTATCTGTGTATTCGTCGGCGTCATGACGCTGTTCTGGTTTGCGTTGGATTTCTACGAGAAAGACCAGCGCTCTCGAGCAGAGCTGCGCCTGGATATCTTGAATGACAAGCTTCGAAAGAATGTCAAAACGCGCAAGGAAGCCACCTCCGAGTTTGTGAACCGATTGGTTGAGAAAACCTCACCGACGCTCGCAAAACATTTGCAACCGAAATCCGTCGAAGAGGTGAGCAAATTGCGGCAGAGGTTATCGGAGGCAGGCCTTCGCTCCGAGAACGCAGCAACCGTATTTTTGGCGTTAAAAATGCTCGCTGCATTTATCGGTCTCGTGATGGGCGGTGGCTTGGGGCTTCTGCAAGGCGGATTCTCCTACAC
>JBKDPB010000225.1:0-16425 GCA_046342615.1 Planctomycetota bacterium | reverse complement strand
ATGCCCGGCAGGCGATGGATTTGGGGCTGGCAACCGACCGCCAAGCGTCGTTGGAAGCTGTTGCCAATCAATTCGGATTGAAATCGTTGCCCGAGGAGAAGCAGACCAATTCCACCGAGCAAATCGTCGAATGGATCGCTTCCCAGCGATGGCTGTCGATGTTCCTGTTCATGGTGGGACTGATGTGCCTGGCTGCGGAACTCAACGCACCCGGCGTCGGTGTCCCGGGAGCGATCGCGGTTGTATGCTTCCTGCTGTTCTTCTGGCTCAATATGTTTCATGGGACGGTCGAGTGGCTCGAGATCCTGCTGATTCTCGGCGGTGTCGGATGCCTGGTTGTCGAGTTGTTCATCCTCCCGGGATTCGGCGTCTTTGGGGTCTGCGGTTTGATCATGCTCGGAGGTGGCTTGCTGCTCGCAGGGCAAACCTATGTGTTTCCAACCAACTCCTACCAAACCCAGCGATTGGTCCATGGTCTGGGACAGCTCGGATTGGTCTTTTTTGTCATCCTGGGACTGCTCATCGCATTCCGCAAACAGCTAGCCCAGACTCCGATCTTCCGTTGGTTCGCGTTGCAGCCTCCCACGGAGGACCGATTCCTCGTCGAGATGGAAGACTTGGACGATGAACGGCGATCGCTCGTTGGCAGTTACGGTTCGACGATGACCCGATGCAATCCGTTTGGCAAGGCGCGGATCGGCGACCATGTGGTCGATGTCGTGACGGAACACGCCTGGCTCGACGAAGGTTCGCCGATCGAAGTGGTGGCGGTCAAGGGACATCACTTGGTTGTTCGGCGCCGGAGCATTTGAACCTTCCGAGTAAAATTTCACGAAACGATCCATGAGCATGGTCGCGCACTGGAACTCTTTTTTTCGAACCATCATCGCTTGGGTGTGCCTCATGCATGGAAACGCCTGGGCGCAAATTCAATCGGATGAGGAGGATTCCTTGGGAAAATGGAATTTGGCTCTGCCGACACTCGGAGGCAAGCAATTGTGGACCGATCATCGCTATTGGTACGGCTGGCGCGTTCAGTACAGCAATACGCTTGGCCACTGGCGTTTGATCGACCCGAAATCCGTTCGCCGGGCGTGGGGGACGAAGCAGGAAGTCATCGATGCATTGAGCCGCATTCAACGCGAGAGCGATTCGAACGCGGACTCGCCAACCGAAGTGGTTATTCTTTTGCACGGGTTGATGCGCACCTCCGCGTGCATGAAGCCGTTGGCCACCGAGATCCGTGAACGATGCGATCCAGCGCCTGAAGTCGTTTCCTTCAATTACGCCAGCAGCCGCGATTCCGTCGCCGCGCACGCCGCTGCATTTCGCGAAATGATGGAGCACCTCCCGGGAAAACCGCGTTGGAAAGCCGTTGGCCACAGCCTGGGCAACATCGTCCTTCGACTCGCAATCTCGCAGTGGCAAGCCGAAGGGGATCCCCACGGCATTCTCGATCGACTCGATCGAACTGTGATGCTCGGGCCGCCCAATCAAGGTTCCTCGTTTGCCAAGAAACTCTCGCAGCTCGGTCTCTTCGAGATCGTCACGGGAACTTCGGGGATGCAATTGGGACCTCAATGGAACCACTTTCAAGCCAGTCTGGGTGTGCCCCCCTGTCCGTTCTGCGTGATCGCGGGGGACATCTCGCAGCAACGCATCCAGAACCCCTGGCTCCATGGACCGAATGACAGCATCGTGACCGTCGAAGAGGCCAAGCTTGAGGGGATGGAGGAATTCATCACCCATCCCGTGTTTCACGCATTTCTCATGCAGGATTCACGCTGCGTTCGAGACGCGATCGATTTTCTCTATCCGTAGCCAGACCACTATCGCTATCCGGATCACTGGGCGGCCGCGTTGCGCAAGCAGTAGAGGCTCGTTCGGGTTCGGACGATGAGATCGTTGCCGACCGCGGCGGGCGAAGCCATGCAACCTGCATCGAGCGTATTCTCAGCGAGGATATTCCCAGCCCCATCGAGGACATGGCTCTTGCCGTGCTCATCGAAGCAATACAGCCGACGATTGGCGACGATCGGCGAACTGCTGAAATCGCCACCAAGCCTTTTCTGCCATAAGACATCTCCCGTCGCTGGATCCAAGGCGGTGACCACGCCCCGATCCTCGATCGTGCACAACTTGCCATCGAGCAAGACCGGCGACGGTTTGCATCCGATCGCCCTCGTCGCCTGCCATCGCACATGCGAATCGGTCAAGTCCCCTTGGCCGGTCGGGTCGATCGCCAGCATGCGGGCTTTGCTGAAACCGGAACTCAGCAAGACATTCTTTCCGTCGAACAGAGGGCGACCGGCGTTGGAGTGTTCTTCGTAACGCACGCGCCACAGTTCCTTGCCGGTATCGGGTTCGTAGGCCAAAACCGCTTTCGCAGCAGGGCTGACCAGTTGCAACTGCCCTCGAACGTCGATGACGTGCGGCGTACCGTAGGATTTTTTCCAGTCCCCGTCGTTGGTTCCGTAATCGATATCGCGATCGACTTTCCAGACGGTCTCCCCGGTCTGCTTGTTGAGCGCGACCAAGTACTGATAGTCGAAGCCATCCATGCTGAAGATCAGCAAATCGCGGAACAGAATGGGGCTCGCACCCGCTCCGCGATAATGATTGCACGGGAGATCGCGACGCTGCCAAAGGGTCTTTCCATCGCGTGCATCGAGCGCGGCGGTGCCGTACGCACCGAACGAGACGTAGATATGCTGAGAATCGCAGATCGGCGTGGGGGACGCGTAAGAATTGAACTCGTGGTAATCTTTTTGCGTCGTGTCGTTGGTAAAGACGACGCGATCGATTTCGATCTCGCCCGTATGCCGGTTGATGGCCAGCACCGACATCGACAAGCCATCGGTCGTGGCATTGGTCAGCCAGATGCGATCGCCCCAAAGGATCGGTGACGACCACGCTTTCCCCTGGAGATTGGTGCGCCAGCGAACATTCTCCGATTCGCTCCACTTCACCGGGGGATCGGCATTGGGCGCTGCGATCCCGTCGCCGCGCGGCCCGCGGTATTGGGGCCAGAAGCCTTCCCCCGCGCGACTCGCTTCCTCAGGTGTCCATGCCCACTCCACCGTCCGAGGATCGCTCGTCGCATCCTGCGCCGACCCCGTGACGGAACTCGTAAGCAGACAGGAGAACCAGGCAACCAAAAGCGTGAAGGATCGTGAAGACATGGTGGAGGCACCGTGGCAAGAGGGAGGATCGATGGGGTAGGAAACGCCTTGCTGTCCGCATCGCGTGCAGAGTTCCAGTATAACGAGACCGGCGAACGCGGGTTACGGGACCCAACGCCATACTCCCCGCTGCCTTGTGCTTCCTACGCCCCCTCGATCTGGCTCAGTCGAATCAGCGAGATCAATTCATCGGTGCTCATGCGACCTGCGCGATCCGCTCCGTCGAGCACACCGCTGATCAGTTCCCGCTTGTCTTCATGCAAGGCGAGAATTTGCTGCTCGATCGTATCCTTGGCGACCAATCGATAGACCGTGACTGCGCGCTGCTGGCCCAAGCGATGCGCTCGGTCGGTCGCTTGGTCTTCGACGGCGGGGTTCCACCAAGGGTCCATATGGATCACGTAATCGGCGGCGGTCAAATTCAATCCGGTACCTCCCGCTTTCAAGGAGATCAAGAAGAGATCGCCCTCGCCGTCTTGAAATCGATCGACCGCTTCTTGCCGTTTGGCCGCGGGGGTGGCGCCATCGAGATATTGGTAAGAAATGCCGGCCTTGTCGAGCGATTCCCGCAGCAGGGACAAGTGCTGTACGAATTGGCTGAAGACCAGGGCGCGATGTTCTCCCTCGCGAAGTTCGTCGACCACTTCCATAAACAAGTCCAATTTGGCGGAGGACTTGTCCCACCGCTTGTCGACCAGCCGAGGATGGCACGCCAATTGACGAAGGCGCGTCAGCCATGCCAGGACCTTGATCCGCATTTGTGGATCGTTGTTTCCGTCCCCTTGGGTCAATTCGGAGAGTGCTGCCAACCGAGCCGCATCGTATTTCTTGCGTTCGTTTTCGGACAGATCGGCCAACAGGACGACCTCGGTTCGCTCCGGCAGTTCGGAGAGGACCTCGCGCTTGGTGCGCCGAAGGATGAAGGGACGGACAACGCGGCCGAGGGCTTGGAGACGCTCCTTCTTGTTATGCCGTTCGATCGGCTCGGCGAAATTTTTTCGGAATCGGTCCCAGGATCCGAGCAGACCCGGGCTTACGGTACGCATGAGGCTCCACAACTCTCCCAGGTGGTTTTCGAGGGGGGTACCGGAAA
The DNA here is from genome assembly GCA_046342615.1 of Planctomycetota bacterium. Classification (GTDB taxonomy): domain Bacteria; phylum Planctomycetota; class Planctomycetia; order Pirellulales; family Pirellulaceae; genus JBKCUI01. The sequence continues at coordinate 12,150 of JBKDPB010000225.1, read as the reverse complement.
GCGCGAGATGCCAGTCGGCTTGAATCTGGCGCACAGCCTGGGCTGTCTTGGTTTGAAAGTTCTTGATGAATTGGGCTTCGTCGAGGACCAGCGTGTTCCATGCGCGCTGCGTGAATCGCTCGATGTCGCGTTGCAGGAGTTGATAGCTGGTGATGATCAGGTCGCCGGGACCTGCCGCATCGATCAAGGCTTGACGATCATGTTCGCGGTAAAGCAGCGGTCGGAGACTGGGGGCGAAGCGTTCGGTTTCCCGTTGCCAGTTCGTCCCGACGCTGGTGGGGGCGATGATGAGGGCCGCTCCATTTTTGGCGCGGTCGAGCAGGATACCCAGCGCTTGAACCGTTTTTCCAAGACCCATGTCGTCGGCGAGCACACCGCCGATTCCCCAGTGCGCCAGACGAGCAAGCCATCCATAGCCCGATTGCTGATAGGCTCGCAAATCCGCCATCAAGTTCGTCGGAACGGTCGGTTGCAAATGCTTGGCGCTGGCCAAACGGGCGAGGGCCTCTTTCCACGAATGATCGGCTTCGTAAGTGATATCGCTGCCGAGGGCTTCCTCAATCACGGCAGTGCCGGCCTTGGAGACGCGAATCTGGCCCGCGTCACCGATCGATACGTCGTCGATCGCACCCAAACGTTGCCGCAACGCATCGGAGATGAGGGCGAACTGCCCATCGCCCAAGGGGACAAAGCGACGGCCTTGGCGAAGGGCGGCGAGCAATTCCGAAAGTGGAATCTCCAGACCATCCAAGTTGGCGATTCCATCGACGCCAAACCAATCGCGGCCGCTGGACAATCGAACTTGCAATCGCTGCGGCGTGATCTCGCCGATGACTTGCATCGGCAGGCTTTTGGGCCAGCAGACCGTGGGCGCGGCATCCCCCAAGCGTTCAATGCGTTGCAACAGGTCGAGCGCTTCGTCCGGCGTCTGCGCGATCCACGTGTAAGTGCCGTCGTACAGCAGCATATTCAACTGCAACTGCTCGGCGATTTCATCGGCTCGCGACGCTTCTTCGTCGAGGGCTCGCAGCAATTGAAATCTTCCTGCAGCGGTCGCAATTCGAAGCCGTTCTGGCTCCACTCCCGGGATCGGTTGCTCCGAGACGGAATCGCAAGCGACGCGCAGCGCAACCTGCATCATCTCTTTGCCGCGCGGCGACAAGTGCAGTTCGATCTTTGGATCCAAGGGATGCTCGGGACCTGCCAACGATTCGGGCAACTGAACTTCGATGCGTCGCGGCGTTGCGACTTGGATGATCAAGTCCGCGAAATACTCTGCGGCTTCTCGATCCAGGACCGCTTCCCGGCGTTCCGCTGCGCTCAGATCGTTGATCAATCGAAGGATGCGCTGCTCGAGCGTGCTCATCCACAGCGTTTGACGTTCCCGATCGAGCCGCAACAGGAGCGACTCGCGATTGTTGATGTTGCCGAGAAACAGGCCCGGTTGATCCTGCACCCCTTCGATCAATGCGTCGGACTGGTAAACCATCGGCTTGAAAACCTCCCCCTCCGACTCGAGGCGGATTTCGATGGGTACTTCCCGGATCCGAACGGGAGTCTGCGCGGCGTCGTCGAGGGTCACATGAGGATGATCGATCATCATCCGCAGGCACTCCCGGATCATTCGCGGGGTTTGACCGCGATAGGAATCCTCCGCGGACTGCAACAGCAGCACCAGCATCTTGTCGGCTCCAAACCCCAACGCTTCCTCAGGGATCGCTTCGAAGTTCTCGCGGATCAACCGACCTTTATTCCATCCGCCGCGCTTGCGCGACGTTTGCAAATAAGCATGGATCTGGCAACCGTAGTTGGTGATATTCAGACGCCATTGAATGCGCTGCAAGCGCGTTGGCTCGTCGTCGCCGTCGTCCGTTTCAGGAGGCGCCTCGTCGGTCTTCAGGTAGGTCAACGATTCCACCAGCTTGCGCCCCGCCAAACGTCCGTCGGTAACACAGCTCAACATCCATTCGACCGCAGCCGATGGCGAACGCTGGCTCAACTGGCGACGCAGATAATTCAAGCAGTAGATCTGATGGACGCACGGTTTGACCGCTTCGGTGCACGAGCAGTTCATCGTGATCCCGCGGATGACGCGCGACGAGGTGATGTCGTCCAGATGCGGCAACTGCTTGGGATCCAGTTCAATCGCCACGCTCGTCGTGAATTGACCTCGAATCGGCGAGACACCCTCGAGCTCGAATAGCCAATTCAAAACGGATTCCGACCGCTTCAGTCGCGGTAGATCCTCGGAGGCAAAATACCGGGACATCAGCAATTGCTGAGGACGGAATTTCTTTTCCAATTGGGCGATGCTGCTCAGGATGTGGACGACCAAGCCGCTTGCTTTGGGCGGATCCAATTGTGCCAAACTCGTCATTCCGTCAATCAATCCGTTAGGGTGCGCAAAAGGCAAGTCCACTAGTGTCGCCTATAGAGCCCCAATTTGGCAAGGCGAAAATCGGGGCAAGAGACTCCCCGGCGGTTGCAAGCAATCGTCCCTTGCAAGCTATTCCGCGGTCGCCGCATGCAGGGCATCGGCACCGCCGACAATGGGGAGCGTCAGTCGAGTTCCCGACAAATCCACGAGAATTCGCGTCCCCGGTTCCGGCCACAACGTAAAGTCCCGATCGCTGGAAAAAATCATGAGCCCGATCTGTTCCCCAGCCGCGATCACTTGATCGTCCGGTTGCAATTCAAACGTCACGTCTCGAAACTCGCCGGGACTCAGCGGGGTTTCCGAGCGGATCGACTGAGCGTTGGACGGGTCGGCCCAGCCGCGCGTGATCACATCGTCGGTGATCCGCTCGCTCCCAGTCCATGGGAGCGACACCAGCCAGATCGACAAGCACGCCGACGGTCGATCGCAGGCCAATCGCACCGTGATCTTGGACACCCCCGACAGATGCAGCGGCTCCTTCAAGATCGGAGTCGCATACAGCAGCCGATGATTGCTCCACTCGGCCTGCAACAACTGCGGCGCACTGAACGAAAAATTGTCGATGATCTCTTCGAATCGATCCTGCGCCGATGCGTGCGCATCGTTCAGACCAAGGGTGTCGGCAGGAACCAGACGCCCCAAGCGGCGTCCGCCCGGCTGAGGGGCAAAGGTGACATCGTTGGCGGCTGGATTGGGATAGTCGTCGTAGGTTTCGGGGCGGCTAGCTCGCTTGCCCTCGCGAGTAATCCAAGCCCGAGGCTCGTTCTCCACGCCGTTGGCGACGCCATACAGATAATGAGAGAACCAGCGATTGAGCAAATGCAGCGGGGGCTGGCCCCCGTGCCCTCCTTGATGGTAATAGATCTTGCAGGGCAGTCCTTTCTCTTTGCACGCCTTGTAGATGCGGTAGCTGTGCTCGGGCATCACATTCCAATCGTTGAAACCGTGGGCCATCAACATCGCAGCTCGCATTCGATCGAGTTGATTCAGATAATCGCGGCTGGCCCAGAATGCGTTGTAGTCGCCATTGGTGCGATCGAACTCCTTGAGCATTCCTTCGTCGCGCACTTTGCAATCGCAGTAGTTGCGTTTGTCTTCATAGCCCGAATGGATGAAGTTGTAGAGCACGTCGATGTCCTCGCCCATGTATCCCCCGGGATGACGGACCAAGCCATTCGATCGGTAGTAATGGTAGTACGATGTATTCGGAGCAATCGGCACAATGCACTCGAGACCTTCCACCCCCGTCGTCGCGGCCGCGAGGCACAACGTTCCGTTGTACGAGGTGCCGATCATCCCGACCTTGCCCGTAGCCCATGTCGCATCCACCAACTCATCGCCATCGACACTCGTGAAGCCGCGAGCCCGGCCATTAAGCCAGTCGATGACCGCCTTGGGAGCGAGCGACTCGTTGATGCCACCCACCGTCGGACACCCCTGAGACAGCCCCGTGCCGGGCGATGAGGAATGCACCACCGCGAAACCTCGCGGCACCCATTCACCGAGATGCTCTCCCGATAACCGCGGACGCTTTGCGGTTTGCGCGATCGCAGGGGGATTCTCATGCTTGGGCGGGTGGGAATTCAGGTTTTGACGCGGACTCCACATGTGCTCTTCGGAGGTCGATCCCATTCCCGCGTAGTACGGGCTCGATTGATAGATCACCGGCACCTTCAGCCCCTCGGTCCCCGTCGCCTGGGGACGCGTTACGCTGACATGCATCCGATCGAATTTGCCGTCGGCATCGGAGTCGAACTCCGTCTCAACGAACAAATCGTGCTCGATCCAGTCCGACTTGAACGCAGCCACGACTTGGGCTTCGCCATTCTCGAACACCGGAGCCGCTAGCGACGGGGCTGGCGGTGAATCCTGGCCGTGGCTGTGCGAAATCGAAACGAGAAACAGAGCGAGCATCCCCAGAACCACGCCGAGAGCCGGTTCGGTCCTACCCATCGCACCGCAAGCACTTCGTTTTCTCATGTTGTCTCGCCCTTTCCGATCCCCTGATGTCCCCATCGAAGCGCTTGATTCTAATCAAGCCCCTTCCTCAACCCAACGGCTACCCGCCAACGGAACTTCCTCGATCGATCGGCCCGAACGAATCACCAGCTGCCGCATCACCCGCGCCGCCCACGCCTCGGCAATCGATCGATCAGACCTTCCTCCCTCCGCCGCGGCCAGCAATCCCCAATCGTCCGGCTTCTCCACCAACACACGAATCGTCGCAGAGCGAAACAACGCGCTGAATATCGATGGTCCAATCGGCGCTCCCTCGATCCAAATCGGAACAATCGGCACCTTGGCCCGAATCGCAACCAACGCGGCCCCTGGACGAATCGTCATCAACGGTTGGCCCGTTCGATTGATTCGGCCTTCCGGAAACATCCCCACGAACCGTCCGCCGCGGGCCAACGCAATCGCATGCTTGGTCGATGCGGTATCGATCCCGCTCCGATGCGTCGGAATCGCTTCAAACCATCGCAGCAACCCGCCGATGACGGGCTTTCCAAAGTACAGGCTCGTCACCATCCAATGCACACGCCGACCCGCACACAACTGAACAAACATCGGATCCATCGAGCTGCAGTGATTCGCCACCAAAACCGCGCCGCCTCGCATCCGATCCGACAACAACAAGTCACGCCGATCCCCGTCCGCGTAATCCGGCGACCACTCGATTTGAACACGCCACAGCAACCGCGAAACCACGTAAACAGGCAAGTACTGACAACGCTCCGACACGCTGTACCGATCCGTCTGGACGAACAACCAGCCGCCGTACATACCAACAGAAGCAAGGCAAATGATTAAAAAGATTAATGCGGCCAGGTCGTGGAAGGTCATTGCTAGTTCGTCGTAAGCCTCGAAAGACTAGAAGGTTAGGTCGGGCCGTCGTTGTCGGGGTGCGGTGCCGACCGGTCGCATCATGCTATCAAATCGCGGAAAAGTCCAGACATTCCGGGGTGAGAACGAGGAAAAGAAGGTAGCCAAAGTTGGGGGGGATCGGATATCGTAGAATCTGTCGCAATTCGGACGATCCTAGCCGGTCGGTGAGTGCGGCGTTTCCCGCCATCGAAGCGATGTGTGAGGGATGGATTCAGGGTGGTTTGAGCCTCGCGGCCACGGGCTCAGACGCAAATCGATCGAGAAGCATAGATCGATTGCCCTCCATGATCACACACAGCTCCAACCTTGAACTGCGAAAACCTCCCTAACCATGGAAGGTTTTTCGGTTCGACCCAGCACGGCGCATTGAAAGGAATATCAGGGTGCATGCTGCGATGGTCTGGTGAGATGCTCTTCCCGGCCGGCTCTTTTTTTTCTTGGCAAATGGTGTGAACTCTCCCACAGTCCATGTCCCTGTCCTGGTCGATCCGGTGTTGGAGGGACTGGGTCTCGAAGCGCCGCTCCGACCCGGCGCACGTGCGGGCGCGCCGCGGGTCTTGGTGGATGGAACCCTTGGTGGTGCGGGTCATGCCAGACGCATGGCGTCCTGTCTGCAACCTGACGAAACATTGATTGCCTTCGATCGCGACCCGAGCGTCATCGATCGCATCCTTCCCGCATTGGAAGCGGAACTGGGCGTTCCGGCCCAAAGGACTGGCGTCGGATGGTCGTTGCGCTCGCAGCACCATTGCCGTTGGATCCTCTGTGCGGATTCGTATTGCGCGTTGCCGCGAGTTCTCGCCGAGGTGGGGTTGGCGGGCGTGAACGGTATCCTTCTGGATTTGGGGTTGTCGAGCGATCAACTTCAGGACGCGGAGCGAGGGTTTTCCTTTCGGATGGACAGTCCATTGGACCTGCGTTTCAATCCCGAATCGGGTTTGAGCGCCGCGGATTTCCTGCGATTCAAGGGTGAGAAAGAGATTGCCGATGCCATCTACCTCTATGGCGAGGAGCGGTTTTCGCGGCGGATCGCAAGGGCGATTGTTGAACGGCGCAGAACGGAGCCGATCGAGACTTCCAAGCAACTCGCGGATCTGATCCATCGCGCGGTACCGGGACGGATTCATGGTCGCGTCGACAGCGCGACGCGCACCTTTCAGGCCTTGCGCATCGCCGTGAATCGGGAACTTGAGCACGTCGAAGAGGCGATGAAGACGCTACCGCAATGTCTTGCGGTAGGTGGGCGTCTCGTCGTGATCTCGTTCCATTCCCTGGAGGATCGGATTGTGAAGCATGCGATGCGCGAGCATGCGCTGCTGCGGGTGGTCACCAAAAAGCCGATTGTCGCCAGTCCTGCGGAAGTGGACGCGAACCCCCGCAGTCGCTCTGCCAAACTACGGATCGCCGAACGCATCGAGACCGGCGGAGACTAGGATTTCGATTCCATGTCTGCAAGTTCGTCGCCGAAGTCCAGCACGGGTGCTTCCGAAGGGTCGCCGTCCAAGCCAGCGACCTGAGGTTCCGATGCGCTGGCCTTCATCCGCTTGGGACGCGACATCAAACCGATGACGATTGGCAGAATCAGGACGGTGAGGATGAAGAGGATCCAAAGGTAGGAAATGATCGTGAACATGCAGGCGGATCCGTGAGTGAGCCGGGGGATTTATCGGACAGACCAATCTCCCTCCAGGTTACTCAAGCCAACGGCAAATGGCAACGTTTGCTGTCGGATACGGGGTGGATCAGCCCCGAACCCGCCGATTGGGTTGGCTGGTGGAACGCTTGGCCGGCGGGTTGGCTGGCCGCCCTGGGGGCGCGGCTTGCGGCGGGCGAACGCTCGCAGCCGGGGGAGGCGTGGTGAAGGTGGTTTTGGCCGGGTCCAGCAGCGGTACACGGACTTTGGCCACCGAGTCCGCGAGACCCCCCGACCGCTGCTCGAGCAGCGCCTCGATTCTCAGGTTGTACAGGGCCAGAGCGCGGGTGGCGTGCCCTCGGGGGCCAATCGGCCACTTGTGCTCGCGGCGATCGTGGATCTTGCTCAGAAGAAAATCGACAGCCTTCTCGACCCGCGCGCTGGTCAGTTCCTCGTCGGAGACCGTGAACATCAACCACTCGAGCATGTGCCCCGAGGTCTGAACTTTGCGCTCTTCGTTCGGTTCATTGGCTCGACCTTGATACCAGTTCGTGCTGAAGCTGCCGTCCGGGTTCTGGAGTTGCCACGTGTAGCGAACATACTCGTTGATGAACTGCGCCGCGCGAGCAAACTGGCCGTTGATCGGCTTGCCTTGCAACTCGCGCTGACGCAACGAGAACGATAATCCCATCAGACGGTGCGTTCCGCCACAGGCGGAACCGATAACCGGTTGAGCCAATTCCTCGCGCACGAGTTTCTCCAGGTTCCATACCTTGCCGTCGTTCGAACGCCACTGCTTGTCGGCATCGACGTAGTACGACAATCCGATCAGTTTGAAGGTCAGCTCCGATCTCTCTTTGCAGGTCGCCATCTCATACCGCACGAGGTCTTCCACCGTGAACTTCTTGGAGCCGATTTGAATGGGGTAGTCCAAGGGCACCTGGCATTGGGCAAGGATGGCGAGGAACTGACCTTGGTGCCCTTGCACTCCTCCTCCGACGTTCGGCACAAAGGAATCGCCTCGCGGCGTGAAGATCCGTTGGGTTCGGCAAAGCCCGTTGTGGCACATCCATCCGATCGCGTTCACGCGGCCGTTGGTGCCGATGAGTTCGTAATCCGCGCCATAGGGCAACAGCGCGTGCATCACCGCCCATGGCGAACGCGATGTCGTCGTTTCGGGATTCCGCAAGTAATGGTCGAGGCACGCTTGGATGCGCTGCAGTCGTTGCTGCGTCGTCGCGGGAATGTCGGTCCTCAATCGATCGGGCTTGGAGGATGACTTGGGTGGAGCGCGGGTAATCCCATCCCCCAGAGCATCCTGGACTTCGGGCTTGGCAGCTCGGTCGGCATCGACCCCCTGCAGTTGGTCGTTCATGGAATTGCGCACGCTGTCGGCCGTCGGCTCTTCCTGGGCCAGATAATCGCGCATGTCCTCATCGGACGACTTGAGGTTGCGTTTGGATTTCGCCTCCTCAATCTTGGACTTCATCGATTCCGAGAGGTTGCGCGGTGCCGACTCGGGATCGTCAATTTCCTTGAGTTGCCGAGGGGTACGCACGTTGCGCCCGGAGGATTCGCGAGAGACGATCGCCGAGGGTGCCGCCGGTTCCGCGATCTCAATCGCGATCGGATCGCTGTCGGACTCGCCGATCCTCATGGAATCGGCCGCCCCTTCGGATGACGCATCCGTTTCGGAGTCGTTCGTTATTTCCAAACTTCCCTTCTCCTCGTCCGCCCCGCAGACCCCTTGGGCTTCGTCGCGACGATCGGCTTGCTCTTGAGTTTCAATCGCCTGGAGCGTCGACTCAGGAATCTCGATGATCCGGTTCACGGATTCGGACTCTTGCAGCGCGATCGGATCGGCATCCGGCCTGTGGGCCGCCAGCGTCAGCCACTGAAGCCACGGACCGACGTGTTGCCCACAAATCGAGGCGATCCGTTCCGCGAGTTGTCGCTCCGAACGCTGGCCCGCATCTTCCGAGCCCGCATCTTCCGAGCCCGCATCTTCCGAGCCCGCATCTTCCGAGACCGCATCTTCCGAGCCCGCATCTTCCGAGCCCTCGTCACGAGCGTTCGCGTCGCGAGCGTTCGCGTCATTCAGATTCTTCGCGGACGAGTCCGTAGGCGGAGTCAGGCGGAGCGGGTTGTCTTGCCCGCAGCTCTGCGACGACGAGGTTGTTGCCAGAATGATGCTGACCGCGATCGAAACTGCGGTCAATCCAAGTCGACGAAGGGGACAGAACCGCATGGCGAATCGTGGAGTTAGCGATCGGGGAATGCTGGGATACCCAGTTGTCTATCGGCGACCTTCAATTGGCGGATACAGAGATTAAAATCGGAATTTTCCGCAAGGTCGAAATGCTGTCATCTCCACGTGGGGAGGATCGATTTCATGGAGTCGGCCAGGCTGGGTCTGGTTTCCGGCACGTCTTCACCGGCCAGGTAGCGTTTCCACGCATCAATGTCTCCGCCGTAGTTTCGGCCGGTCACTTTTTTGAGGGCCAACGACGCTTGGTATTGCATCGCGGGACTGCGGTCTTCCAGTTTGCTGGCGAGGAATTGCTGGACATCGTTGCTGGGGTGTTTTCCGAGCGACTCGATCGCGGCCAATTGCACGACGCGACTGCGGTCGGATTTGGCCATGAGCATGAGTGCGGATGCCGCTTCGGGATTGGATCGCGTTCCGAGAGTTTGAGCTACCGTCAAGCGAACTTTTTCGTTTTCGTCTTGAATCATGGGAGTCACGGCGTTCACGGCATCTTGGCGTTCCATCGTTTGTTGGAGGACGAGGACCGCTTCGCGTCGGAGTTCCGGACTGGTTTCTTCCCTAAGGATTTTCGAAAGGGATTGGATCCACTTCGATTGATCGTCGGGAGACATGCGAGCGATTTGTTTCCGCAGCAATCGCATTTCATCGACGCGTTGGGAGTAGACGACGGCTTTTTCGCGATCTTTGCGCCATTGCGACTGGATGTACGGATTCAGCTTCTTCATTTGGAAGAAGGGGCCGTCCGTACATCCCACCGAGGTGGCATACAGGCAGCCCGCCATCAGAATCCATAGCGTGGGTTGATTGCGTTTTGGGTTGAGTGGCACCGGCACCGCGCGATTCCTTCGAGGTTGTTCCGAGGCTGAAACTCGGAGTTGCCGGGAACCATACCAAGGGGGGTTCGCCCGACGCTAGAGGATTCTGGAGAGGCTTTGGCGTTGTCGACGGGGAGATCCGGTAATTTGGGGAATCTCGGGGTGACGGGGCACGGGGGGGATTCCTGTCTTGCAAAATGGGGAAAATGTGGCACACTGGCATCTAGGAGCGGGCGAGAAAGCCTGTTCTGATTCCGCTAGGCGTCCAAAGTGGCGGGGAGCGGAGCGAATTGGAGAGGTGGCTGAGTGGTCTAAAGCACCGGATTGCTAATTCGGCGTAGGGTTAACTCCCTACCGCAGGTTCGAATCCTGTCCTCTCCGCTGCAAAACCCTGGTTTTCCCAGGGTTTTTCGCATTTCTGGGCAATGGCTTTGGCGTTTTGGTGCGCCCATGCTGGCTCGGTGCATGGCGTCGTGCTCCCCCCGAAGACCACATTCGGGCCAACGGAGGGGGGAGGATTTGAATTAGGGGTGCGTTGGGTTGGTGAGCGCGATGCAATTCCTACGAAAACGATGGAAAGAAATTCTCGCGGCTCAAACAGGAGCCATCCTGATGATTCTCGGCGCGTGGTCGGGGTCGCTCGGAGTGATCGTACCACACCTCTTCAACTCTTCTGCATTTCAATGGTTTGAGATCGCAGCTGCAATCGTGTTGGCCTGGATTCTGTTTCCCTGGTGGTGTCCGATGGATCCTGGGGGCAATTCTGCGATGCTCATCTATGCAGGATTGTTGATGGCAAAAGGGTGGATGGTGGGCTATGGTTGGATCGCGTGTTACCGCAGGCGAGCTAGTGACAGAACGCGTTGGTCTAGAATTGGATTCTGGTACTGTACGACGAACTTATTGGGTTGTCTGTATTTGATCGTTTATAGTTTTCGGATCGTTGTGTCAGAGCCCGTCGCACTTTCCAACACCCTCTCCGTGGTAAAGGTCGGCCTGGTCGCCTCCATCGCGACATCGGGAGCGATACTCGCAATCGTTTTGACCTACATTTGGATTTTGCGCAAACTACTTCAAGCAGACGATGAACAACTGTAAGCGTGCACGCGCACCAGTTGATGTAGGCTCGGCGTGATCTCGATCTCGGTGGTGGTTTGTTTCGGCGGCCACAGTGGCTGCCGAGTCCGACCAATGGAGCACCGAACATGCCGCGTGATATTTCGAAAGCTCGACTTTGAGCTTCTCTCCTCGAGCGTTGCCGACGATCTCCCCCTCTACTCTCTACCCTGTCACGTGCGTGTATGGCGGAATGCGGCGTTGCTTTTCGCGTCGCGCACCCCAAATCGAGTCGTTTTTCGAGTCGCGAGAGTCGGCAAATCACTGGGGTTTCAAACCTCTCAAATCCTATGGGGACGTTCAACTCGACATTGAGGACTTCAATGGCGGCTGGGGCTGGCCGGAATATGACGACCTCGGCAAAAAAAATCTGGCATAACCAAGCGGTGAACCGAAGTCGCCGATAACGCGTTTCTTGAAATCAAAGTCTTTTGGCGGCGACTCGGTTACCGCCATCGTTCGTCAGCAGACCACAGTCACCCTACACAATGAGCCTTGATCACGATTTTCTGCTGGTTGACCGTGACGCGGATGGAGACGGTGATCTATCGCGTTTTATCAATGATCCACGTTCGTTGCATTTGCATGATGACATTATTCGCTACATGTATGACACGCTTTTGTGGATTCCTTGCTACAACCCCTCACGTCGCGAAAGCTGCATGGGCTTCAATATGTGGGGCGAAACAATACTTGAACAACCTGGTGCCCTAATCGCGCATCATATTTTTCTTTCTTGGGCAAATCTGTTCGCGATGGGGCCTACTGAGATCGAACTTCAAGGAAACTTTGACCTTGATCGCGAGCGACATCAGCGTTTTACATTGCACCGCGATGAATGCAACGCAACTCTCAGAGAACTTGCGGAGTATGCTTTGAAAATCCATCATGCTCAGGGTAAACTCTTTCTCTATCATTTCGGCGTCTAATCGTGAGACCTGAAACAACAGGCTGACGAACCAAGAAATGCACGCGAGTTGCGGGTCGCGAGTTT
>JBKDPB010000224.1:0-10442 GCA_046342615.1 Planctomycetota bacterium | reverse complement strand
CCACTTGACCATCTCCGATTCCTGAAAATGGTGCGCGTCTTTGTTGTAGGTGTTGGCATGACGAAGTTCGAGAAGCCTGGCTCGAAGGTGAGAAACAATTGCATGAAACCTACGTACCGACTCACAGCGAGGCCATGTCCTCTCGGCGATTCAAGCCGGGGTGAACGATTATGTTGCCAAGCCGTTCGAGTCCCATTACTTGAGAGCTAAACTCGATAAATTCGTTACTGTCTGACCATGTCCGTTGCGGCATCCCCAGACCATGGGTAACGCCAGTCTTGGACAAGTGTCCTAAATGGGTTCTGAGAGCCCTTGACGCGGTCATGAATCGGCCTAAACTCGTTGAACCTCGGTGGAAGATTTTCCCCCAAAATGCGGTCGTGGCGAAATTGGCAGACGCGCTAGCTTGAGGGGCTAGTGGTAGAAATACCTTGGAGGTTCGAGCCCTCTCGACCGCACCTTTCTCTTGATCCTCGTCTCTTGATCCTCGGTCGCTCTCTCTGCCCTCCCTCGCGACGTTGAACCGTGGGACAAGCCCCACAACGCTAACCATGGTGCAGGCCGTGCCAGAGGTATTCCATCTCGAGGGCAACTCGGACGGCAAGACAAGAATTGACTCCTCGAGGAGGGGGGAGGGGGGCGAAATCTTTCGATTCCTTGACCGGCGCGAAGCCCTGAAGCATGCGGACCGGACCCGCGTTCAACCGGCCGACGAATTTTTGTCCGTCCGTGGATTCGTCGTCAAAGGGATCCATGATTCGGCGTGCTCGCAGACCTCCGTGATCCGCAGGCCGAACTTGTCACCCACTTTAACCACTTCCCCTTCAGCCACCTTTTGGCCGTCGATTTCGAGCGACAATGGAGACTCGCAGTCCTTGTCAAACTGAATCATCACCCCGGGGACAAAATGAAGCACGCGATCGACCGCAATCGGTTGCTGGGCCAACACGACCGTCACGTCGGCTTGGATGCGCAGCAGGCTTTTCCAGAACTCCCATGTGGCGGGATTGTCTGTCTCGAGCGGCTTTAAGGCGGACATTGGCGAGTGCGAACTCTCGGCTTCAAGCACAAACAGGATTCTCCTGGAACGACGGAATCGAACCCTTCCGGTTGGATCCATCGCCATTCCTTGAGAGAAAACTTGAGGAATATCAGCGATTTTCGCGTCGAGGATGGGTTTCTTCACGGGACGCCGCTCATTGCGTGCGATGAGCCTTTCGCGATAATGCAAGGCTTCGGATGCCTCCTTCCCCCACCGGGCTCGCTTGGCGAGCAGACCCATGAGCGTTGTCACCCTCGATTCCCTTCCCTTCGCTCCCTATCGGGAACTCGGAAACGAAATCCTCTGCGAGCGGATTGCTGCAGCGAAACGGAAACTCGGTCCGAGCTTGCTGATTCTCGGGCACCATTATCAACAGGACGAAGTCATCGCGCATGCCGACTTGACCGGCGACTCGTACCAACTGAGCCGCTTGGCCGCCGACAGCAGCGATTGTCGAACCATCGTTTTCTGCGGCGTCCATTTCATGGCCGAGACAGCGGACATACTCGCCAACCGTCCGGAGAAACTCGAGTCGCGTAGCGGCCAACGCGTAGCGGTCGTCCTGCCCGACATGGCTGCCGGGTGCTCGATGGCGGACATGGCCGCGATCCGCCAGGTCGAATCCGCCTGGGAACAACTTGGCGAGGTCATCGACACCGAGGACTTGACTCCGGTGACCTACATCAACAGCGCCGCGAGCCTCAAAGCCTTCTGCGGCAAGCATGGCGGCATCGTTTGCACCAGCAGCAACGCCAAGGCCGTCTTGGAATGGTCGTTTCGCCAACGCAAACGGGTCTTCTTTTTTCCGGATCAGCACCTCGGACGCAACACATCCCTCAAGATGGGGATCACCAACGCACAGATGCCGGTCTGGAACCCGCACGAGGATGAGTTAGGTGGCAACACCGCAGAAGCCATCGAAGGCTCGCGCGTCATCCTGTGGAAAGGTCACTGCTCGGTCCACCAAATGTTTCAGGCCGCGCACGTCCATCAATTCCGCGAAAAAATTCCGGGGATCAAAATCCTGGTCCACCCCGAATGCCCCCAAGAGGTGAACGACATCGCCGATATCTCCGGTTCCACGAGTCGAATTATCGAAACGGTTCGCAATGCTCCGCCGGGGACCAAGTGGGCGATCGGCACGGAACTCCATTTGGTCAATCGATTGAAGAAAGAACACCCCGAGCAAGAGATTCATTTCCTTTCACCTCTGGTCTGCATGTGCGCCACGATGTACCGCATCGATCTGGCCCACTTGTGCTGGAGTCTCGAAAACATCCTCAACGGCACCATCGTCAATCGCATCATCGTCAAGGACGATGTGGCGCGATGGTCGTTGGTCGCCCTGGAACGGATGTTGACGGTGCGTTGACACGGATCCACCCGTTTGTAACTTCCCCCTCACAACTTTGACGAACGACTGACTTGGCATGTTGAAATTACCGCTGGTGCTGGCCTTTACCGCGATGACCGCTTTCTTTTGGGGAATCTACGGTATCGTGCTTCATAAAGGCACCTCATTCATGGAACTCAAGGAAAAGACGTTCCAAGGAGAGTTGGGGATCTCGTTGCGGGCATTTGTGGGAGTGGGACTGGCCTACTTTTTGATCGCCGTGCTGGTCCCCGTCGCGTTGCTCAACCGCAAGCGGGAAACAGGCTACTGGTCCGTCAGCGGCACGGTCATGTCGCTCTTTGCAGGCGCGGTCGGTGCCTTGGGTGCGCTCGGTGTGACGATGGCACTGGCGTTCAAAGCCCAAGCCATCTTCGTGATGCCGATCGTCTTTGGTGGAGCTCCCGTGATCAATACGCTTCTGACTTCCTACCTGAACAAATCCTTCAAACAGATCAAACCGCTGTTCATCGTCGGCATGCTCATGGTGGCCCTGGGGATGATCGGCGTGTTCATCAACAAGCCGCAGCCGAGCTCGGCGGAGGGAACTGCGATTCAGAGTTGGCTCGCCGTGGGCTTGTCGATCGCGATGGCCGTGTTGTGTTGGGGGGCCTACGGTCCGTTCCTGCACATCGGTCAAATGAAGATGGGAGGATCTCGTTTGCGTCCCTTCTGCTGCGTCGGTATCGCCTATTTTGTCATTGCGGTCATGGTCCCGGTGGTCGTGATCGAATCGATGTCGATGCACTCGAGCAGCGCCTACAGCATGTGGGGAATGCTTTGGTCGGTTCTCGCGGGGACCTGCGGAGCGATGGGAGCCTTGGGGATCATCCTCGCCTTTACCTACGGCGGCAAACCGATCTTCGTCATGCCGTTGGTCTTCGGATTCGCTCCGGTGATCAACACCCTCACCAGCATCGTCGAAAAAGGAAAATTCGATAACTTGAATTGGCTGTTCGGCGGTTCATTGCTGCTGGGCATTCTGGGAGCGGTGACCGTGTTGCTCAATGCTCCCAAGGCTGCTCCGCATGGCAAACCCGCGGGCCCGAGCCAGGAAAAATCGCCCACACCTCCGGCAGCCGACGAGCCCCCGTCGACGACACCCAACACGAATCCGCTGACCTAACCTCCGTCCGGAAATCGTTTCACGGGCCATCCTCCGCAAGTTTCCATTACACTGACAGCTTCGAATCCCTTCGATCGAGAGAGTAACCATGAGCACATCACGACGCGAATTTCTAGCGAGTGTTTCGGCGGCGGTGGCTGCGGGCATGACGCAGGGAGGCTTTCATTCCGCAGCCCACGCGGCCGAGGACCGAAAACTCGGCGTTGCCCTCGTGGGATTGGGGAGCTTGAGCTCCAACCAGCTCGCCCCAGCCCTGCAGAAGACCCAGCGCACTCGCCTGGCCGCCATCGTCACCGGAACTCCTGAAAAGGAGCGATCCTGGGCGGATCGCTACCCAATCGACCGCCGTCATATCTACAACTATGACAGCTTCGACAAAATCGCCGGCGATGACTCTGTCGATATTGTGTACATCGTCCTGCCCAACAGCATGCATGCGGAATACACCATCCGGGCAGCCCGCGCGGGCAAGCATGTGCTGTGCGAAAAGCCGATGGCCAACTCGTCCGAAGAGTGCCGCCAAATGATCGCTGCGTGCAAGTCCGCCAATCGGCTCCTGGCGATCGGGTACCGTTGCCAGTTTGAGCCTCGTCATGTTCGCAGCATGGAAATCGCGAGGGAGAAGCAAATGGGCGCGATCAAGATGATCGAGGCTGGCTTCGGCTTCAAGATCGGGGATCCCAATCAATGGCGGCTGAAGAAGTCGCTGGCGGGCGGAGGTGCGTTGATGGATGTCGGCATCTACGCCCTGCAAGCCTGCCGCTATCTGACTGGCGAGGAGCCGCTATCCGTCGTCGCCCAGGAAACCAAGACCGACGCCAAGAAGTTTGCCGAAGTCGACGAATCGCTCACGTGGACCATGCGATTTCCCTCGGGCGTGTTGGCGTATTGTAGCACCAGCTACAATTTCAACGGCCTCAATCGTTTCCGAGCCTTTGGGGAAAACGGGTGGTTCGGCATGGATCCCGCCTACAGCTACAACGACAACCGCTTGGAAACCTCGCAAGGCGCCGTCGAATTGCCGCAAGGTGATCAATTCGCCGCGGAAATGGATGCGTTCGCCAGGAACATCCAGGAAAATCGGCCCTCGCGCGTCTCCGGCGAGGAGGGTCTCAAAGACCTCGTCGCCATCGAAGCGATCTATCGATCGATCCAATCCCAATCACTCGTTGCGGTGAGCTCGAGCTAGAGCGTGACCAGGAAATGGATATCGCATCGAAGAGCGGGGTTCGAATGAGTCCGAGTCGAGACGACCGAGACGATGCCGAAGTCGCGGTACAGCTCTTCCCAACCTTTGGCTACCCCGTCGATCGCGGGACGGCGTGGAGGCTGATGATCCAGGGGAGGGTGTGCAAGCAAGTTCCCCTTTCCCTGGCGAAACGCCTGATGTTGCGAGGCTTCCTCCGAGCCCTCGATCTCGATGACGAAGTCGCCCGGGGCCCCATCTTCGGCGACCGCATCCAAGGCTTCCTCGTCGCACCCGTCCCTCGCCACCGACTCCATATCACCGTCGCCAATCAAGTTCACGTCCTCGCGAGAAAATCCAGGTCGAGCGGATTGTTTTCCTGCAAACTCGACATCCCTCGAAGGGTTCTGCAGGAATATCGAAGCTACGGTCGCGACCCCGCGACAACCAGCCAGCCGCATCTCCAGATCCATTGCGGACAAGGGGAATTCGCGACGAGAGGCCCGGTGTTTCTCGCCCAGGACTACGGCATCAGCGTTATCAGCGATATCGATGACACCATCAAGCTCACCGACGTCTGCTACCGACGAAAGATGCTGCGCCGAACCTTCGCCGAACCGTTCGAAAGCATCCCGGGAATGTCGCAACTGTATCGCGATTGGTCTCGGAGCGGCGCTCTGTTTCACTACGTCAGCAGCAGCCCTTGGCAAATCTACGATGCGCTGAATGAATTCCTGCACGTGGATGGATTTCCGCAGGGCAGCATGCACCTCAAGTGGTTTCGTTTGCGCGATGAGCTGTTCAAGCGGTGGAGCATCATTCGCCGCAAAAGCAAAGCGGGCGTTATCCGAGGGATCGTCAAGCGATTGCCGCAACGCCAGTTCGTGCTCGTGGGAGACAGCGGCGAAAAAGATCCCGAAATGTACGCCAAGATCGCTGCCAAGCACCCCAGGCAAATCGCGCGAATCTGCATCCGTCAAATCGACGAGAACCCGGTCGATGAAATGCGACTCGCCAAGATCTATCGACGCTACCCCAAGACGGTACCCATCGAGATCTTTACCGAACCGCAACAACTCGGCGAACATCCGCTGCCCGCGTGAGCAAGTCGCTTCCCCTCGGTCGTGAAGAGATGATCGGAGGATGGCAGGTCCTTCTCCGGAAGCAGACCGGAAGACCACTTATTCGATGGGATCGATCGGTGATAAGCCCTCACGCGGCATCGCGCGCAACCCGCGGTGTCGATAATCCGAACAAGCCAAAGATCTCTTGCCGGCTCAGCCCGAGATTGCCGGGCGTGCCGGCTTCCGCAAACAGGGTCTGGAGCAGTTCGCGTTTTTGCGAAAGCACTTCGTCGATCCGCTGTTCGATCGTCTCGACCGCCATCATCCGAGTCACCGTCACCGGTTGCTTGACGCCCAGCCGGTGCGCTCGATTGATCGCTTGATCCTCCACCGCCGGATTCCACCAGCGGTCAAAGAGGAAGACGTAGTGGCAGAACTGGAGATTCAAGCCTACCGCCCCCGCGCCGTAGCTCATCAAGATCACGCTGCTCTTGGGATCGTTTCGAAACTGTTCGATCACCCCTTCACGACGCGTCGAGGGGATCCGCCCGTGATACTGTGCCGGTCGAAATCTCTTCAGATGTTCCGCCAGGTTTTCGAGCGTCTCGACCCACTGGCTAAAGACAATCGCTTTTTGACCGCTGGCCGCGATCTCCTCGAGATCGGCCTCGAGGCGCTCCATCTTGCTGCTCGCGCCTGTCGCCGGATCAAAGTTGCAGATCTGCTTCAAGCGCAGGACCAGCTCGAAAACGTGTTGGACCGTAATCGACTCTCCCAGCTCCGCCAAATGCACCACACCCTCCTCCTCGGCGACTCGGTAGCTGGCGCGCTGCTCGGCCGTCAGATCCAGATCCGCATTGCGGTACAGCTTGGGTGGCATATCGTCGAGCACCTGATCCTTCGTTCGACGCAAGATATAGTCGCGCGTTGCATGCCCGAGCGATCGAAGATGCATGTCGTCGCGCAAACGGCCCGGCGCGAGAAACTCGAAGATGCTGACCAAATCCTCGATCGAGTTCTCAATCGGCGTACCCGTCAGTGCCCACGATCGACTCCGCGGGATCGAACGAATGATCTCGCTGGTCGTACTGTTGCGGTTCTTGATCCGCTGCGCTTCATCCAGAACCACCAGGTCAAAACGGAGCGACGCGTCGTCGATGATCCCCCAATCGCGCACCATCACCTCGTAGTTGGCGATCTTGACAGGTGCTTGAGGATTGGACCAAACCCAGGCCCTTTTGTTCGAATCCCCTTCGATCACCGCGAGCGGAATCTCCGGAGCCCACATCCGAAACTCGTTGACCCAGTTCGTCACCAAGGGCTTGGGACAGATCAGAAGAATACTGCTCAACTCGCCAGCCAGCAGCAGCATGCGGATCGCCGTGATCGCCTGCATGGTTTTGCCCAGTCCCATTTCGTCGGCCAAAACCGCGGCGCGACGGGGGAACAGAAACGCAATCCCGTCCATTTGGTAATGAAAGGGGGCGAAGGGAAACGTCAATTGCGCGTTCTGTACGATGGTTTCCAAAGGGGGCTGCAAAACGTAGTAAAGCCGATCTTCGAGCCGAACCAAATCCTTCGGCGGACGCATCCGAGCCGCGCGATCCCTCGCCGATGGGGAAGCCACCGATTCTTTTTTAACAACGGGCTGCACCGAAGTTGCGGAAGGTCGTTTTTCGTCGTCCGCGCGGCCAGGGTTGCTTCCGGCGAGCCATTTGCGAGCCCAGGGCGCATCGGGAAACGCAAAGCCCAAGACCTTGGGGAGGGAAGGGAGAAACTGAATCGAAAGGGCCGGGGGGGGCTCGAGCGGACCGAGCGGTTGCGGAAACGGGTCCGCCAACGCAACCTCGATCGGGGATTGGACTGCATTCCAATCGGCCAGCGGATGGGAGTGCTCGAGGATCTGCGTTTCCGGTGGAGGAATCGCTCGCATGGTGTTATGCCACCCTGCTCCTGGGATGCGCCTCGGCCAACGCTTCGACAATCCGCGAGAATGGCTCGATCAAGTCCACCTGTCCTTCGAACGCGTCGAGGGCTCGCAGAGCGTCAAAGTCCCTGGCGTAGCTTGAAATGCAAGAAAACGTGATTCCCTGGCGAACCTCTTGGAGGTAGCGCGATTCCCCATGCGCCATTTCAGGAATGGTGAAATCCTCGGCCGCGTCGGCATCCAGGGCGGGCGCCGCCACATGCACAATAGGCTGATCGACCCAGTGCCGAACGGCCAGAACCGCAGCGCAATCGGTCAGAACCAGCTTGGGTCTTGCCGCCGCTTTGTCCAGGAGCGCTCGAGCAATCATTTCCCCACAAACCGTCTCAATCAGCGTGGCACCGTAGAGGATCTGCTGGGCGCGAGTCGGCTGGACGGGAAGCGTGCAATGAAATTCCAACGGCCGCGCTCGAGCGTTGACCAGGAGATAGCCTCCAAAATATCCGTGCGGATTCCGCTGGCGAACCGCCAGGAAACCAAGCGGTTCCGACGAAGCGTGCAACACATCCATGCCAAAACCGTCGAGAGGAACATCCAGAGGTAAACGTCGCGTGCGAACTCGGTATCCTACCTTCGACGTTCCTCGATCCCTGCATCCAATCCAAATAGTCTCAGACCGATTTGTCCGCACAATCCGCCCACCTTGCCCCATCTTTCCAAAGCAATCCTAGCTTCCCGCGCTTGCCAAGACCTCGACTTTCGCGCGCGTCGACGATTATACTTGAGGGGACCCGACGAACCTCTTCCGCCTTTTCGATAGAGAATCATGTCTAACGATCCTAGCCCGCTTTCGCCCGTCTTCTCCATCAATGTCTCGGCCGACGCATCCAGTCCGCAAACGCGAGAACAGCGTCCTGCCGACCTCGCCTCCACCCTCATCGCATTGACCCGACAACTGGTCGAAGTGCAACACCGCCAAAACCAGCTCGTCGAACAACTGCTGCACGTCAACAAACAAGTCCTGCAGAACGCCAACCAAGCCAACAACCAGCGGCAAAACGAAATCAACCAGTGGCGAAACGCCCACCCGGAACTCGTCCGTTCCTGCAAATCCGCCCTGGAAACCCTCTCCGGCGTCCAAACCGATTTCCTCCAGAAAATGGCCGACGAAGTCGAGGATTCCCGCGAGGAACTCGCCGACAGCGAGTACATGTTCAACGATTTCCTCGACCGCTACGGCCCCCGCATGGCGCACCTCAACGGCGTCCTCCAAGTCCTGAACCATCTCGCCGGCTAAACCCGATTTTCATCGAAATCGCTGGGAAGTTGCGGAAGTTGTTTGTGAGCTCGAATCTCCTTGCGATATACTGAGGAGTTTAGGGAACTCGTAGCGTTCCCCGGAGTTTCACTCAAGCGGTTCACTCATCCTCGTTTGCTGGAGTTTTCCCATGGACCAGCCCATGCGGGACTTTACCGACCTCCTCCTCGCCCGGGGAATCGTGTCCCTCGAGCAACTCAACGAAGCCAAGGCGATGGCCAGAAAGGAAGACAAGCAGATCGGACTCTGCTTGGTCAGCCTCGGGTACGCCACCGGCGAGGAAGTCACCCAAGCCCTGGCGGAATTCCATCGCTTCGAATACGTCGACCTCGCGACCGTCCGAATCCCCGACTCCGTCATCCAACTCGTCCCCGAATCGGTCGCCCGCGAAAACAAAATCATCCCCTGCGCCGAAGAAGATGACACCATCAAAGTCCTCGTCGCCGACCCCTTCGATATCGAAACTATCGAAAAACTCCGGTTCATCCTGAACCGCAAAGTGGATACCGCCCTAGCCCCCCTGGAAATGATCCAGGAAGCCATCAACCGTTACTACGGGCAGGTCGAAGGGGAATCGGCCGACTCCATGCTCCAGGAATTCACCGACACCCAAATCGATTTCACCGAAACCGAAGAGGATAAACTCACCGAGGACGAAGGCTACGACGAAGACTCCGCTCCCGTCGTGAAATTAGTCCAGCTGATGATCCAGGAAGCGGTCCAATTGCGAGCCTCCGACATCCACGTCGAACCGTTCGAAGATCGCGTTCGGATCCGATATCGGATCGACGGGGTGCTCGTCGAACGGGACAGCCCCCCGCGACGGTTGCTCGGAGCGATTCTCTCCCGGATCAAGATCTTGGCCCGCATGGACATCGCCGAACGTCGACGCCCCCAGGACGGCCGGATCAAGATCACCGTCGCCGAAAAAGAACTCGACCTCCGCGTCTCGGTCATCCCAACCAGCCACGGCCAGTCCTCCGTCATGCGACTCCTCGACAAAGACAACATCCGCGTCGGGGTCAAACAGCTCGGCCTCAGCGACCGCGACTTCAAGAATTTCAGCGGCCTTATTAAGAGGCCTAATGGTATCTTCCTGGTGACCGGTCCGACCGGTTCGGGAAAGACGACAACGCTATACGCCGCCCTCAACGCGCTCAACCGCCCCGACCGCAAGATCATCACGGCCGAAGACCCCGTCGAGTACTATCTCCCGGGGATCAATCAGGTCGAAGTCCGGCACAACATCGGTCTCGACTTTGCCCGCATCATCCGCGCCATGTTGCGACAAGCCCCCAACATCATCCTCGTGGGCGAAATGCGGGATACGGAGACGTCTCAGATGGGTATCCAAGCCAGTATGACTTTTCAATTGTTTTTCTGTTTTGT
>JBKDPB010000223.1:0-8265 GCA_046342615.1 Planctomycetota bacterium | reverse complement strand
GCGAAGGCGCGTAAACGTCGCGCCTCCAATTCCTCTGCAGATCCTTTGGTTCTCATGGCATATCCTCCATGACATCCGTTATACTGCACTCCGATGCCGCAAGACAACCATAGTCAGATTCCTCGCGCAGACATCAATAAGATGAGACAGGGATTTGTCACACCCGATGGGAAACATCCCTTACAGTGAGTTGGTATCGCGGTTATAAGGACCTACACAATGGTTGAAAGGCTTCAGTTATTTATTTCCCACCCGGACTCTTTGCATTATTCCGTTGAAACCATCTTTCTTGAAAGTGCGTGCCGAGCAATTGATCTAGAAGTATTGTGTCCTGCACATAAAAATCCCGCATGTATAATTCGTCATTCGTAGAAACGTCGATTTTTTTGTAGTAGCGGCTTTTCAGAAAGTTATCTAATTTTTTTTGAGCTTCACGTGGAATAAATCGTTTTGTCAGTGCAATTAATTTCCTGTTGGCAATCTTCTTCCAAAAAGCATTTACGGGGACACCACCAATATTCCGTTCGATAAAGGGCGGGATTTCGTTAATGTCGACCTCTAGGAAGTGAAGGATACGACGAATGCTTTCCACCCAGTCTTCACGTACATCCGAGTGCTCGAGGATGAGGATCTGCTCTCTAGGAAACCTGTCGAGATAACTCTTCACCTTTTCATAATAGGTGTTCTGCTGAATTAAGAAACCATTCTCTCGAATTGCATATTGAAAACTTTCCTTGAAACCATGCCGAGTCGCCATCTCATACAACGATTTTGTTCGGTCGATTGGATTCCTCAGAATGATCAGGATTTTGCTTTTGGGAAAGTAGTGCGAAAGCCATTCGGCGGCGCGTGAGCTACTGAGATAGTCCACGGACGCTTCGCCTCTTACTTTTGATGAGTTGCTTCCAAAGTGCGTGTTAATGTATTGTGAGAAGGATTCCTGGGAAATAATATCCAGCGGATGATCGAATTTATTAAAAAACCTCGGCTCTTTAACAGCGGACATGGAGATTTCCGGATGTTGATCGAGCGCCTCTGCGACTGCCGTCGTACCGCTCTTCGATGCGCCAACAAGAAAAAAATTGGGGTAGTTATCAGTCATGAAAACCTAAATTCTGAACGATCTTGGCAGCTTGATTAACTCATTGCTTGAATTGCGGACGACGGAGTTCGGTATCCATGCGAAGTAACACAAAGGTGGGCGAAAATAGTTCATTCGGTAGAACAAGAAAGCAAAGGGCATAGAGTCCGTAGCCTCGGCTCTGCGACGCGTGTGGAGGGAATCGATCGAACAGCCGAGTCTCACTCAGAGACGCGGAGGAGGAACCCCTCACCCTGGCCCTCTCCCCTAAGAGGGGCGAGGGAAGAAAGAATCGATGGGGAGGTCTTCCTAAGTGGTGCTTTATGCGAAGCCGTGGTATCTCCATGGCCCAACCGGTTGTTTCTCTGTGGCACTCGGTGTTCTCTGTGGTTGACTGCAGGGCGGAAACCGGGGCTAGTCCTCCACGGGCGGATCTGCGACGGCCATACCGGCTAATGAAACCAAGCACCAAGTACCACGAACTCCCTCCGTGCTCTCGGTGTTCTCTGTGGTTAAGCGATCGATCACGCAAAGACGCGGGGACGCAAAGGGGGGAATGCGGGATGGATCCGAATCATGAAAACTTAAGACCCCTCACCCACTTCCCCTCTCCCGCAAGGGGCGAGGGGGGAAAGAATGGATGCGGAGTTCTTGGTAAAGGGTACTCTGTGTTCTCTGTGGTTAGATTCGGATCGAAACCCGGGGGAATGATCGACGGAGCGAGCATCGACGTTCTGTAATGCTCCAACGTTACCAAACGGTCGCTACGATCTAAGTCGCAGATCCACTGCTGCGGAAACAACCCACCAAGCACCAAACAGCTGAGGACAGCTGTTCTACTCCGGGCTCTCTGCTCACTGCTTACTGGCTCGGATTTTCTAGGACTTCAAGGATGGTTTGCGCGGCATCTCGAGCTGCACCTGGCAGCCGCCATCCAACGGAATGAGATCGCCAACCTGCAAGGAACTGTACTTTCGACGCTTCAAGACCAATAGATCACACTCCCAACGCCATGGATCCACGATCGCGTAGTACTTGACCCCGTGCGCTGCATACAATGCTCGCTTGGCATGCGTGTCCCGATCCTGCGTGGATTCCGACAAGATCTCGATGATCATCGCTGGGACCTTCTCAATGAAACGCTCCGGTAACTCTCCGCAGACCAAACTTAAATCTGGACGAACCACCATGTCCTCCTCGATGATCCAATCGACCTCCTGGATCAAATGACAATCCGTGCAATCCTGATCTTTAAGCTGCTGGATAATCTGGTACGCGAACTGACCCGAAAGCCACTGATGGATCCCAAACGGCGATGGCGTCATCGCTACAGGGACTCCTTCCCACAACTCCCAATCCCCTTCCCACTGCTGATAATCAGCGTGGGTGTAATGCGGAATGTATTTGGGAAGTGACATGGAGGACGTTGGAAGTTCGAAGTTCGAAGAATGTACAGCTGGGCGAAAGGCAAAGAGCGGAGGGCTATTCAAACAAAGTACAACCGGCTGAGGACGACCGTTCTACAATAATAAAACAGCTAGGCGAAGGGCAAAGGGCGGAGGGTCTGTCGCGGTGAATCTGCGACGCGTGCGGAGGGAATCGATCCAACAGCCGAGTCTCTCGCGGAGACGCAAAGACGCGGAGGAGGAACCCCTCACCCTGGCCCTCTCCCCTAAGAGGGGCGAGGGAAGAAAGAATCGACGGGGAGGTCTTCCCAAGGGGTGCTTTATGCGAAGCCGTGGTATCTCCATTGTCCAACCGGTTGTTTCCCTGTGGCACTCGGTGTTCTCTGTGGTTGACTGCAGGGCGGAATCCTCCACGGGCGGATCTGCGACGGCCATACCGGCTAATGAAACCAAGTACCAAGCACCAATAACTCCCTCCGTGCTCTCTGTGTTCTCTGTGGTTAAGCGATCGATCACGCAAAGACGCGGAGGAGGAACCCCTCACCCTGGCCCTCTCCCCTAAGAGGGGCGAGGGGACTTTGATTCGTGGTGCTTGGTGCTGGATGCGAAGCCGTGGCATCTCCATGGCCCAAGCGGTTGTTTCTCTGTGGCACTCGGTGTTCTCTGTGGTTCAATGCGGATCGGAAACCCCACACGCATGCAAACAGCCGAGACGGCCGTGCTGCGGGGCAGGCTACGCTTTGACGACTTTGCTGGGGTCTGGGTTGGGGACGGCGTTGCGGGTGTCGATGACCAGCTGCGACCAATCGGCCAGCTGGCGGTGATCGACGTTCGCATGCGAGGTGGCGATCAAGACGGCGTCAAAACCGCGGATCGTCGGCTCGTCCCAGGCGATGCTCTTCAAGCCCGCCCAGTGCGGATGCTCCCGCGTCGGTCGGACGACCGGGATGTACGGATCGTAGTACGATACCTCGGCGCCCGCCTCCTTCAGCATGTCCATCAAGACATAGCCGGGGGACTCGCGGTCGTCGTCGACATTCGCCTTGTACGCCAATCCGACCAGCAAGACCTTGCTCCCATTCAGGGGCTTGCGCCGCGTGTTCAACGCGTCGGATAACTTCCGGATGACATACTCGGGCATCGACGTGTTGATCTCACCCGCCAACTCAATGAACCGGGTCGCCCGTCCATACTCCCGCGCCTTCCAAGTCAAGTAAAACGGGTCGATCGGGATGCAGTGACCTCCCAAACCCGGGCCGGGATAAAACGCCATGTATCCAAACGGTTTCGTCTTGGCCGCGTTGATGACCTCCCACACGTCGATCCCCATCGCGTCATACACCACCTTCAACTCGTTCACCAGCGCGATGTTCACCGACCGGAAAATGTTTTCAAGCAGCTTGGTGGCTTCCGCTGCGCGGCAGCTGGAGACAGGCACAACCCGCTCGACCGCCTTCGAATACAGAGCGACCGCTTTCTCCAAGCACGCAGGCGTGTACCCTCCAACAACTTTCGGGATCTTGGCCACCTTGCTGTCCGGATTCCCCGGATCCTCGCGCTCGGGCGAAAAGGCCAGGTGGAAATCCTTGCCCGCCGTCAGGCCGGAGCCTTGTTCAAGTATCAGCCGCAAATCCTCGTCGGTCGTACCGGGGTACGTGGTGGACTCGAGGATGACGAGTTTCTTGAGAGCGGAGATGTCCGCCCCCTCACCCCCAACCCCTCTCCCCGAAGCGGGGCGAGGGGAGGATGACAAGTAGGGGGCGATCGCCTTGCCGGTATCGAGGATGTAGGAGATGTCCGGCTCCCGATTCTTGCTGAGCGGGGTCGGGACGCAGATGATCACTGCATCGCATTCCCGTATCCGCGAGAAATCGGTCGACGCCTGCAACCGGCCCGCCTGCACTTGCTCGGCAACAGTCCCCGATCCAATGTGGTGAATGTACGATTCGCCACGATGAATCGAGTCGACTTTCTTGGTGTCAATATCCAGCCCCAGTACGCGTTCGCCACACCGCGCGAATTGGAGGCATAGAGGTAAACCGACGTAACCGAGTCCAATGATGGAAAGCATAGGAAGAGAAGATTGAAGATTAAAGGTTAAAGGTTGAGCAGCCGTGCTCGGTGCGTTGTGCCCACCGCGGCGGATCTGCGACTTGGTGCTTCGTGAAGAAGCGGAGGGAATCGATCGAACCACCCTGTCTCGCGCAGATACGCAGAGACGCCGAGGAGGAACCCCTCACCCTGGCCCTCTCCCCTAAAAGAGGGGCGAGGGGACTTTATTCGTGGTGCTCGGTGCGTTGTGCCCGCTACGGCGGGCTAGCATCCGGATGGACGCTGGTTCGGCGCGGACTTCGTTCCCGTGGGTGACCATCCAGCGACAGTCACCCATAAAATGCCTAAAAACTGTTCCTATGTATGCTACGGGCCGATCCCGCTTGGAGCCAGCAAAACTGGTCCGCTTTGCCGACCTGGAGAACGGGTGTCGATTTAATGGTAGGGTTGTAGGGATTATCTCTCGAATGCCCCACTCGACGAGGGAGCCACCACAACCAAATGTTCCAAGCAGAACCGAACCCCTCCCCCAACTTCCATGAGGGGCGGATCGATAGACCGAAGTCGGGGGCAAGGCGAGAATGGGCGATCGGGCTGTAGTGGGCCAAGACGAGCTTTCGAACGCCTGAACCATACCCCTCGAATCTTAAACCGAACGGATATCGTGTCAATTGTTTTCCTGTCGATTGCCATGCTGCCGCAAAATGGGAAAACAGGCTGTTTTCTCTCGAAATCGCCCGACAGAGAGTAAGATTGAAGAGCCGCAGGCCCCCGACCGGAATCGTTAGTGTTGGGGGCACGCACCCTTGTGCACGGACCAAGGCGCTCAAGTTCGCCCTCCGTTGCGTTTCATGGAATTTCTTCGAAATACTCGCCCGATGATGAACACGTCCAAACAGATCACCCAAAAAGGAATCATTCTCGCCGGAGGATCCGGGACGCGGTTGCATCCGCTGACCCTGGCGACCAGCAAGCAGCTGTTGCCGGTCTACGACAAGCCGATGATCTACTACCCGCTCTCCTGCTTGATGCTGGCCGGCATCCGGGACGTGTTGGTGATCTCGACGCCGCACGATTTGCCCCAATTCGAACGGTTGCTGCGAGACGGGTCCCAGTGGGGAATGAACTTTCGCTACGCGGCCCAGCCCAAGCCCGAGGGGCTTGCTCAAGCGTTCATCATCGGCCGTGATTTTGTCGGCTCCGACGCGGTGTCGCTGGTACTGGGGGACAACATTTTCTACGGGCAAGGGTTTCTCAAACTTCTCGCACAGGCCGCCTCGCAACCGCGAGGGGCGACCATCTTCGGCTATCCCGTCCGAGACCCCCAGCGTTATGGGGTGGTCGAATTCGACGCAAACGGCCGCGCGATCTCGCTGGAGGAGAAACCCAAGAATCCCAAATCGAACTTTGCCGTCCCGGGGCTGTACTTCTACGACAATGAAGTGATCGATATGGCCGCTCACTTGAAGCCGTCGGCTCGGGGCGAGTTGGAAATCACGGATATCAACCGGCTCTATCTTGAAAAAGGTCAACTGAACGTGTTGCTCTTTTCGCGCGGTTTCGCGTGGCTCGACGCTGGTACTCACGAGTCGCTGTTGGACTCCAGTCAATTCGTGGCGGCCGTCGAACGACGACAAGGCTTAAAAATCTCCTGCCCCGAAGAGATCGCGTTCCGAAAAGGGTACATCACCGCCGATCAGTTGGTGAAGCTGTCGCATGGCTACGGCGGGGAATACGGCGCGTACTTGAAGGAGATCGCCGCCGGCTGAGGGGCGGCGAGAGCCGTCGATTGTGTCAGCTCCCCGGGCCTTTTCACCCATGGGGCCGGCCGAACGTGGCTCGGTGAGCCACGGCATTCATTGTTTTCCAGCCGTTCGGGCTTGAGCAGCCATCCGCCGAGGCCCGACAGGTCGAAATGGCGGATGCCAGGGTGACGAAGTGCCCCGGTTGGGGAGAGTGGGGGGTGCGGGGAGTCGAATCGAGCTACGGCTCCTGGCCGCCGAGTCCCAGTTCGCTGGCGACTCGCACCAGATCGGCCAGCGATGCGGCTTGCATCTTTTCCATGGCTTGCGCCCGATGGGCTTTGACGGTCCGCTCGGCGATTCCGAGAAGGACTCCGATCTGCTTGTTGAGTTTCCCTTGGACCACGAGGCGAAGGACCGCCCGCTCGCGTTCCGAAAGGGAGTCGTAACAGGCTCGAAGACGGTCGACTCTTTGTTGCTGGTCGTTCGACTGCCGCTGGATCTCCAAGGCGTTGGAGACAGCCGTGAGGAGGGTTTGTCTTTGCACAGGCTTGGTGAGGAAGTCGACGGCCCCGGCTTTGATGGCTTGGACACTCATCGGGATATCCCCGTGACCGGTGAGAAAGATGACGGGCAAGAGGATTTCCCGCTTCTTCAAGGCCGCGTGCAATTCGAGCCCGCTAGGGCCGGGCATTCGCACATCGAGCACGATACAGCCTGGGCCGGAGTGGTTCGTCGCGATCAGGAACTCGCCCGCGTTGGCGTACCCCTGGGCTTCGTAGCCGGCCGCCTTGAGCAATCGCGTGACCGCTTTGCGAACGGAATCATCGTCGTCGATGACATGGATGATCGGTATCGGATCGGTCATTGCGAAGGCTCTGTGAGAGGAAGGCTGAATCGAAAAATCGCTCCCTGATCTTTACCGTTTTCGACCCATATTCTTCCCCCATGCGCTTCGACGAGGGATCGGGAAATCGCCAGCCCCATTCCCATCCCTTCGGGTTTGGTGGAGAAAAAATGTTCGAAGAGGCGCGGGACACGTTCCGCAGGGATACCGGGACCGCGATCGGCGACGGAGACTACGATCGTATCGCCTCGCTGTTCCGTAGCGAGGGTGAGCCGTTTGGTCCCCTGGGTATCTTGCATTGCTTCCATGCCATTGACCATCAGGTTGAGCAGGACTTGTTGCAAATGAACGCGATCGGCCATGACGACCGAATCGATCGGTGCGAGTTCTGTGCGCACATCGATGTCTCTCCGCTGCGCCTCGGCTCGCAGGATGGTGATGGCATCTTGTGCGACGTCGTTGATCTTGACGGGATTGCGTTCGACCTCGCCTCGTCGCAGGAGCGCTCTCAATTTTCGTATGACATCGCTGGCCCTCAGATCATCGTTTCGGATATCGGTCAGGATGCGACGAATTTCATCGAGGGGAGGCGCAGGGGATTCGAGCAGCAATTCCGCTGCGTCGGCATTGCTGAGGATGGCGCCGAGCGGCTGGTTGATTTCATGAGCGATCGAAGCGGTGAATTCGCTGAGGACCGCCAACCGCGAGGCGTGCCGCAACCCTTCCTCCATCCGTCGGCGCTCTTCCATTTCGCGAACCAACATGGAGTGGGCGCGACGCCGCTCCCCGATCCCTGCCGCCATGAAAAGGAGCGGCAGCGACACGGCCATGAGGAAAAGCTGGAGCTGCAGCACGTGGTCGCCCCGGTTTCCGCCTACGAACGGACCCCGGCCGTGGATCGCGTTCCATGTGGAGAGGTAGGCGATTGCCAGGAGAGCCCAGCTCGCGCCCGCCACCTCGAACCGCAGCGCGGCCCAAAGGAGAAACGGGGTGGGGGCATAGATCAGTGCGGGCAGGGAGTTGTCGTCGGCCGACGTGGTGAATACCCATAATCCGACCGCGAACAAACATACCGCGAGCGCGGCTCCCTCCGCCTTCTCGCGGAGATGGGCCGAACTCAACCAGGCGCGACCGTGG
>JBKDPB010000222.1:0-27589 GCA_046342615.1 Planctomycetota bacterium | reverse complement strand
GTTCTCGAAGGCGTTGATCGAGCCAGGCCTTGCGATCGAAGTCCTGATACTCCGCGATGAGAAACGCGCGGCGAACGCACCGGGAGATGCAGTGGTACCAGCGAGTGACGTCTGGATTGACGATCTTAGAACGGGGTTGGGCAAGACGGAACGATTTCTCAATCGAATTTCCACTATGCCAAGATGTCGGTGATCACGCGGCCGCGGTCGATGTCGAGACGCTTGCGGCCGGGGATCTCCAGCGATTGTGGCTGCAGACCGAGCAGGTGCAGCACCGTGGCGTGCAAGTCGGTGACGTAGTGACCCTCACTGAGCGCGTGGTAGCCGAGTTCGTCGGTCTCGCCGTGAATATGACCACGCTTGAGCCCGCCTCCCGCCATCCAAATGGTAAAGCCGTTGGGGTGATGGTCGCGGCCATCGACTCCCCCGGCACGCTGCTCCAGGCCCGGCGTTCTCCCAAATTCCGTGCAGAACACGACCAACGTCTCGTCGAGCAACCCTCGCTGTTTCAGATCGGCAACCAGTCCCGCCACCGGCAAGTCGATCGTCGCACACAACTTGGTGTGATTCTCCTTGAGCTTTTGGTGGGAATCCCACACACCATACGCACTGGGAAAGACTTGCACAAAGCGAACGCCGCGTTCCACCAAACGCCGCGCAGCCAACAACCGCTGTCCCGCAAGCTTCGTCTCCTCGCGATCGAGGCCATACCGCTGATGCGTCTCTGCGGACTCCTGCGCGAAATCGATCGCTTCGGGCACCGCCGCTTGCATGCGGTAAGCGAGTTCATAAGCCCGAATCCGCGCACGTAGGTCGTCGTCCTCCGGATACTCGACCGATGAGAGACCGTTGAGCTTGCCGATCAACTCGTATTCTTTCTCCTGCATCTCAGAGGTTTGGGCGCTGTTCCGAGTACCAAAAGGCAGAGGGTTCGAAGGATCAAGAGTCAATGGTACGCCAGAATACTGAGGGCCCAAATAATACGCATCGATCGATGCTCGCGTATCGGGCCGAGTCGGACCGCCCAGCACCACGAACTTGGGCAAGTTATCGTTGAGCGACCCTAACCCATAGCTGGCCCACGATCCGATGCACGGTTGCACTTCATCGAGTCGATGACGCCCGGTGTGAATCTGATTCTCCGCAGCGTGATCGTTGTCGGTGGTCCACATGTTGCGCACAAAACAAAGATCATCGACGCATTTCGCCAGATGCGGCCACCAATCGGTGATCCCAACGCCGCACTCGCCAACCTGTTTCCACCCCACCTGCATCGGATAGATGATCGGGTAGACATCTCGGACGTTGATCTCCTCGGCGGGCACCGATCGAAAACGTTTCTTGTGCAAAGGGGAATGGACGGGGTTCTCAAATGGGGTTTTGTCGAACGTCTTGCCAGCATGATCGTTGAGCGCAGGCTTGGGATCAAAGGTCTCGACATGGCTGTATCCACCCGAAAGAAAAATCCAAATCACAGATTTGGCTTTCGCAATCGGAGCCTGAGCCAAAGCAGCTTCGTCGGCTTGCGCGGCGCGCAATCGGCCGTCCTGGGCAAGCATCGCACCGATCGCCATGCCGGTGAACCCCATCCCGTAATCGGCGAGGAACGAACGCCTCGCAATCCGCCCGCAGGATGGCCCGTGGTTTGATGGCTTCTCGGTCATGGCTTCCTCCCCATCATCGGATCGTGACGAAGTCGTTGTGATTGATCAAGGCCCTCAGCAGCGACGCCCGCGCGTCCCCCTCGGCCCGCTCCAGATACTCGACCGACAGCTTCCATTCATCCTCGCGAGGCGCACGCCCCAGGATCCGCAAAAACCCTGCTTCCACAAAGGCCCGATTCCCGGCTGCATCCGTTGGGAACTTCGGCGCATCGACTTGTTTAAGAATCTCTTGGCTCATCCGGTGGACCCAATCGCTGTTGGTCAAGGCCAGCGACTGCTGGGGAATGATCGTGCGGGTTCGACGGTAGCAATCGTTGGCGTCGGGACCATCGAATAGGGCACCCAAGGGACTCATGCCACCGTCCTCGGGTTGGCACGAATAGTAGATCGATCGGCGTTGGGTGGTCAAGGACTCGGTGTTCTCGAGTTCCTGGCCGCCGCGGGTTTCGTCGAGTTGGCCTGCCATCGCCAGCACGCTGTCACGCACCACCTCCGCCTCCATCCGGCCTGCGTTCATGCGCCATAGCCATCGATTCGCAGGATCCAACGTGGCAGCGGAATGACCACCCACGGACGACACGCGACGATAAGCTTGGCTGGTGACGATCAGCCGATGCAGATGCTTCATGCTCCATCCGGATTCGATAAATTCGACAGCGAGCCAATCGAGCAGTTCGGGATGGGTCGGTCGAGCCCCATTGCGTCCGAGGTCGTGGACAGTGCCCACCAAGGGCTGGTGGAAATGGCGAAGCCAGATGTGATTGACGGCGACGCGCGCGGTGAGGGGATTGCGAGGACTGGTGATCCAAGTCGCGAGCGCGGCACGGCGACCGCTGCTGGTCCGAGGGTATTGCCTGCTCAACGGCTCATACGTTTCCGCGCTTGGGTCCAAGGCAATCGTGGCGATGCGTTGCCATTCGCGGTCCGCCTGGGACCACTGAGTTCGCGCCGCTGCCTGCTTCTTGTCCCGGTCAGCGACGTCGTTCCGCAGCGACTCCGCCACCGCCAACTCCACCCGACTCTTCGCCCGTTGATATGCTCCGTTTCTTTGCTGGAGTTCATGACCAGCGCGGTGGGCGACGCGAGCAAGCTCCGAATACTCGGGTGGCACGGTGTCGTTCCCAGAACGGTAGCGGCATTGTTCCGCGGCGGTTCGCGCCATCCAATCCGCGCGCCGCGCCGCGAGCCACGCGGCCTTGGCAACCGCCGCATCCACCGCCAATTGCCCGCGGTTCGCCAATCGCTCGCATTGCTCCCACCCTTCTCGCAATCGATCTCGCTGGGGATCCGGAATCGCGTCTGCGATCGTGGACAGCCCGCCTGCCTGGCAGTAGGACGCGGCCGCTTCCCACCCAGCGTGTCCGACAATCTCGGTTCCACTTGGCAGTGCCTCGGACGATGCACCGTCGGTGCGAATCGCATCAAAATCGCAGCGGTAGACCTCGCTCCCGTCGGCGTTGCGAAGGATGCAATCATCGAACCAACCCCACGCGCCGGCCCGAGCATCGATGAGAATCCCTTGCTCCGGATGATTCGCGGGGTCCCATCCATGCAATGCGATGGGAACTTCCGATACGACCGATGCATCGCTACGGATGCCGCGAAGGCTTAACAAGCCTTGATCTTTTTCTCGATCGAGCACGATACGGACTTCGATTGGTCCACCGTCTTGAATCGACTCGACAGGCAGCACGCCGACCTCAAACTCATCGAATGTGCCGGGGCGATACGCCTTGATCTTGCCACCCTCGAAACCGATGAACGTCGCCGTTAACCCTTGCGCGTTGTTGCGCGTCAATTGAATATTGAGGTGGGCCGAAGTCATCGGCGCGATGACAAACGTGATACTAGACCCGTGTCCCAGGGGCGTGATCGAGCGGAGCGAATTGAAGATCATCCGCCGACCTGCCCTGCCATCGAGCGTCAATCCCCGCGCACCGCTCGATAGTGTGGGCGAACGCTTGGCATGAGTTTCAACGTAGGAGTCGTAGGCTTGCTTGGCCTGACTCGCGCGAGCCAGTGCTTCTGACCGCTCCTGGGACAATGTGGGATCGGACTCCCAGCGAACTAATTCATCGCGGGCTTGTTGCAGTTCGCTCTCCGCGATCGCCCGTTCTGCGTCGATGTCCGACAGCACCGAACCCTGCACGTCGGGATGGAGACCGGGATACCAGCGCGCGACGGGCAGTGGGACCGGCTCGATCGTTCGATCCCATGCATCCTTGAGAAAACTCGGTACCGACGCGGGGATCGCGCCGCGATCGGTTTGACGATTCCGCTCGTCACCGCCCGTGTACAGCCATGTCGGCGCGTCCGTCTTGTGATCAAACACACTGACGTAGCCGAGTCGCTGCACCTTGCGCAGCGTGCTGTACTCGTAATCTTGAAAGGGGCCGGGATCCGCTTCGCCTCTCCGCCGATCTTGCCGAACGTACATCGGCTCGAAGAAGGCGCGGAGGGCAAAGTAATCCTCTTGGCGGATGGGATCGTACTTGTGATCGTGGCAATGAGCGCATTGGAACGTGAGGCCAAGGAACGCTTTGCCCGAATGCTCCACAACATTGCGCATCCAGTCATTGGGATTCAATGCGTACCAATTGCGAACCAAGTATCCTGTCGCGACGATCGAATCCGGATCGTCTGGATACAACTCATCCGCTGCAAGCATGCACTGGACCATGCGATCGTATCCGACATCGTCGTTGAGCGATCGAACGATCCAGTCTCGCCAGCGCCAAACTTGCGGTGCGCTGTTCCATACATCGGGCACCCCACGTCTCCCGAACCAATCGGCGTAACGCCAGATATCCATCCAGTGTCGTCCCCAGCGTTCGCCATAACGCGGGGAACTGAGCAACCGCTCCACCACGCGATCGTAGGCTTCGCTCGAAGAGTCCTCCAGAAAGGCGCGGATTTCGTCGGGAGTGGGCGCGATACCTGTCAGATCAACGGTTGCGCGTCGCAACCATGTTTCGCGACTTGCCAATGGCCTCGGTGCGATACCGGCCTGCATCATGCGATGGTTCAGGAACGCATCGATGGGATGCTCGCACGCCAAGCCATCCGCGCACGGCACAACTGGGACATCGGGACGGCGAAGTGGCTGGAACGACCAATGTTTGTCGGGGTCTTCTTCTGGAACATCGTTTGCGGGTGGCACGGCCCCTTGGCTGATCCATCGTTCGATCACAGCGCGTTGAGGACCACTAAGTCGAGTTCCTTCCGGAGGCATCCGGACCGAATCCTCCTCGGCTGCGATGCGTCGCATCAACTCGCTTTCGCCAGCGTTGCCGGGCACGAGCACTCCGGCCGATTGCATCGAAGCGACCGTGTCGAGACGCAAACCCGCCTCCTGTTTGAGCGACCCATGGCACGCAAAGCAACGCTCGCGAAGAATCGGTTGAATGTCCGTAGCGAACGCGATCGGCTGGCTTTCGGCAGGCGTTTGTTGTGCGTTCAAGTCCAGGCCGGGCAGCAACGGCGTGAAAGCAAGCAAAAGCAAGCCGAGCAGGAGTTCTCGGTAGCCACACGCAACGATGCCGTTCATTGCGGGATAATGAATTGGGAATGATGTGCGGGTGGGAGGCATGGCGGGGCCCTGATGACGGGAGGCATCAGTATACACGATCCGATCCGTATTGCGTTCGAACGGCTATTTTTCGTACAAGCTTTCCTAGTTTGAAATCCAATAGGGCGACGACGTGCGCACCACGGGAGGGCGCAAGGCGATGGCTCGATCGCGAAAGAAGAAGACGACACGGGATCGGCTGATCGATGCAGCTTTGTATGCGGCCCCGGCTCCCGTTCGCACGATTGCATCCAATCCGTTTGGATTCCGTTTGCTGATGATTGGCGGTGCGATTTTGATGGCCACCGGGATCATGACGCTCGATTGGAGCGACGGCATGCCTCACTTGAAAATCGATCGCAACAAAGCGAGCCAAGTCAAAGAGAATCTGGTCAACGACCTCGGCCAGCAGGTGCAAGGCTGGAACTTGCCCAACATGCCGGGCAACGGAAACTTGCCAGGCAACGGAAACCCTCCTGGCTACTTCACGCAGACTCCGTCCACTCCGTATCAGCAGCCGGTGCAAAATCCCCCACCTGCGTTCCCCGGCAACCAACCGGCATGGGGCCAGTTCCAGGGGCAAGCCAACGGCAGCTATTATCCGAATGGGGTTCCGAATCAAGGCGGGCAGCCGTTCCAGTACCCTCCCGCATCGGGTGCTTATCCGAACAACGCCTATCCGCAATGGCCTAACTCGCAATGGCCAAATTCGCAATCGGGCAATCCCTACCAAGGCAATTTCCGACGGTAGCCGAGGGCGACCCCGTCGCCCGCTTCCGGAAAGGCCGACTCATCGCCCGCATCGCATCAAGAGCTTTGACGGCTCCGGCAGCACGCATCCCTTCGGTATGCCCACGTAGCGGTGCATTCTGCGCCCGATCGGCACTTCTACTTGGCGTATCCGTGCCACATCCAGACGAGCGTATCGGCCAGGGTATGCTCGAAGACCCGTTTATCGCAGTGCTTGGATTTCCTCGAGAATACGTAGCGGTATTCATAGCCTTTGGTTTTCAGGACGGCAGCCGTACGTTCATTGGCCATAACCCAGTTGTGATACGACTCCTCGGGATCGCTGGCGCGGAGGTCGTTTTCCGCTACGTGGGTGAAGATCCGAAGCGGTTTTTTCTCGCTGTTGCCGATCAGATTCATACTGGAATGATACTCCCATGCCCCCAGAGGAAATTGCGATTCCTCTGCGGCATCGTCGTCTTGTTGATCGACGAACGTGCCGGAGTAGGTGATCAGGCGACGGAACAAATCGGGCCGGAACCATCCCATGGTCAACGCCGCGGCGCCACCAGAACTGCATCCCATCACGGCTCGCCCCCACGGGTCTTCGGTGATGGCAAGTTGAGGATAGGCCTTGCGAATGTCCGGGTGGTTGAGCACCGCGGAGAAGACTTCATCATGGATAAACCGTGCTAGCCGATCGGACATCGTGTCGTATTCCAGACCGCGCTGGCTCCCTTTGCTGTCGTCTCCGCCGTTTTCCACGCTGATGACGAGAAACGCGGGCAAGCGCCGATTGGGATCCGCGGTCCGGGTCAAGTTGTCTAGCGCATTGCGAACCAATTCGAAGTGGCTAGGACCATCGTGCATCACCAGAACGGGAGCTTTCGTACCATCCACATAGGCGGCTGGAATGTAGACGAAGATCTTTCGTTCCTTGCGGATCGGTTTCTTGCGGTCGAGCGTGGCGTCATCCCCCTTGAAGATCTTGCTATCGGCCAGCGGCATCGTGAATTCGAAGGCCTTTCCTTTGGGATTCCCGCGATCGGTGAGATCGGGATCGATGCGATACTCGGGGCCGATCACGAAATTCCCATTGGCGGTGGCGGGCAAATTCTCTGCGGCGGATTCCTGTGCTTGGGACGGAGACAGCACGGAAACGACGAACGCCAGGCCGAAGCCGACAGCACCCAGCCTGCCAGTTTGGAAAAAACGACGGTGGGCTACGTTCACGAAGTCGATCATGGTTCTGCTTTCAAGATGGAGAGGACGGCAGGGCTGCACGACGGCTGACCTATTGTACTGGTTTTCTATCGTGGAAGGACGAGTTTCGGACTCGACCCTTCGATTCGCCCGGGCAGTTTCAACGACTCGACGACACTTCATCGACCGCGCGACGCGACAAATCGGGAAAGTCCGTGAAAAAGCCGTCGACATGCAGTTGCTTCAACAACACATCATGCGTCTGGGCCAGCGAACCCGACCATCGGGGTTGGCTCTCCCGCCGGACTGTGTAGGGATGCACACGCAACCCCTCTGCTCGGGCTCGCTTGACAAGCCCTGTCGAGCGCAAGCTGCCGTCGTCTGTCTTTGTCATCAACAGATCCAGCGACGGCCCGATACCGGCGGCATACTCAGCGATCTTTGGGAATGCATCCCCTTCCAAGGGACGCCCCAAAAGCAGGATCAAAGGCAATTGGCATCCGCACTCTCGATGCAGATGCTCCAGTTCCTCCGATTCGAAACACTGGAGGTAACACCGATCGGTATCATGGCGAATTCCCCACCGATCGAGTTGCTTCAAAAGCAGGGCACCCATCGACTCGCCGAACTCCTTGCGGTGAAAGGCTGGGCTTTTGAGCTCGATGTACAGGCCCGTTTTCCGGCCCGTGGTTGCATCCAAACCGCGCAACAGACGGATCTCATCCTCCAACCTCAGGATCCGCTGGCCGCAGGCTCCAGGAAATCGATCGGCGAAAACCTGACCACCATCTCGGCGGGTTCGTTCGTGCATTTGCAGTTTTTGCAGTTCGTCCCAGGTGAAGTCCGCGAAGTACCAATGCCCATCCCCTCGGGCTCGCTCGGGATAGACCTGTTCCACATCGGTTGTCTCATCCATGGTGATATCGTGCGTCACGATGAAAATGCGATCCTGGCTGAGCACGACATCCTGTTCGATGTAGTCTGCGCCCTGCGCATGCGCCAG
The DNA here is from genome assembly GCA_046342615.1 of Planctomycetota bacterium. Lineage (GTDB taxonomy): Bacteria > Planctomycetota > Planctomycetia > Pirellulales > Pirellulaceae > JBKCUI01. The sequence goes on along the minus strand of JBKDPB010000222.1, from coordinate 19,422 downwards.
GACCTTGGCGGCCTCTGTATGCTCCACCGCATAACCGCTGGCACCGCGATGCGCGATCACAATCGGCGGATCGACCGGATCCCCGTCGCCGAAACAGGTGCAGCAAGTCATCCATAACGCAGCGATGATCGACATTTCTATGAACCTCACGAACGGAAAAAGGTCTCGAGAGGCCCAGAACGGCATTCCTTGGTCTCTCGCACCGACGCCAGCTAGCGACGACGTTGCAAACCTCCTAGATTAGATCATTCGCCCTCTTTTTGCCAACCGCGCGAACCCCTGGCCCAGGGTCTGTGACTTGAATAAATCATGAAGAATGTAGGAGCAGGATGAACGCGCGACAGCTTGAAAAACTCGGTCTAGATCCCAGCTGTGTCCCAGCCGCGATCCAGGTGATTCAGCGCGTGGTCGCTCAACAGGGCACTCGAGGCAAAGACGTCAAGGAACGAATCAAGGATGTGGTTGCTAGCCCGGCAACCTATGTATCGGACGCCGATTGGGGCGAGTTAGCCCAGGCCGTGTTGGCCTGCGCCCAGGACGGGCCGCCGGCAAAGGATCTGCAAGGCATCGAGTATCCTACGTGGGGAGAAGACATCGACCCAGGCGCGCATGTGCAGATGGAACAAGCGTGCCGATTGCCCATGGCCGTCGCAGGTGCGCTGATGCCCGATGCTCACGTCGGGTATGGGCTTCCGATCGGCGGTGTCTTGGCGTTGGAGAACGCGGTGGTGCCGTACGCTGTCGGAGTGGATATTGCGTGCCGAATGAAACTGTCGATCATCGATCTGCCTCCGTATGAGCTCGACGAACGAGCACATCGATTCGAGGATGCTCTCCAACGCGGAACTCGGTTTGGCATTGGATGCGAGCACGCCAAACCCCAGGACCACGCCGTCATGGATCAAGACTGGGAGATCACCCGAGTGACTCGAGAAAAGAAAGATTTCGCGCGCCGCCAATTGGGAACGAGCGGTTCAGGAAACCACTTCGTCGAATTCGGAGTTTTGCGTTTGAACCGCCACTCGGCCGACCTCGGGCTCTCTCCGGGCGAATACACTGCCCTGCTCAGCCACAGCGGCAGCCGTGGCCCCGGCGCAGCGGTTTGTTCCGTTTACAGCAGCATCGCCCGCGCAAAACTGCCCAAGAAATACCAAGATACCTTCGGCTACCTCGCATGGCTGGATCTCGATAGCCAAGAAGGCCAAGAGTACTGGGCAGCCATGGAATTGATGGGCGAATTTGCGGCCGCCAATCACGATGTTATTCATCGCCTGGTGACCAAAATTCTTGGGGCCCGAACCATCGCCGGGGTGGAAAACCATCACAATTTTGCCTGGAAGGAAACTCACGGTGGCAAGGAGGTTGTCGTTCACCGCAAAGGCGCGACGCCGGCTGGCAAGGGCGTCTTGGGAGTCATCCCCGGATCGATGGCCACTCCAGGCTTCGTGGTTCGCGGACGGGGAAATGACGAGAGCCTCCATTCCGCATCCCATGGCGCAGGGCGTTGTATGAGTCGGAGAGCGGCTCGAGACACCTATCGATGGAATGCGGTGAAGAACGATCTCGCTCAGCGCGGAGTTCGGGTCCTGTCAGCGGGAGCCGACGAAGCGCCTGGAGTCTACAAAGATATCCATCGCGTCATGGCGGCGCAGTCCGATCTCGTCGAGATCGTCGCTCAATTCGATCCCAAGATCGTCAAGATGTGCGAGGACGGAAGCCCAGCCGAAGATTAGGCGGACGGATTGACCGTTCCGGCTTTCGCACCCAGCGCAAATTCTGACCGATCCTGATTTCGGGTTTGCTCGCGCAGCGGATCGCGGTCGGTAATCGAACTCCTCCCGCTTCGAATCGCAAGAGCCGCGATCAGGACGATCGCCAGGATGAGGCTCAATACGTTCCAAGGCTCGGTGTAGGCCACGCCGTTTTCGCCTCGCACGACGGCCCAGCTCATCCATGAGGGAATATCCATCGACCTCGCGGACGAAGTTGCGAGGGTCATGGAAATCGAATTGTGAACGATATGAAACAGGCAGGTGCAGGCAATCCCACCCGTTCGATAAGCCAGCCAACCAATCAACAGTCCCATCGCGGTTGCGCAAACGGTTTGCTGCAACACCCCGTGCGAGAGTCCAAACAAAACCGCAGAACCGATCACCGCCCGCAACACGCCTTTGTTCTCCAGCAGACCAGCAAAGACAAAGCCGCGAAAGACCACTTCTTCGCACAAAGCTGGGAGAATTGCCAAGAGAAGGAGCACGTTCCACAGCGGAACGCTGCCGAGGATTGCATCGATCTGATGAAGCGATTGCGTGGTTTCAGGTCCGAGCGGATATTCGCGACTAATAAACGAAGCGAACTGGACATACGTCGGATGAAGGTAGACAGCCAGAAGTCCGCAAGCGACGAACTCCGAAATACGCGGCAGATTCAGTCGGAGGCTGTTCCGCACCGATCGTGTCAGCATCACCACCATGATCAGCGTCGGGCCGAGCATCAATCCGATTTGAATGACAATCGTCGACTTGGCAAACGATGCCCACGTCATTTCCTGGTTCCCCATCGCCAAGCGTCCGAAGAACAGCGAGACGAGAATGGACAAGCCGCACAGCACCGATTCCGTAGCCGTGGGATATTCCGTTCGGTGCATCCAAAAACGGACCAACCAGTTTTTCATCGAGCCTTTTGCGATGTCTGAGAACATCACGGATTCATTCTCGAATTGGCGCACCGCCCAACGCGTTGCCAGCAAACAGCACAAAACCGTGACGCAGGCGACCGATGGCAGGTACATCAATGCCGTGCCGTACTCCCCATCCATCAATGCGCGAGACAACAGCACGGCCCCTGTAACGGGAACAATGCTGGTTCCCGCCGACAGCGTGATGCCCGGCAGCACCGGCAGCATCACCAGAGGGAATCCCACCAAAATCAGCGGCATGAGATAGTACTGTCCCTCCTTGGAGCTTCGGGCGAGACTAGCTACCGCCAAGGCCAGCGCGCTGAACATCGCTGACATCGGGATCACCAGAACGACCAGCCAGAGAATGAGATCGAGGGAAATGGGCCCGAAGCCGCTGAGCGGACTCTCCGTGGCAGCATCCATCGCTTTCCGGAAGACGAACGTTGTCGTGACGACCATGCTGATCAGGTTCAGGATAGCCGTCATCATGCTGAAGCAGGCGACCGTCAACAGTTTGCCCCATACGATCTCCTTCCGCGTTGCGGGGCTGCTGAGCAGCGTTTCCAACGTACCCCGCTCTTTTTCCCCAGCGCACAAATCGATGGCGGGATAGAAGGCCCCGGTCAACGCCCAGACCAGCAGGATCAGGGGGAGAATCTTTGACCATACGACGGCTTGCTTAAACTCCGTCGGAGCGATGTCGGAATGCTCGACGGGAGGCGGTTTCCAAATGGAACTCGCAATGGATTGTTTCTCGAGTTTCTCTCGAACAAATTGTTGATGCCACTTTTCGATCAAATCTTGCAGTTGGAGGACCGCCATGCGAGACCGTTCGGATCGCTGATTGCTGAGAACCAACAGTGGTTCGCGCTTGGCTTCATCATCCTCATCGTCCCGGACCATCAAGATGGCATCGGCTTGAGATCGCGACAGCATCTCTTGAACAACGTGGTTTTTCTGCTCCGATTCTCCGTTCGGCGAAGCCTTTGGTATATCCCGAAGCTTGCGGCTGACCTCTGCCGCCATGGGGGAATCGGGTGGGTGATACGTCCACAGAACCGCAGGTTGCTCCGCCGTCTCGTGCGAAGCGGAAACCGCATCCTTGGCACCCGAGTCCCGAAACCAGGTGGAGTCGCCGAAGACACTGATCGAAACGCGCTGGGGGGATTTGACCTGCGCCAGCTGGAGCATCATCAAACCTGTCAGCGGGTACAGCAGGATCGGAAGAACGCATATGGTAAACATCGTTCTGCGATCGCGCAACTGATCTCGCAGCTCGCGAAAGAAGATCAACTGAACTCTCGACCAGTTCACATCCCCTCCTTGACGTCGCTCTGCACGATTCCCGGCAGCCCTAAATCTTCAAACCAAATGCCTCGGTTCTCTTGCTTGGCCATGCTCTGTTCACTGCGAACGATCAGATGGTAAAAGAGCTCCTCGAAGTCCGACATGCCGTGGCGACTCGACAACTCGGGCAGGCTGCCGGAGTCGAGGACCTGTCCGCGATGCATGATAGCTACTCGATCGCACAATCGCTCCACTTCCCGCATGATGTGCGTGGAGAACAAGATGCACTTTCCTTGATCGCGGAGCGAGAGGATGATTCGGTGGAGGGATCGCGTTGCCAGGACATCCAGCCCCAAGGTGGGTTCATCGAAGATGAGAACGGGCGGATCATGGATGAGCGCCCTAGCGATCGACACCTTTTGTCGCATCCCCGTGGAGAGCGTCGCCCCTGGGGATTCGCGAAAGTCGTTCATTTGGAGTTGCGAGAATAATGTCTCCATTCGATCTCGCAATTGCGACAAAGGTACCCGGTACAACCGTCCGAAAAACTCGACCATTTCCCAGGCCGTCATGCGATCGTAAATCGCTGTATTGTTCGAGACGAAACCGATGGAGCACCGCACCATTTCAGCTTGGGATACCACGTCGAAATTCGAGATGAATGCTTGACCCGACGTCGGCTGGAGAATCGTCGCTAAGATGCGAAGCGCAGTGGTCTTGCCTGCTCCGTTCGGGCCCAGGAGCCCAAAGACTTCGCCCGCGTTCGCGGTAAAGGAAAGGGAGTCCACCGCAATGAACGGATTGAGTTGAAAGTCCGCATAGGATTTTCTCAAGTTCTTGACTTGGACGAGTTCCATGGCAAATCGGCAAACCGCGGCAGAAACAGAACGGGCCAGACGTCACCCAAAATTACATCACGCATTGCCCCGCCACTGCGATTGTTGAACCGTTCCTCGAATTAATCTCCGGGTTGCAATGGGAGTCCTCGCTCCGTGCCAGATAATCCCTACAACCGGAACGCTTGTGCATCGACGTTTCAAGATCTCGAACGGACAGGGGCGATGTCAATTTGCTTGGTCTCGAATAAGTTCTATCTTCCCTCTGGGGATATCAATTTTTCCGATATGCGGGATGAATCAATTCTCCAGTTCGATACGGAGAGGCGGGAACATGTCAACCATTGCCGTCAAACCATCGCTCGAAGATGTTCTCTCGAACTCCCAAATTCCCGCCCTGCCAACCAGCGCGATGATGTTGCTGGAACTGTCCCAGGATCCGAACAAGGGACCGTCGGACTACGCGCGACCGATCGAATCCGATGTGGGACTGATGGGTCAGGTCCTACGGTTTGTCAATTCGGCCTACTTCGGTTTCTCGCGAGAAATTTCCTCCGTTCAGCAAGCCTTGACGCTGGTCGGTATTCGAACCATCAAAAATTTCGCCCTCTGGAGCGCCGTTTTCTCCATTGTTCCAAACCCCAAGTTGGGCCCTTTTGATCTGCGCCGATTATGGCAGGATTCGTTGCGGCGCGCTCTGTTCGCGAGAACCCTGGGACGCGATCTGAAATTGCCAAACGCAGAGGAATTGTTCGCCGCCGCCCTGCTCCAGGACATGGCGATCCCCTTCTTGCTCAAAGCCCTGCCCCGCCAGTACGAACATTTGCTCGAACGACAGGGTAAGGAAAATCAGAGACTCTCATCGCTCGAGCGAGAGGCATTCGGCTGGGATCACGCCCAGGCCGCTGCACACCTGTGCCGTCAATGGGATTTGCCAGAGGACTTTGCCAACCTGATTGAGCGGCATCCCTCGCTCAACGAACTGATGGCCGGATCCAAGCCGCAGATCGCAGCAGCGTGTGTGGGTCTCGCCTCGCTGCTACCCGCCTGCAAGGATGCAAGCTGGGAGGAAGAGCAGGAATTTCGAGCGTGGTTCGATCGAATCAACAAGAACCATCAAGTATCTCTTTCCGATTTGATGGCCAAAGTCGACGAAGCCATGGAAGGGTTTGCTCCGGTCATGCATTTGCCGATCCCCGAGAAGTCGTTGTCGGCATTCATCGCGGCAACCGATTCGTGAGATGGTTGCGACGACGAGATACTCCTCTGCGAAGACGGTCGTTTTTCCGGTACACTGAGGATGCGTCTTTCACGTTCTCTCGACATTCGTACCGACCCTACCGATGACACTCTACTGGATGACTGGCAGCCCGCAGCATGCGCTGGGGCTCAATGATTACCGCCAGGCGCTCGCGGATCTTTTCGATCGGTTCAGCCCGGCTGGACGAGTCCTCGCGGTTCCACCCGACCATACCCGGATGGATTCCGATGCAGGCGCAATCACGCGTGTAGCCCACGAGTTGCTGGGGGATCGACTCACCGATGTCCTGCCCGCTTTGGGCACCCACGAGGCGATGAACGAGACTGAGCTGTCGAAAATGTTCGGCGACTTGCCCCGTTCCTTGATTCGCGTCCACCGCTACAAGACCGACGTCGAAACCCTCGGCTGGGTCGATTCCGATTTCGTGGAGCAGACCACCGAGGGGATCTATCGCAAGCCGTGGCCTGCTCAAGTCAATCGCTTGATCTCGCGGGGAGGGCACGACCTCATCTTGTCCATCGGACAAGTGGTACCGCATGAGGTGATCGGCATGGCCAACTACACCAAGAATATTTTCATCGGAGCGGGCGGAGCCGCCGGAATCGACGACAGCCATTATCTCAGCGCGTTGTATGGCTGCGAGCGGATCATGGGTCGATGCGATAATCCGCTGCGCCGCATTCTCAATCGGGGCGCTGAGCTTTTCCTGCAAAAGATACCTGTCGTCTACGTGCTGACCGTCGTGGAGTCGGTTCCCGGTTCGGGGCCGGTCGTGCGCGGGCTATACATCGGAGACGACCATTCGGTCTTCTTCAAAGCTGGCGAACTGGCATCGCAAGTCAACTGTTTTCGATTGGATACGGCACCTTCGAAAATCGTCGTCTGGATGGATCCGGACAAGTACAAAAAAACCTGGGTCGGAAACAAAGCGATCTACCGGAGCCGTATGGCAATCGCCGATGGCGGGAAAATTGTGGTTGTCGCCCCCGGTGTCTCCAAGTTTGGCGAACATGCCGATGTCGACGCATTGATACGCAAATATGGATACCGCACCACGCCGGAGATCATGGAGGCAGTTCAAAAGAACGAAGATCTCTCCAGCCACCTGTCCGTCGCCGCCCATATGGTGCACGGTTCCACCGAGAATCGATTTCGGGTCGAGTATTGCCCAGGAGGCATGAGCGAGCAGGAAGTCACCTCGGTTGGCTACGATTACGGGGACTGGCGAACCGCAATGGCCGAATACCACTTGGAGGGCTTGCAGGACGGTTGGCACACTTCGCGTTCGGGCGAACCGTTCTACTTTATTCGCAATCCTGGACTGGGACTGTGGATGCATCGCGGACATCCGCATGCGTTCTAGAGAGCCGCTCGTCGATTCCGGCGATGGCGTTCGAGGCAATAGCCTGAAAAATCTGGCTGCTTCGATCGATCAGCCGACAGAACCCAAATCCCCGTTGCTGTACAATACCGAAGGAAAGGAACCCTGTCGGAATGGTCGCTGTCGAACAGTATCTCAAGCCTGAGCTGGCAGCTCAAATCAAGCGGTTGGACCTGCGGGCTCAAATGATTGTCAAAGGATTTCTGCAAGGAATCCACGCAAGCCCCTTTCAAGGGTTCTCGGTCGAATTCAGCGAGCATCGCCGCTACACGCACGGCGATGATCCCAAAGATATCGACTGGTTGGCTTACGCGAAAACCGATCGATACTACATCAAGAAGTTCGAGGCGGAAACCAATATCACCGGCTACCTGGTGCTGGACACGAGTCAGTCGATGGCCTACACCTACCGCCAGCAACTAACGAAGCTCGAATATTGCATATGCCTTGCGGCAGCCCTGACGTACCTGATGCTGATGCAACAGGACCCGATTGGCCTGGTGACGTTTGACCGCAAGATCCGCGCAAGCTTGTTTCCCCGATCGCGCCGCAGCCAGTTTGCCGCTATCCTGAGCCAACTGACCAAGCTCAAACCGGGCGGCGAGACGGAATTGCAGGGGCCTATGCGGCAGTTATTGGCTATGCTCCGCCATCGATCGCTGATCATGATCATGAGCGACTTGCTATCCGACGTCGATTCAACCCTCGACTCCATACGAATGCTCAAGCACGCCGGGCATGATGTGATCGTGTTCCATGTTCTCGACGAAGCCGAGGTTGCGTTCCCGTTCAGCGGCTTGGTTCAGTTGCACGACCCGGAATCTCGCCAGTCTGTCAACGTCAACGCAGACGATATAGGCCATGAGTATCGCGAGAATATTCGCAAGTATCGCGAAGCCCTTCGCCGAGGTTGCAACCAGTCGAGAATGGATTACGTCGCTTTGGACACCAGCATGCCTTACGATACGGCATTGACAGAATACCTGTTGAGCCGACGTCATCGCTTCTAGGTTGCAGGAACCGCTTCGAGCATGACATTCCTCCATATTTCACTGCTTCTTGGATCGATCGCGATCGCTGCGCCGATCCTGCTCCATTTTTTAGGTCGCCGCCAACCCAAGCCTATCGCATTTCCCGCGATCCGTTTCGTTCGACAAACCACTCTCACCGCGCAGCGCGGATGGAGCATCAAACGCTGGCTGCTGCTCGGCCTGCGGATCTTGCTGGTACTGCTCCTGGCACTCGCCTTGGCTTCGCCCAGGGTCCCCAGTGCCCAATATGCAAATTATCTTGTCGGAGGACTCCTCGGAGTGCTCGCAGCCCTTGCGTCCGCCATCGCACTGACCGCATGGGGACGCCGCAAGGGGCTCGGAGTGGTCCGGACTGCCGCCACCCTCGCTCTCGCCCTTTGGGTGGGCAGCGGTGTGTTTCTCGCCTCGGGGTTCCGCAACAGCGAACCTCTCGCGATCGGCAACTCCGACGGGCCGGTCTGCGCTGCAATCGTCGTCGATACCTCGCCGACCATGGCGTACCGCTACCATAACGCAACGCGATTGGAAAAGGCGAAGGAAATGGCAACCTGGCTGATCGATCGGCTTCCCGTCCCAAGCCAAATTGCGATCCTTGGAGGGGACGCAGGAGCCAGACTCAACGCGGATCGCAAGTCCACCGAACGACAACTCGAGCGTGTCGCCGTCGAAGGAAAGGCGACCGATCTCGTCGACCGCATCCGCTCTGCGATCGAGATTGTGCGCAAAAGCGACTTGGAACGCCGCGAAATCTATGTGCTGACCGATTTGCGCGATGGAGCATGGAAGAACAGCACCAATTCCGAACTGCCTGCGCTGTTGGCTGCCAAAGATGCGGATGGGATGCCTCGCCCAAAGATTTTGCTGCAATTGATCGATGTCAGTGCGCCCGACGAGGAACTGAAAAACTGGACGCTAGCCAACGCCAAACTCAGCCAGGAATCCTCGGTCCCGGGCGGACGTGTCACGGTATCGACGGAGGTGCGCGGAACGGGGGGCATTCAAGACGACCAACTGATGTGCGAATTGGTTGTCGAGCCGATCGATCGACGCCTCCCCAGCATGCGCGATGGCAAAGTCGTTGTGCCCGAAGGCAAAGTCGTGAATCGGCAATTGATTCAAGTTCCCGAGGGTGGCAGCGTCCCGATTCAGATGACCCTTCCGGATTTGGCCGAGGGGACCAACCATGCCCTGTTGCGACTCTCTCGCCCGGACCCGCTCGAACTGGACAATGTGCTCTACATCACCGTCGAAGCCCGTACTCAAGGCTCGACGGCTATCTTTGCCGATGATTCTCGCGACGGCCAATTGGTTTCCCTGTTGCTCGATCCCTCGCTGGGGACACCCAGCGAGCCATCCCGAAGCGACGGCAAGAAAGATGAGGGAGAACAACGGATGGTCATGCCTGGACCCACCGTGGAACCCTATGGGCGACTCAGCACATTCGATCTCGGTCGTGTATCCAACATCGTTCTCTACAATCCTCGCTCCATCTCGATGGACGAGGCCGAACGGTTGCGCGAGTGGGTACGCGGCGGAGGAGGATTGCTGATTGTCTTGGGCCCGGCATTGAAACCCATGGAGGAGACAACGGAAAATGGCCTCCGAATCTTGATCCCAGGCGAATGGAAACGCCAAACACGCCGCTCGCTCGACGATCGTACGATCTTTCTCAACCCAGTCGTCGACAATCACCCGATTTGGTCGATCTTCGAGCGACCGATCCGCGAGATCCCTTGGGTGAATTATCCCATTTTCCGACACTGGGACCTCGAAAATCTGTCGGCAGATACGTCGGAGATCGCAAGCCTCACTGGAAGCGAAATGCCTGGACTCCTGGAACGGGTCGAGGGACAAGGCCGTCTGGTACTGATGACATTTCCCTATCCGGAACCCGAGGCTACGGCTCAGACCGAACCATGGAGCGAATTGTTCACAACCAGCGCCGATGCATGGCCGGGGTTCGCTTTGTTCGTCGGCACCGCCCGGTATCTTGCAACCCACAACAAACATTCGGTGAACTACTCGATCGATTCCATCGCTCTACTGGACAACAACGAAAGCCAATACCCCAAGGTTTATGAACTTTTCAATCCGCTCGGGGAAGCCGTGCGCGTCGAGGCGGCTGACGATCAAGTCTCCCATCCATTCACTCGTCAACCCGGACAGTATCGATTGAAAGGGCTGCGTCCGCGCGGCCCTGTGGTTCGTGGCTTCAGCGTCAATATCGATCGCTCGGAAATCTCCCTGGGGCGTGTGCCAGTCGCAACTCTCGCCGAAGCACTCGGCCCCTCGAATTACGGGATAGCTCGCGAGAAAGATGAGGTGCAAACCTCGATCGGCGAAGGCCGTTACGGCCGTGACTTGGCCCCCTTTCTCCTGGTCGTAATCGTGATGATGGTGATGGCGGAACAGACCATGGCCAGCCGCTTCTACGCTTCCACTTCGAGGGAGCGGTCATGATCCATCTCACCCTCGATCCCGTATTTGGCAGCTACGCTCTGGTGGCTTTGGTGGCAATCTGTTTTGCGTTTCTCCTCTTCGGGGTTCGCGATACATCCGCCCTGTCGAAATGGCAGAGCGCTTGCTTGTGGTTGCTCAGACTGGCTCTTTGCTTGATTTTGCTTCTGGTCCTGTTGCGTCCCGGTCTCACCTTCACGAGAAAACAAGAGCCGCGCGGCAGTGTCGCCGTGATGATCGACGCCTCCGCGAGCATGCAGTTGACGTCCGGGGAAGCGAAACAAACGCGATGGCAAGTCGCTATGTCGATCTGGGATTCTCTGTGGCGAGCCCGCTCGCAACTTGGCAAGGAAACCGTCTTGGTTCCCTTTCTGTACGATGCCAAAACTCAGCGGCTCGGGGAGTTTTCGAGCGATCCTGCGGCTGCCCCGCCGACCTTCCCCCTGCAGCCCGAAGGGAATACGACCGACATCGGCGGAACGCTCAATCAAGTTGCGTCTGAGACGTTCGAGTCCCCCTTGACCGCAGTCATCTGGTTGGGAGACGGCGCGCAGACCCAATCGCCCGCCGCCATCGATCCTCAGCAAGTGGCCCGCCAACTCGGCCGCCTGGACATCCCGATGTATTTGATCGGTATCGGGCCGCGCGGAGACAGCGAAAATGCGCGCGATGTATCCGTCGAAGGGGTACCCGAGCAACTCGACGTTTACACCAAAAATCAGATTTTTGTCCGAGGAATGGTCAAGTGCCGCGGTGTCGCGAATCGCGATATCCAACTCGTTCTCTGGATGGTGGATCGCGACGGCGTCGCGCGTGTCGCAGACAGAGCGATGGTTCGACCGAACAAGCCGGATCAATCGGTTCCATTCCAGATTCCCCTCGTCGCTCCCGATGCGGGATCGTATGAATTGGTAGTTCGAGCCGAGCCGATCGATGGAGAGGTGGTCCAGGAGAACAATGAAGCAGTCGCCTATCTGAATGTTCGCGGAGGAGGCGCTCGCGTCTTGTATATCGAAGGGGAACCGAGAACGGAGGCCAAATTCATCGCCAACGCCCTCATGGAATCCCAGGACCTGCAGGTCGACCGATTATGGATCGCAAAGGAACCCATCCAAAAATGGCCAATCGATCTATCGAGACGCCTGTCCAAAGGCGTTTACGATTGCTTCATCCTCGGCGATCTCGACACGGATGCGATCGGAACCGCCGGAGCAAAACTGATTGCGGAACAGGTTGCTCAAGGATCGGGCCTGATCACACTGGGCGGCTATCGAGCCTATAACGCAGGAGGATGGGATCGAACCGCCATGGCTGAAATACTACCAGTGCAGATGCTCTCAGGACCGCGCCAATCCAACACCGAATCGATCGACCCCAGAAATCATTTTCCCGGTCCCATTCGAATCATTCCCCGCGCGTCGGACAAGTTATTACAAATAGGTGCGCCGGGGGCGGATCTGGCCAGTTCGTGGGGAGAAATGAAGCCGTTACTGGGCGCCAATCGATGGGAAGGTGTCAAGAATGCGCCCGGGGTTAAGATCCTGGCCCAGGGCGATGCCGGTCAACCCTTGATCGTTACTGGAGCCGCACAGAAAGGCCGTGTGATCAGCCTGGCTTTTGATTCGACGTACCAATGGATGCGACAAGGCAAAGTCAACGAGTTCAAACAATTCTGGCGACAGCTCGCTCTCTGGTGTTTGCGCCGAGAAGTGATCGAGGAGGGCATGCAGCTGGCGATGAACCAGCGTCGGTTATTCCTCCAACAGGGTACCGAGGTCCAGATGACTTGGAACCCCGGCTCCGACGAGGCGCCAATGCCTCAGAATGTCATTCTGCGATTGTGGCGTTTGGGGCTACCCAACGAAGGACAACTGCAGGAAGAAGAACTCGGTCAGTTCAACCTTCAAAAGCGGGATGCGACCAGTATGAAGCTGCGTTGGGACGGGATTAAGCAACCCGGCCGCTACGAATGGCGAGCGCTCGCGAGCGGCTCGAAAGGACAACAAGTCGAGGCGCGACTCCCCTTCATCGTGATGGACCAATCGCTCGAAAGCATGCAACCGCTGCCGGATTGGCAATTGATCAGCCAAGTCGCCAAATTGAATTCCGCCGCTGGCGGCGAGATGATTTTGCCCGAACAGACGGATGAAGTCATCCAACGCATCGCCGAACGACGGCGTCAAGCGACGGAAACCCAGATTGAGGCCCTCCGGCTTGGCGACACCACGATCGACTCCTGGCTCGTGTTCCTCGTCGTGGCAGGAATCCTGATTTCCCAGTGGGTCCTGAGAAAGAAATGGGGAATGCCCTAGCCGATAGGGATCGATCGAACGCGATTGTCGAGCGAAGGATAAACAAGCAAGATGACACAACATCGTACGATCATTGAACCCTTCAAAATGAAGACGGTTGAGCCGCTGATGATTCTCTCGCGATCCGAACGCGAGGAGCATCTCCAGCGCGCCGGGTACAACCTGTTCTCCCTTCCTTCCCAAGTCGTCACCTTCGATTTCCTTACCGATTCTGGAACGACAGCCATGAGCGCCGCCCAGTGGGCTGCGATGATGGTCGCGGACGAATCCTACGCAGGTTCTCGAAGCTTTGCTCGCTTCGAAGCCGTCGTTCAACAATTGACGGGCTGCCCCCATGTCATTCCCACGCATCAAGGACGAGCCGCTGAACGGCTGTTATGCCAGTCGCTTGTCCAGCCAGGGATGAAGATCCCCTCGAACAATCACTTCGACACGACCCGGGCGAATATCGAATTCGTCGGTGCCGAGGCGGTCGACTTGGTGATCGCCGAGGGTCGCAATCCCCGATCCACTCATCCCTTTAAAGGGAATATCGACCTGCCGCGATTGGACGCGTTCCTCGCCCAGAACAAGGATAGGATTCCATTCGGTATGATTACAATCACCAACAATACAGGGGGCGGCCAACCGGTCTCTCTCGAAAACCTGCGCGAGGTTTCCAGGCTGTACCGGCGTCACGGCGTGACCTTCATCATCGACTGCTGCCGCTTTGCCGAGAACGCTTACTTCATCAAGATGCGGGAATCGGATCAAGCGGATAGAAGCGTTCGCGATATCGCTAAGGAGATTTTTTCCCTCGCAGACGGATGCTACATGAGTGCCAAAAAGGATGCTCTCGTCAATATCGGCGGCTTCATTGCACTCAAGAGTGCCGAGTGGATCGAGAAGCTTCGGACTCTGTTGATCCTGACCGAAGGGTTTCCCACGTATGGCGGCCTTGCCGCTCGCGATCTCGAAGCGATGGCGGTCGGCCTGGAAGAAGTCCTCGACGAACGCTACCTCGAGTACCGTCTCGCGGCAACGCGCTATATGGCGGAAGGATTGAACAAGCTCGGTATCCCCACCGTGCAACCTCCAGGCGGACATGCGGTTTACATCGATGCCAAGGAATTCTTACCCCACATTCCACCTCACCAGTTTCCAGGTCAAGCCCTGGTTTGTGAACTCTACCTGGCTGAAGGTATCCGCGCATGCGAAATCGGCTCGGTCATGTTCGGCACCTTCGCCAGCAACGGCGATTTCGTACCGTCTGCCATGGAACTGGTCCGATTGGCCTTTCCTCGACGCGTCTACACCCAGAGCCACTTCGATTACATCCTCGAAGGTATGACCGAGCTGGTTTCCAATAAATCGAAACTCAAAGGACTGGAACTCGCTTACGATCCGCCGTTCCTGAGGCACTTTACGGCCAAATTCCAACCTCTTTGAGAGATGGACGCGGCACGGCAAGAGTCGGCTGGCCCGTTGTTCTCGCTGGCCCCTCACACGAGAATGCTTTTGACGAGTTCGCCGTGAATGTCGGTCAATCGGTAATCCCGCCCCTGGAATCGATAGGTTAGCCGCGTGTGGTCGATCCCCATCAAGTGAAGGATCGTCGCATTGAGGTCATGCACATGCACCGGATCCCGCGTGATGTTGTAGCAGTAATCATCGGTCTCGCCATGAACGAAACCACCGCGAACCCCTGCTCCCGTCACCAGCGTCGTAAAGCAACGCGGATGGTGGTCGCGTCCGTAATTGTCGGCGGTGAGGGCTCCCTGGGAGTACACCGTGCGACCAAATTCGCCACCCCACACGATGAGTGTATCATCGAACAATCCCCGCTGCTTGAGATCATTGATCAATGCGGTTGTTGGCTGGTCGGTGTCCCTGCACTGCAATCGAATCGCATTGGGCAGATTCCCATGCAAATCCCATCCCATGTGGAACAACTGCACAAAACGCACATCGCGTTCCGCAAGCCGTCGCGCGAGCAAGCAATTCGCTGCATACGTTCCGGGCTTCTTCACATCCGGACCATACATATCGAGAATGTGCTGCGGCTCGTTGGATGTATCGAGCAAATCCGGAACACTGACCTGCATCCGGAATGCCATCTCATACTGGCTGATTCGAGTCTGGATTTCCGGATCTTGGAGTTCGGAAAAGTGTTGCTGATTCAACTCGGAAAGCCGATCCAAGGTCTTTCGCCGAGTGTCTCGCGTCATTCCCCCTGGGTTCGACAGGTACAGAACCGCGTCTCCACGATTGCGAAACTTGACCCCTTGATGTTTCGACGGCAGAAAACCAGCCCCCCACAACCGATCGTAAAGAGGTTGGTCGTCGGGTCGACCAGTACCAAAGGATGTCAATACCACGTAGGCAGGTAGATCCTGATTGACACTGCCGAGACCATAACTGACCCAGGAACCGATGCTCGGACGACCCGCAAGCTGCGATCCAGTTTGGCAGAATGTGATCGCAGGGTCGTGGTTGATCGCTTCGGTGTGCATCGATCGAATCTGGCACCAGTCGTTGGCGAGCGTTGCCATGTGGGGAAGGATTTCGCTGAACCACATGCCGGCGTCGCCGTGCTGAGCGAATTGAAATGCGGTCGGCGCAACCGGGAAGTTCGACTGGCCCGAAGTCATGGTGGTCAACCGCTGACCTTGGCGAATGGAATCGGGGAGATCTTCGCCCCGACGCTCTGTCAAGGCGGGCTTCCAGTCGAACAAATCCATCTGCGAGGGAGCGCCAGACTGAAACAAATATATGATTCGTTTGGCTCGTGGCGCATGATGCTGGATCGGAGACGACGCCAGCAGCGCAGGGGGATTGGGACTCGCCAGCACGCGTTTGTCCCCTAGCTGGGACAAGGCCGCGAGCCCCAACGTTCCGCCTAATCCTCTCAGGAATTGGTGGCGCAGCAGAAGTGCTTGATTCATGGATTCCTCTCGCTTCCGATTCGAACTATTCTCTCATGATGCATTCATCGAGGTTGAGCAGCACGTTGCCGCTCAGCATGTACGCTGCCACCTCTGCGGATACACCCGACTCCGCTACGGAATCACCGTGTCGCTGTAATTGAATCGCTTCGTCGGGATGCGATTGAAAATATGCGACATCCTCGCGCCAACCGGAGACCAGGACACGCAGTTCGCTGTCGGCAGGTATCCGTCCGGTCACGAGCCGAAAACCGTAAGCCAGCTTTCCCTCTGGCGTCCCGGCGTCGTTTTTGAGCATCCGTTCCCCGAGTTTCCTCGCCGCCTCGACAAACGTAACTTCGTTCATCAATGACAGAGCCTGCAGCGGCGTATTCGTGCGAGACCGACTGACGGTACAGATTTCACGATTGGGAGCATCGAAGATTAGCATCGAAGGAGGTGCCGCAGTGCGCTTCCAGATCGTGTATAGACTACGTCGATAAAGCCCCTCGCCCTGGTCGTGGCGATAGTTTCGAAGATCCCCGTAGACGCTGGTTTCATCCCATACGCCATCGGGCATGTACGGGCGAGTGCTCGGTCCCCCAATTTTGCTCGAGAGCAATCCACTGACATGGAGCGCCTGGTCGCGGAGAATCTCGCCTGGCAATCGGAATCGCGGACCGCGACCTAGCCAACGGTTGTCCGGATCGAGTTCGACAAGCCTTTCCAAACCCCGTCGGCTTGTCGATTGCTGATAGGCCTGGCTCATCACCATCAACTTCTGCAACCCCTTCATGTCCCATGGGTGGATGGCTTGCTCATTCACCCGCAGTGCTTGGGTCGGTTCCATGAATTCGACGGCGAGCCAATCGAGCAACTCGGGGTGGCTCGGCCACTCGGATTGCGAACCGAAGTTTTCGGTCGTCTTCACGATTCCGACACCCATGAACCGCTCCCACATACGATTGACCCAGACGCGAGCGGTGAGTGGATGGTTGCGATTGGCGATCCATCGCGCGAGCCCAAGCCGATTGTTTGGCTCACCATCCGGGAGTGGGGGAAAGATCTTCGGCAATGCGGCCGTGACAACATCCCCTCGCTTGTCGTACTCGCCTCGGATCAACACGAATGCCTCGCGCGGCTCGTCGATTTCCTGCATAACCATGACATTCGGCCAGCCGTTGCGGAAGTCCGCGACTTGCTTTTTGGCCTCCTGAAGCTTCTTCTCCTCAGCTTGAATCGGCCCGTCCGAATTTCTTCGATAAAAGTCCCGCAACTCGTTGCGCTGGACATCGCTTCGCTGGGCGTCCGCGATCGCAAGAATCGTTCGAAGCGAGTCGGGAATCTGCGAGCCCCCGAGGGCAACCATTCCTTTGGAAAGGCTGGTTACCGAAAGTCGAAATCGTCCGATGTTATGCTGCCCGAGGGTCTCCTGCACAAGGCGAATCGTGATGGTTGTACCCTGCGGCACTTCGATTCCCGTCTCGGTCAGAAACATCGCGCGGCGATTCTCCTTGCGGGTTGGTCCATCCACAGCCCACCCCTTGGACGGGTCTCCCAGCACGGTGTTGTGAATGTCCCACCCGTTCTGCGAGTAATCCGCTTCCGCATGCGAGAACTTGGCGACGACTGGGGTTGCAAACTCGGGTGCTCGGATCTCTGCCTCGACGCGCGTTAACACGAAGTTTCCATTGGGATAACGGCCCAAACTCTGCTGGGGCAAGCTCGGGTCGGGAAAGCATTCCAGCAACAACCCTGAAAACGATCCAGGCGAGAGCGATGCCTTGATCTCATAGACATCGTGGGTCGGATTCTCGCCACTCGCGAGGTAGGAACCGTCGCTCAGTTTCGTGAGAGTCGCTCCGCTGGTCGCTGATACCGTATCCGGATTCAGGATGCTCCACGCATTCGGGCTCGATGCGAGCTTCTCCTTGAAGGCTGGCTCCCAGGCAGCAACCCACTCGGGCAGCGTCTTCTCGAGTTCACGCCAGGCAGCCTCGGCGTCGCGAACACGCTGTTCGTAGGTTTCCAAGACTCGCATTTGCTCCGCCGACGGCACGGGGATGACAGGCTCGGTATTGCGCGATTCCCCCTGGAGCGTTCCGCTTTCAGCGATGTTGTTGAAGTAAGAAAACAGCGAATAGAAGTCGCGCTGGGAGATCGGATCGTATTTGTGATCGTGGCATCGACAGCAGTTGAACGTGAGAGCCAACCAGGTCGTCCCGGTCGTTTCGACTCGATCGATCACTGTTTCCACCCGCCACTCCTCGGCGATGATGCCACCTTCGCCATTGAGGCGATGGTTGCGATTGAAGCCGGTCGCGACCTTTTGGGAGAGCGTTGCATTGGGCAATAGATCTCCAGCGATTTGCTCGATCGTAAACTGATCGTAAGGCATGTTGCTGTTGAACGCGTGGATCACCCAATCGCGCCAAGGCCACTGTTGTCGCGAACTGTCGACCTGGAAGCCGTTGCTGTCGGCATACCGAGCTAAATCAAGCCACGGCAGTGCCATCCGCTCGCCGTAGTGCGGGGATCCGAGCAGTCGATCGACAACTCGTTCGTAGGCGGTTGGCGAGTCGTCGTTGAGGAAGTCTTCGATTTCCTCAGGCGTCGGTGGCAATCCGATCAGATCAAGAGATACCCGTCGCAACAAGGTCTCGCGATGTGCTCTCGGCGCAAACGAGAAGCCTTCACCGCGAAGTTTCTGCAACAGAAATCGATCGATCGGATTGGGATACTCGCTGGCTTCATCCGGGAAAGGCACCGCTGGCCTGACGGGAGGCAGGAATGCCCAGTGCCCTTGATACTCGGCCCCTTGTTCGATCCATCGTCGAAGCAACTGGATCTGTTCCGGCTTGAGCAGTTTGCCGGTCTCTGGAGGTGGCATTAACCGATCTGGGTTGTCGGAGACGATGCGCCGCAGTATTTCGCTCTCGATTGGTTCCTGCACGTGAATCGCGTAATTACCCGAATCGCCGGGTTGCGTCGCTGATTCATACCGGTCCAGCCGCACGCCACCTTGCCGTTGGCGCTCATCGGGTCCGTGGCACTGGAAACAGTTTTCCGACAGGATCGGACGAATATCCCGGTTGAATACAATACGATCGTCAGCCAGACCCGGGACTCCACCGCGCGCAGCGATTGCCAGCACGAAAGTGATTGCCAACCGCCGCATCGTCGAGACAGTGGAATTGCATGTTTCGTTCTTATCGGGGATCCAGGATGGGGTATGCATGGAGTGGTTGAAAAAAGGGAAAGGATGACGACCCGC
>JBKDPB010000221.1:0-6612 GCA_046342615.1 Planctomycetota bacterium | reverse complement strand
CCAATCGAGCGCGAGACAGCAACCCAACTCCGCCGAAGCAAAATAGGCAACCATCAACGAATCGGTCCCAACATCGAAGGGTGGGTGGTTTGGTGTTTCGTCCGTCAACCATTGGCGGACAAGACGATTGGACCGCATCTCCCGAGCCACCAAGCAAACGGGGGTTGGCCGTTCGCCTGGATCCGCTCGGAATTCGAAGTCCACAAACCACACCGTCCGAAACTCGGACAGTGGTGTTTGCGTCATGACTCACCGCGCAATCGTCGAAGTACGGGGTGGTCCGTTGTCGCAATCAATCGGTCCTTGAACGACAACCGCAACAATTCCGTCATGGGTGGGACATCATCCCATTCCGGCTCGGGGAGATTGCCGAGCGCCACGTTGGGCACATAGCAACCCGCCGCCATGTCCGCCATGACCTTAACCCATTGGCCCTCGGCAATGCGCGCCGCTTCGATTGCGGACTCATGCCAACGGTTTGGCCGACCATCCACACCGGGAAGTGTCAACGGCCACAAGAACGGGATGGGCGAATTGCGCGAGACGCAAACCACCAACATCGTGGGGACCACATCTCCCACAAGACATTCCCTCACCGCCGGGGTGATAAGGTATGTCTCCCGATTGTCCTTGTCCGTGAAACATCCGGTAGTGAATCGGTGTTCCTCACCGTTTCGGACCCGAATGAATTCTTGCTTGTGCGGTTTGCGACAAGCAATGTTGGTCAACACCGGTTTGACTTGGGCCAACTCGGAGAAGTCTTGAGACAATCTCAACTTCGCCAATTCGCTTGGGTCAAACGGGTCAGGCATTGCATTAGTTGTTACACTGGTCATTGGGTTACACCTTTTCGGCCTGGATGTTGTCGCGCAACACCGGGCCGCTTTCGTTTTGAGTCATGAATGGAAACAGAAGTTGGCACGAATCCTTGGTGGATTTGCGCCGAGTCCTCCGAGGTTTAGCACTCGCGCGCCGCTCTCGGTGGCAGAATTTGCAAATCGGTTCGTATCCTTCGGAAGTCCGCCAATGCGCGTCCACACGAAAGGATTGACACCACAAACAACGCTCAGGCATGAGGGACCACCTCCATTGCAGCAAGCGCAGCAATCACGGGGTCCGGATCAAACAAGCGCCGTTTGCCAACCGATACGGACGGGATCCGCTTGGCAGCAACAAGACGGTCCAACGTGGCCGTCCCAATGTTGGCTAGTTGCGCCATTGTTGGACGGTCCACCAATCGACGTTGGCGCGACTCCAAAAGGGACTCCACGCGTCTGGAGACAATGTCCGCCACCGCATGGGCCAACGCGTCAACGTCCGCATGTTCAAGAATGAGAGACTTACTCACGGGGTTTGTCCTCCCGTGGTTCGGTTTCCTCAATCTCTTTGGCAGTCCGTAAAAGAATGCGAAGTTTGCGGGCTTCCTTTAGCACCGCCTCCAACCGTTGACGGACCGCGTCAGCGCTTGGGATACAGTTCAACGGGCTTCGCTCCCGCTCTTTGGTAAAAGCCATATTTGGCCCTCCTTTGTTAGAGTGACCAAATAATCGCAAGTGTGATTGCCCGAGTAAGGGACGCAAACGGACCGAATTAGGACCGGTTTTCTAAGTCGCTATTCAAGACGATTCGACAACCGGAATTGTCCTCGGGAATAATGCTCCACAATTCCTTACCATCAATGCTTTCGTTGATACGCTTGGTCATGTTGGTTGCGCCTTTTCGCGGATCCTCCCAATCGAACTCGCCTTTAACTGATAGATCCGCGTGAGACTCCCAACCATCGCGTCCAATTAGCACACCAACGAATGTTTTCTGGGGTGTGGTCGGTCCCCCTAATTTCCTCGGTTTGTCCAACCAAGTCTTGGCCAATTCGAGTGGATTGAGTGACGTTTGTCCGGTGGGGTGGGTTGGGGTTGTTGTTGGGGACAGTTGTGTCTTCAAATTCCAATCCCAGTCCAGAACTTCCCCCAAATTGCCCATGAAGTTTGAAACGGTTGCGAGTTCGATTTCCACCAATCCGGTAAATCCGTCAATGAGTTCAAGACCGCGTGCGGAGTTTCGATCCTTCTCGTTTACCTTGCACATCCAACGGTGGAACCGTTCCAACCTAAGACACTCCCTTTTCAATCGAGCAAGTAAATCGTCAAACTCTCTCCGCACCGACTCCGACGCATGGATGCCAAGCCACATAGACAACGCATCCGCGCGTGATGTTAGTAGCTTGCAAATCACATCCATTCCACGGATTGGTGGGCTTCCGCCACCAAACGTAAATTGGACCATAGGTACACTTACACCATCTAGAAACCCCCGAAATGCAACCGCACATTCCGGTGGCGTTGTTTTTGAGCCCATACATCAAGAACCCCATAGCGTGTTGTGAATGGCCGGCCGCGTGGGGTGTGATGCTATGGGACACCAACCCCGCGTGGCCGTGCGCGGAGGATCAGTCCGCTACCACAGACCATTGTGGCAGATTTCGCAAATCGAAGAAACTCACACTGAGGGAACGGGGTGATCGCTGACGGGGAGGTTTGAAGTTTTGAAACACCCGGGGTGTGGCTCGAAACTTCATTTACCCACTTCGGTTGCGTGCGAGGGAATCACAGATCGCGGGGGGCTCAGCGCTAGAAAATCATGTCCCCCCGGTCAGGACGCACCGCCCCCAACCCCCAAACCACCGGGGCTAACTAACTTTCGTTTCAAAATTGTTGCATCCGTTCGGCAAGCCGTCCAAGGTCCTCGGCAAAGGGACCCGGAACCAAGGGGGAGGGGTCAAATAGCGCCGCCCCAACCCTAGATGCTTCGGGATGCTTCCAGATAGCCAAGCCAATTATCGGCCATTTGGCGTATCGGGGTTGGTGTTTGACCCAAACCCCGACCGACCACCTAAACACGCGTCTCCGGGCCTGCTACGCGTCCGCGTTTTGGGGAATGCGTGTTTGGGATTCGAGCCACTCCAAACACTGATTGCGGACCGAGGGAGAGAGGTTGGGCCAAATCTCCATGATGGTGTCCAATTCGCGCCGAATGTTACCACCGGCGTTACCACCGTTGGCCGAATTCCTTGATTTCCTCAGGGATTTCGTTGGTTGTTCTGGCCCTTGCGGGGGCACTGAGTAGGAAATCCCATGAAATCCGTGGGAGTCCACCCCAGAAACCATTGGGATTTCTCCATTGTCTGAATCGCTGGTTCTCCGTCCGCTGGCTTCGAAGTTGAGGAAGAGCTTAGGCCAGGGAACGACGCCAGCCCGGTCGAAGATCGCTGCTTCCCATCAATGGCCTCAACTCGTTAAAAACACGCACGGTTTGTCTTTCTGTGCGGGGATAGCCAACGAAGCCACGCACCATCTCCACGCGTTCATGTCCACCCGAGAAACATCGGCGAGCAATCGTTGTCGTCCCATGTCGGTGGTGAAGTACTTCGCAGATTGGTCGTACTTGTATTTTCATTTTGTGGTCGGTTTTACGTCCGTCCGGTAGAACAACATCAACTCCACCAAGATTTCATGCCTCCGAGGGGGGTTCGTTCTCCGTCTTGGTCCCTATCATGTGGATCCGGCGAATCGTCGATGAGCATCCGCATCGACGGGGACTCGAGATCGTCGTACTGTCCCCCTCGAATGCAGTACCAGCACGCTACCAACCCGGCTCCGCCGAGAAGGATCGCCAACGGCAACGCGACGTACAAAACACTCACGCGACGCTCCTCGACGATATATCCTTCGACAATGTGGGAAAGGTTCGGGCGGAGAGGGCCATCGTCAAAACCGTAATACCGCTCAAGGGCATGAACAGGGCCGCGATCAGCGGATGGATCCAGCCCGTGGCTGCCAGCGTGATCGTGATCGCGTTGTACAACAGCGACGCTGCAAAGCAACGATGAATTCCCCGCACGGTATTCTTCGACGCATCGACTAACCGAACGATCGAGTCGAGTTGATTGTTGGGAATGTAGACCGGTGCGTTTCTCAAGCAAGTTTCGCCCGCCCCGCGAATGGCGATCCCGACGTCGGCCGCTGCAAGCGCCGCGGCATCGTTGATCCCATCCCCTACCATTACGGTCGTCGATTGTGATGAGCGACTGAAAAGCATGGTCTCGAGTTTCTGTTCGGGACTCTGTTCGGAATGGACAGCCAAAAGCGGTATCCCCGCCGATCGCAATCGCTCAGCCAACACGTCGACCACCGCAGCGCGATCCCCAGACAAAAGGCCGATTTTCCAGCCTCGATCGACGAGCTGTTTGAGCGCATCGATTGCTCCGGGCCGCTCGCGATCCCCCAACAGGAACGTTCCTCTGCAAACGCCACCGCCGAAGACGGTGATCGATTGGCACACGGATCCGTCGTTCGAGCGAGATTCGTGCTGACCGTCGGTTTGCGAGGGAGCCCCAATCGCAACCGGGATTCCGTTCACGCTTCCTTGAATCCCGAGACCGTACGATTGAACGACATGCTCGACTCGATCGTGCGACGGGTGCCAGGAAGGTTCGGATTGATTTGCAAAAGCGACAATTGCCCGCGCCGCCGGGTGATCCGACTGGCTTTCCAAAGCCGCAGCCATGAGAAGATCCTCCGTAGTTCCGTCCCACGAGACGACGCTCAAATCACCCAAGGTGAGAGTCCCCGTTTTATCGAACCACAACATACCCGGTTTCGCGAGCCGCTCGAGAACATTGCCATCGCGAATCCAGACCTGTTCGCGAGCCGCCCGCCCCAACGCCACCGTGATCACCAGCGGCGCTGCCAAGGCCAGTGCGCAGGGACACGCGATGGTCAGCAGCGAAACCGTATGACCGACCGCAATCGACGGCGAAGCGACCCAACTCCACACGGCGAAGGTAGCCAAGGACAAGACCAACACACCGATGACGAATACGCCGCCGATGCGATCCGCCAACTGAATCAAAGGCGTCCGCTGCGAAGTGGCTTGCCGAACCATCTCGTTCAAACGACCGATGCGGCTTTGATCGCCGGCTGCGGTCACCCGAATCCGCAGAGGGCTCTGCAAGTTGAACGATCCTCCAACCCATTCCATGCCGGGTACAACCGGCATGGGTCGGCTTTCCCCCGTGATCCATGCGGTTTGCATCGCGCTCGTCCCATCGATGACAACGCCATCGGCTGGGAGGGATTGCCCCGGCAGGACTTCGACCACATCGCCGACCCCAAGCCGATGGGCGGGGAGCGTCACTTTGGTTCCGTCCGATTCGATTCGAACCGCTGTCGATTGGGTTGCGCGGAGAAGCCGCGATACGGACAAACCCGTTCGATACTGGGCGCGAAATTGGATGTACCGACCCACTCGCAAAAGAAAAACGAGCGAAGCCAACGAGTCGAAGTAAATATGCCCGCGCCCGGAGGCGGCTCCGATGATGCTGCCGACGGTCCCGACGGCGAGCCCCACCGCGACTGGGATATCGACATGGGGTACCCCTGCGCGGAGCGATGCCCAGGCGGATCGAAAGAAAAGACTTCCGGGGCCAATCGCCGCCAAAAACCCTAACAATGCTCCCGCCCACCTCAGGAACGTCGCATGGGCCGGAGCCATGCCCGATGCCTCGCCCGCGTAAAGCGAAATCCCGATCCACATCGCGTTGGCCGCTAAAAAGAAAGCTGTCGCCATCCCGATCCAATGTTCGCGCTGCAGCGAACGATCCATCGCCGATCCGTCGTCTTCCGGCACGATCGGGGATAAACCGTACCCCAAGCGTCCGAGTTGATCCGCTACCTTCGCAGGGGTCGTCAAGCTGGGGTCATAGACCATGTCGAGCGTCCCATCGCTCATACACACACGCGCCGATTTCAAACCCGGCACATTCGGTTGCATCTTTTCGATCAGCCAACTGCAGGCCGCGCAGTGCAACCCATCGACGGCCAAGCGGACTCGACACAATCCATCGGCATACGTTTCGACCTGCACACCGGCTGCTTCGAGATCGTACAAGACCTGATGGCGCCGTTGACTGCGTACCGGGGAAACCTCGGCATGGGATCGGTCTCGAAGAGAATAGAAATCCTCCAAGCCCAATTCATGAATCAAGGCGTAGGCACCCATGCAGCCGTGGCAACAAAACACGAGTGAAGGGGAATCGGTCTCGGTTGCCCCCGCCGAGGATTCACGAAACCACGTCGCAGGATCATCCGTCCGAGTCGGCAAACCGCAGTGCGCACAAGGTCGAATCGAAGAACCGTCCGCAGGCGACGTCCGATCGACCAACGGAGATTCACTCGCCGTCGCCGGGCTCATGCGCTGCGCCTCCCTCAGATCTTTCGCTGTCGACGCAACAGGGCAACTCCTGATCGATCACCTCCCGCAACTGGTCTTGGACCGATCCTCGCGAACGTTCCGACGTCGAAGTCCGAAGGTTCACCAACGAGATCTCAGCCCGACTCGTCGCGGTAAAGATGCCGAATGCGACCAGCAAACCCGCTGCGATCGGCTGAACTAAGGGCTGCACCGAAGTGACCAGGGCACGCAGCCGGGAGATCCACGAAGCCATTGTGGGAGCGGAAACCTGTCCCTCGAGCGAAGCATTGGCATCGGCGGGGCCGGCAATCAACCAGGCACCTACCGGAACGAGCGACAACAAGGGTAGCGTTCCAAGCCCAA
>JBKDPB010000220.1:0-23085 GCA_046342615.1 Planctomycetota bacterium | reverse complement strand
AGCCTGCAGACTTGAATTGGGATGCATGGCTCGGGTCCGCGAAAAAGATCGATTGGAATCCGAACCATTATTTCGAGTGGCGATGCTATTCGGCGTACTCGGGTGGAATCTGCACCGATTTGTTCATCCACCGCATCACGCGGATCATGAAGGCGTGCAATCTCCTCTACCCGCGTCGCGTGGTGGGGATGGGGGGTATTTGGCAATGGCCAGACGGACGCGATTTGCCGGATAACGTCGAGATGATTTGCGAGTACCCGCGAGGCATGACGGTGTATGTGCTGGGCACCATGAGCAATCGCGTGCGTGTCGACCACATCATTCGCGGCGTAGACGGCACTCTGTTCTTCAATGCCCAGGGTTGGGTCGCCAAGGATCCCGACGGCAAGGTCTTGGGTGAGCACAAAAAGACGGGGGGTGAAGACCAGAATCTGCACCACACCAATTTGCACAATCATCTCCGCAACGGCGAACCGCTGAACTGCCCGATCGAACTCGGATTAGCGGGTGTCGTGGCGGTCAATATGGCCAACGAAAGCTGGCGGACCAATCGCATGATGGGTTGGGATCGCAAGAATGAGAAGATGGTTCCCGCGGATCTGCTCAACGAAGGGCACCAACCTGAACCCATCGCCTAGCATGCCTAGTCCTGTTCCGGCTCGGCATCCACCGTGGCATTTCCTTGTTCATCGACATGAACATGGATGACGTTCGCGTGACAGCAGACCGGACAGTCCTCCACATACGTTTGGCTTGCTCCTTCGCTCAGGTCCAGCGGAACGACGATTTCTTCCCCGCACGAATGACAAAGGTAACTCGCCTCTTCTTGCAGCGGCGTTTTCCCTTTCTTGTCCGACCTGCGGTCCAAGGGACGCTCGTCATCCAGCCACGGAAGCTGCTCCCCGGCCGCCGTCAGTTTGCAGGCCCAGAGCATGACGGAAAGAGATTCCGGATCGGCCAGGCGATGGTCTTTGCCGATTTCAATCAACGTCGCGCCCGAGCCCCGAGCCAGTTCGGCGGAATCCTCGAACGGGATGACGTCGTCCGCGTGGCTGTGGAGGATGATCGTCCCGGCGGGAACGGTTTTCACGATTCCCCATTTCTTCCATGCAGGGCATAGCAGCACCAGTTTCGAATCGCCGAACTGGAGATTCATGGCGACGGCACCCCCACGCGAACTGCCGACGACGACTTCGGGGCGATGCCCATCGAATGCCGCTTGGGCAGTGCGCACGGCCAGATCGAAGTCGTCGTCATCCAATTGGGGCTCGATCACGTCGCAGCCGTTGTCGTCGAGATACGTTGGCTTGACTCCGCCCGGAGCACTCTGCCAACCGTGTAGGAAAAGAATTTTCATGCTTTTGGGAATCGCCATACCTGGAAAGCGGAAAGCGTGACGGAAAGGGGGGAAACGCACTCCATGCCGATCCCATCTCTCCCCTCGGAGCTCATTCCTGGATCCGATGACTCCATGCTGCATAGAGTGCGGAGACATGGTAGACTATCGGCCAGGAAGGGCCAGTTTTGTTGGACAAGGTCCGCACTCGAACGAAGCGTGGTTATGGGTGAGTTAGTTGACAAACACGGTGGTTTGCGGCGGTTTCATGCATTTACGCTAGCAACCATCGTACAACTCGAGACGTTACGGTTCTGTCGCCGGTATCTGACGCAAGACCGCCAGGAGGCCGACGAGAAATTTTACGACCCCCAGGGAAGTCAGTATGACCAGATGACCCAGGCTGCGCGGAGCGGCCGACAAAGTATCCTCGAGGGTTCAGAGCGGTCCCTGACTTCCAAAGAGGCCGAGGTCAAGCTCATCCACGCGGCGAGCGCGAGACTGAGCGAACTGCGAAGCGACTATGAATTGATCATTCTCGATCGGGGCGACTTGCCATGGTCCGCCCAATCGCCGGAATCCAAGAGACTGGCAGCCGTTTCGCTCGAGCAACCCACTTTTTCCGATGACATGGTGCTTGCGACCGCCAAGTATGCGATGGAACAGCGCCAGAAATATGCGCTCTGGCTGGACTCGGGCGATCCGATCGTCGTGGCCAATGCGATGCTGATTATGATCGGCCGAGCATTGAATCTCCTCAAAATCCGCACCGCACCCAAGGAATCGTCCGAACAGCCCAGGGGGACCAGCGAACCGCCAACCGCAACTCGAGTCGAGGCCCGCGACGAGCCGCGTGAGCCAGAGCCCTCGCCACCCCCACCCGCTGCAACCGTCCACAAGACTGCACCCAAGCCGCAGCCCGCGGACTCTCCGAAAACTCCGCTCTGCCCCCTTTGTGGCAAGGGCATGCGTCGACGCAAGAGCATCAAAGGAGATTTTTGGGGGTGCCTGGGTTACCCCGAGTGCAACGGTACTCGACCGGGTTAACAAGCTGGGCCGACAATCATCCCGACCGGCTCCCCTCGCAACAGGTTCTTGCCGATCCGCGTGCCCTGCGGAAAAACGGGTTGGTCGGTGTCCTCCTCCGAAATTTTCTTTCCAACGGATCGCTGCGCCCCATCGCGTGCAAATATCTTCACGACCGACGAGACGTTGCAGCGACCTCGGGGCTCTATGCCAGAGGGATGTTGAAAAACGCGACATTTCGTCACTTTGGCACTTCAGACGCTTCTTGGCACGTCAGATGCATTCGGAGGGAGTTCGTCGGCTTCATGGCTGAAGATCGTCAAAACGTGGGCCATTCTTTGGTGGACGAATGATTTCGAGATCCCATGCTCCTCGATCCCAGAAACCAAAGCGGCATCGCCGAACGGAAACGCCCTAGCGGAGGGAGTGCCAGCGAATCTCGAAGTCACGATCATCGACGCGAAAATACCGTTTTCATCTGCGGACATACCGAAGAGATCGCCAAGGAGCATTACTGGACGGTCGAGGATAGCGATCTGGACAACGTGATCGACAAGCTCACTCCCGATCTGTCCCAAAAGTTAGCCATCAAGTTAGCCATCGACGATGTCTCTTGCGGTCCAAAGTCTTCCCTTGGTGTCTCAACACCCAAGGACGATGAAACAAAAAAAGCCCAGGAAATCCCGGGCTTTGTCTCTCTCTGTCGTCTTCTGTCTTCTCGTGGCTTTTCCCTTACAGTGGGCGATATTGGACTCGAACCAACGACCTCAACGATGTCAACGTTGCGCTCTAACCAACTGAGCTAACCGCCCTTCGCACGCGAAGCTTGTTCCACGATCTCGAACCGTTGTGCGGATTTGCCGACGGGAACGGAGCTTTGCGAAGATCGCTGGATTGTTGATGATCTTCCCCGGATGTCAAGGGCTTGGTTGATGAAGCCGCAGGTGGCGTGTATCCTTTTCCCGTACGCTCGTTCGGTTTTGGGCCAGGCGGGTTGCCGCGATCCGCCCGCCGGACCCCTTGCCCCCTTTTCGCTTGCTTCCTTATGTCCCCATCGAACCAACGCGTTGTCATCACCGGTCTGGGTGTCGTCGGCCCCCTGGGCATCGACCTGGAGGCGTTCTGGCATAACCTCGTCAGCGGGAAGTCCGGCATCACCGAACTGGACTGTTTTCCACCCGGCCCGCTCCCTGTCCGCTACGGCGGCCAAGCCCGTTGTTTTACGGGAGACATCGCCAACTTCGGCCCGCTCGACAAGGCGATGCAACGGGCGATCAAGAAGAACCAGAAAGTCATGTGCCGCGAAATCGAGATGGGTGTCGCGGCTTGCCAATTGGCCCTTTATCATTCAGGGCTCAGTGATCCGGCGGCTCGCGATCCCGATCGGTTCGGGATCGTCTACGGCAGCGACTACATCCTGACCCGTCCCGAGGAGTACGCCGACGGGGTTCGAGCCTGCTTGGACGAAAACCAAGAATTCTGCTACGAGCAGTGGCCGACGATCGGTCGCCCGCAAGTCAACCCGCTATGGTTGCTGAAGTATCTCCCCAACATGCCAGCCAGCCACGTGGCGATCTACAACGATCTGCGAGGACCGAGCAATTCGGTCACGATCCGAGAAGCCAGCAGCGGGGCATCCATCGCAGAAGCGGTTTCTACCATTCGGCGGGGGGCTGCCGATGTGATGATTGCCGGAGCGACCGGCTCGCGGTTGGAACCCCTCCGCGCGCTCCACTTTGCCGCCAATGAACCGCTCGCTAGCCCTCGCGATAACCCTGCCGAGATGTCGCGTCCGTACGATGTCTCTCGCGACGGGGCCATCATCGGCGAGGGAGCTGGCGCTCTGGTCCTGGAATCGCTGGATCGCGCTGTCGCGCGAGGGGCCAAGATCTGGGGCGAGGTCGTCGCAGCCTCGAGTTCGTCGGTGGGAGCCCAGCGAGGAACTCGAGACAACATTCGCATGGCGGTCCGTAATGTTTCGCGTTTGTTGGTCGAACGCTCCAAGGAGCATGGGATCGCGTTCCGGGACGGAGCCGTCCACATCCATGCGTGCGGAAAGAGCGAAATCGAAGGAGATGCGTCCGAAGCTGCTGGTTTGCGCGACGCCCTCGGGGACGCGGATGTTCCGGTCGTCGCCGCCAAGAGTTCTTTCGGAGGCCTGGGAGCGGGAAGCGGCTCGATCGAGATCATCGCTAGCTGCTTGGCTCTCGAAAAAGATCAGATTTTTCCGGTCCTCAACACCCGATCGGTCGACCCGCGGTGCCCCATCCGGCTTGCCAAATCGTCCGATTCCCCCGGAAACGCGTTCGCCCACGTCGCCTACTCCTCGCAAGGCCAGGCCTGCGGGATTGTTGTCCGAAAATTGGTTTCGGCTTGACAGATCCCGGCCGTCGCCGTACCCTGCCTATCCCAAAAAACGCGAACCATTTCGTGAGATAGACCGATGGCAGTTCCAAAGCGACGACACTCCAACGCGCGATCCGGCAAGCGGCGCGCCCACCATCACAAGAAGCCCAAGCAGTTGCAGGTTTGCAGCCGCTGCAGCACTTCCGTCCCCACGCACACCGTGTGTCCCAAATGCGGATACTACATGGGTCGTGTTGTCGTGGACATGGGTGAAGTTCAAGAATAGAAACGCCAACCCCAGTGACGACTTGTGGCTAAGACCGCACTCCTGTTCCCCGGTCAAGGGGCTCAAACAGTCGGGATGGGGGTAGGCCTTCGCCAACGAAGCGTCCGAGCTCGACAACTCTTCGAGATCGCTTCTGAACTTCTAGGATACGACTTAGGCAAACTCTGCGGCGAAGGTCCTGAAGCCGAGTTGAGTCGTACGGTCCACAGCCAACCGGCGTTGTTCGTTCATTCCGTCGCCGCCCTGGCTGACTTTTTCGAGCAGCATCCGGAGATCCAAGATCGGGTTGCGTTCGTCGCCGGTCTCAGCCTCGGTGAATACAGCGCCCTTTACGCAGCGGGCTCGCTCGGGTTCGAAGATGGCGTCCGCCTCGTCGCTGCCCGTGGCAGCGCCATGCAATCGGCCGCGTCCGCCGTCCCGAGCGGCATGGCAAGCATTCTCGGTCTCGAGAGGGACCAAGTCGATGCGTTGTGCGATGCCTCCAGGAACCCGGGCGAAATCTTGCAGGTCGCGAATTTGCTGTGCCCTGGCAACATCGCCATTTCGGGGCACGCCAGTTCGCTCGATCGCTGCGAACAAAACGCTTCGGCTGCGGGGGCCAAATTCATTCGCTTGAGCGTGGCCGGGGCGTTTCATACCAACATCATGGCCCCTGCTGTCGCAGCGTTGACCGAAGCCATTCAGCACGCCCATTTGCAACCCGCTCGCATTCCGCTGGTCTCCAACGTCGATGCATTGCCGCACCAAAGCGCCGACGAATTCGCTCGATTGCTGACGCGGCAGATCCTGTCGCCGGTCCAATGGGAATCTTCCCTGAGAAAAATGATCGCGGACGGGGTCGAGCAGTTTTACGAAATCGGCGCGGGTCGGGTCCTGACAGGCACCATGAAGCGGACCGATCGCAAAGTCCCTTGCGAAGCGTTTGGCGATTAGCGGTTCGCGTAGAACCAACGTTTTTTTGAACCAAAACATTCAACAAGGAATCATCATGGCGCAACCATTGGGTTTGTCGGTCCCGCTCCAAGGTCAGATCGCACTGGTTACCGGCGCTTCGCAAGGTCTCGGTCAAGCGGTTGCGATTCGGCTGGGGGAGAATGGGGCCAAGGTGATTTGCGTAGCCCGCAGCGAGCAAAAGCTGGCGGAGACCGTGGCGTCAATTCAAGCCGCTGGCGGCGATGCTGTCGCCATCGCGTGCGACATGACCGACCGCCCCGCCGTCGAGAAACTCTTTGAAACCATCGAGACCCAGTACAAGCGCCTCGACATCCTGGTGAACAATGCGGGTATCACTCGCGATACGCTCCTGCCTCGCATGAATGACTCCCAATGGGATGAAATCATCGCCGCCAACCTGACCAGTTGCTTCCTGTGTTGCCGAGCCGCTACGCGAATCATGATGGGCCAACGCTACGGTCGCATCATCAACATGTCGAGCGTCTCGGGGCTCATCGGCAACGCGGGACAAACCAATTATTCGGCGACGAAGGCCGGGATGATCGGGTTCACCCGTTCCCTTTCGAAGGAACTCGCCAAACGCAAAATCACCGTCAACGCCGTCGCTCCAGGCTTCATCGAAAGCGAGATGACCAAGGCCCTCGGGGACGCGCTGATCGATGAAGTCAAGAAACGGGTGCCAGCCAACCGCCTGGGTACCCCGGATGACGTCGCGGCGTGCGTGCTGTTTCTCGCCAGTCCCGCAGCCAGCTATGTGACCGGCCAAGTGCTAACCGTCGACGGCGGCATGACCGGCTGATCGCTCCCATTTTCCACAGGCCCCCGAGTGAGGCATGACCGACTCCAACGCAACGCACCGATCTTCCAACTCGGATGGAGTTTGCATCGGAGACTTTCGATGCGGGCCCGGTCAACCGATGACCCTCATCGCCGGTCCGTGCGTCATTCAATCGGTCGATTTGTGCTTGGAGATCGCCGAATCGGTCATTCGTTCATGCGACCAGTTGGGGATCCAGTACGTATTCAAAGCTTCGTTTGACAAAGCCAATCGAACCAGCGCGGGAAGCTATCGCGGCCCTGGTATCGACGACGGCATGGCGGTGCTGGCCAAGGTCAAGTCGCACCTGGGCTGCCCCGTGACGACGGACATCCATCTCCCCGAACAAGCTGCGGCGGCCGCTCAGGTGTGCGATCTGCTTCAAATCCCTGCCTTCCTGGCCCGGCAGACCGATTTGCTGATCGCCTGCGCGGCGACCGGTAAACCCCTGAACGTGAAAAAGGGTCAATTCATGGCTCCCGCCGACATGCAATACGTGGTCGACAAAGTGCGTCGGAGCGGTTCGGGGGGGTTGATGCTATGCGAACGCGGAACCTTCTTCGGGTACGGCCGCTTGGTCAATGACATGACGGCCCTGCCCGTCATGCGATCGTTTGGAGTACCGGTGATTTTTGATGCCACCCACTCAGTTCAGCAACCGGGCGGGATGGGTGGCTCGACCGGGGGAAATCGGGCGATGGTGGAGCCCTTAGCGAGGGGTGCGGCGGCGGTCGGAGTCGACGGTTTCTTCTTCGAAACGCACCCTGAGCCCGACCGGAGTCCAAGCGACGGCCCCAACATGGTTCCCTTGACGGATTTTCACGGGGTCCTGACGCGCGTTCATCGAATTTGGCGAACCGTCCGAGAGTGGGAATCGTAGTATGGATCAAATTTCGATGGATTAACGCCGCATCTTGGGCTTCCGAGTGCGGCGTTCTTTTTTGAATGGGCGAGCGCGGTATGAAAGACTTGGGGAGTCGTCAGATCGATCGTGGGCGACCGCGGTTCGGGCAGATTGCCATGCTCCTGGCCCTCGGGGGCATCGCGGTCAGCCCTGGATGCCAGGACCCTGCGCAGCGCGACATTGAAACGACCCAACTCGAAACCGTCGAAAAGAAAGAGAACCGCGATTCCCTCCGCGAAGCATTTCAATACCTGCCGCAGTTGATCCGTTTGGACCGAACATCGGCCATGAAGGAGATCAACTACCAGCTCAATACATGGTCGACGAGTGTGAACAATCCACCCGATTGGACCTCGTCCGCATTGCTCGAGTCGATCCCTGCCTCCCTGAGATCGGTCGATTTCTCGAACCGCATGACCAAACTCGAGTTTGGAGAGCCGGAATGTGAGTTCATGTTGCAATGCCAACTCATGAAGCAACTCTCGACGTGGGTTCTCGATTTACCCTACCGCGATGGATTGTTTGCTCCGTGGCTCGAGGAGGAACGCAAACGCCTCGGAGCGAGCGATGGAGTCAAACTGGAAACCGCGTTGAAGTTGTTTGACTGGACCGTCTGCAATGTTGCGATGGATGGAAACCCGGAAGACATCGAGCGGTTGACCACCAATCCCGATTTGCCGCTGAACGAATCGGCGCCGATCTATCGCCAGTTGCCATGGCAAACGTTGATGTTCGCGCGGGGCGATGCCTGGCAACGCGGCCGCTTGTTTACGCAGTTGTGTTTTGCTCGCGGCATCGATTGTGTCGTGCTGGCGCTCCCGAGCCTTTCAGGAGCGAGCGAGAATGCGGCATTGCGATTGTGGTGCATTGGAGTACCCATCGGAAACGAGTTGTATCTGTTCGAACCTCGATGGGGGCTCCCCATTCCCGATCCGAAGGGACCTGGCATCGCGACGTTGCGGATGGCGAAATCGGATCCGAACGTTCTCCGCCGAGCCAAGCTGCCGGGACGGTTCAATTATCCCGTCGAAACCAAGGATCTCTCAAGGCTGATCGCGTTGATCGATGCCGAGCCGTTCGCTGCGGGACGAACCATGTACACCCTCGAGCGCGCTTTGACGGGCGAAAACCGCCAGCGGCTCAGCATGGATGCGGATCAAGTCGAAAACCAGTTGAAGCAGATCGACTCCGATTTGGAGATTCGGCTGTGGAATGTTCCCTGGTTGGCGCACGTGTACAACCTCGAGATTCGCATGCGGCTCGACGACATGTCCCCGTTCTCGATGCAGTACATGGAGCAGTTCGGCATTTTCGTGACCGATACCCCCATAAGCCGCGCCCGAATGCTTCACTTCCAGGGGAAATTTCAGAGCACGATCGACGCCGCCGGGGCCTTGAAGTCCTACATGGACTTCCGCGTCGACGAAGAGACGCTCCGGGAATTGCAGTACGATCGCAACATCCAAACCATGATGGGAGTGATCAAGCGACCGACCGAATCGATGGAGGTATTCACTGCCCGCGTTCAAATGGCCCAACGATTCTTTCGCAGATCCAAGTACGACATCGGGATCTTTCTCGCCATGGCCAATATGGATCTGGATAAACCCGATACCGCGATCGATTGGCTCACCAAGCGGCTGCTGGACATCAAGGGAACCGAACGCTGGCACGCGCACGCCCACTATCTCCTCGGCCGAAACCTGGAACGCCAGTCCAAGGTCGATGCCGCGATCGAGGAATACAAGTTCGAGGCATCGCCCCAGGCTGCCGGAAACCGCATCCGGATTCGCCGCCTGGAAACAGCCTCAAATCCATCGGCGGCGGCGGAAGTAAACCAGTAGAGCTCCGGCGACCAACGCCATCAACCCCAGAGCGAACAAATAGCCGTACCGCCAATACAGCTCCGGCATGTTCCAGGGAGAGTCGCTGCTGAAGTTCATGCCATACACGCCGGCGATGAACGAGAGCGGAATAAAAATCGTCGAGATGATCGTCAGAACTTTCATGACCTCGTTCATATTGTTGCTGACACTCGACAGGTAGAAGTCGCGGATATCCGACGTCAGTTCCCGATAGGTATCCACCGTATCGATCACCTGGATCACATGATCGTAGCAGTCCCTGAGATGCACTCGGGTTTCTGCGGAGATCGTCGGTTTGGGATCTCGAATCAACTCGTTGACCATTTCGCGATGGGGGCGGATCGCCCTGCGAATGGCCAGCAGTTGTCCTCGCAGTTCGTGCACTTTCTGCATTTGATTCGACTCGACGCTTTCGATGATCTCCAACTCCAGCGCATCGACTTGTTCAACGATTCGATCGATGGCTGGAAAATAGCTGTCGATGACGGCGTCGAGGAGGCTGTGCAGCAGGTAGTCGACGCCCGAGTCGACAAGATTGGGCCTCTGTTGTCGGATTCGCTGACGGAGCGGATCCCAGCAGTCGCCCGGTCGCTCTTGGCAGGAGATCAAGAGATTCTCTTTGAGGAAGAACGCCAGCTGTTCCGTACTCGCCGAATCTTCCACGTCGATCATGCGAGCGATAATGAAGATCGAGTTTTCGAAATCGTCGACCTTGGCGCGCTGATGCACGTTGACCACATCCTCGAGTGCCAGCGGGTGGAGCTCGAGAAGCTCACCGAGCGCTTGCAGGGTTCGCTCGCTCCCAAGTCCAATCACGTCGATCCAAATCTTGGGGGCTTGAGCCATCACGGACCGGATCTCGCTGACCTCCTTGATCTCGCGTTCGAGGAATGCACCGCCACCGAACCCGATCACCCGTATCTTCGTGGGATTCGCATTCGGGTCGACATTGATCTGCCCCGGCGCATCTCCTGGTCTGGAGCGACGCCTCCAGGCGTTCCTTCTCGGTTTTCCGTTTCGTTTTTTTGCCATGGATCTGCCCGAATAGGGACGTCGTGGGAAGTCGCCATGATATTCCATTGAGCCGGATTGTCACCGCGGGGACCGGACGGCCCCGGTGGAAAAATGGATCGGCGAAATTTTCATCGATTCAAAATCTGAACTTTTTTTGAATGAAAAAACATGGTAATTTAATGAGGTTGTGCTGTTTTCAGCGCGACAGGCCTGGGAGAAAAACCAAGACTGCCCGCGGCGGGTCGAATTCCCGTTGTGATGACGCGAGCGCGGCTCTCCTCATCGGGTATTCATTTGTACGACGGAATCCATCATGCAGCTGACCATCGAAAACTTGAGCAAGACATATCCTGGAGGGGTCCAGGCACTCGATCGCGTTTCCTTGACGATTCCAACGGGGATGTTTGGGTTGCTCGGCCCCAACGGAGCCGGGAAGTCGACCTTGATGCGGATTTTGGCGACGCTGCAAAACGCCGATTCCGGGTCGGCGAAACTCGGGGATATGGATGTGCTTCGTGACCGGGTCGAGATCCGCAAGATCCTCGGTTACCTGCCGCAGGAGTTCGGTGTCTATCCGCGCGTCAGCGCGGTAAGGCTGCTGACCCATCTGGCGGCGCTCAAAGGGGTGGGCACCAACAGCCGCGATCGCAAGGTGGTGGTGGAATCGTTGCTCGAGCGGGTGAACCTGAGCGATGTTCGGAACAAGGCGGTCAGCACGTATTCGGGAGGGATGCGGCAGCGGTTCGGCATTGCGCAAGCGCTCTTGGGGGATCCGCGACTGCTGATTGTGGACGAACCGACAGCGGGCTTGGACCCCGGGGAGCGCAATCGTTTTTACAACCTTCTGGCAGAGGTAGGAGAGAGCATCATCGTCATCCTGTCGACGCACATCGTGCAGGATGTCAAGGAACTGTGCAAGAACATGGCGATCATTCATCATGGCAAGCTTCTTTTTCACGGTGCGCCATCGGTTGCGGAGCAGGGGCTAGCGGGTCGCGTGTGGGCCAAGTCGATGCCCAAGCAAGAATTGGTGGAGCGACCGTGGGAGTATCCGATCCTGTCGACCAAATTGGTGGCTGGCACTCCCTATGTTCGGGTCTACTGCGAATCGGATCCCGGGCATGGCTTCGAGCCGTCGGAGCCCGACCTGGAAGACGTTTTCTTTTCCTTTCTGTCGCGCGCCTGAGGTGAGTCATGTTTCGAGAGTTCTTTCGATTTGAGTTAAGCTATTGGCTGCGCGGCTGGATGGTCTACATATTCATCGCAGTGATTGCGATCATGTTCGGCTTGGCTGCGGGTTCGGACAACATTCAGATCGGCGGTCCGACCGGCAACGCGTACAAGAACGCGCCCTACACGGTTGCGATATGGTACGCATCCGCTGGTATCCTGACTTGTTTCATGGCGACCGCGATCTACGACTCCTCCGCGTCTCGCGATTTCAGCAACAAGATGTCGGATCTGGTCTTCAGCAAGCCGCTTAACAAATGGGGGTTTCTCCTCGGCAGATTCGCGGGTGCAACGGTGATCGCGATCCTGCCGGCTCTTGGAATCTCGATCGGTATCCTCGCAGCGTATGCCGTGAATGGGTCGGACACGGAACGATGGGGGCCGAACTATTTCTGGCACCATTGGCAGCCGTTTCTCTTGTTCGTGATACCCAACACGCTCCTCTTTGGTTCGATCGTATTTGCCATTGCGAGTGTGACTCGCAATACGCTGTACTCCTTTCTGGGCGTCCTGCTCGTGTTCATCGTCTACGCGATCTCGCAGACGATCGCTGGGGCGCTCGACTATGAAGTCCTTGCCTCGTTGATCGATCCGTTTGGTGTGACTCCTTTTACGGTTGCCAGCAAGTACTGGACTGTCCCGGAGCGCAACTCGCTTCCGATTCCCTTAACTCCACTGTTGATTGGAAATCGATTGCTGTGCCTGGGAGTGTCGGCGGCTATTTTCTGGGTGGCAGGGAGCATGTTTTCCTTCGAATCGCGAACTTTGCGCAGCTCGAAGAAGTCGCTGGCCGCCGTCGAGGAATCGGAGGAGCAGCACCTGCCCATCCAGCCCAAGCCGCTCCCGAGCCGGATCCCTGCTCCATCGTGGTTGACGCAATGGTTATCCGCCGTCCGATCGGATCTGCGGGCGATCGTGGGGAGCTCCACGTTCATCGTGATTCTCATTTTTTGCTTGTTCAATACCGCCGCGAGTCTATTCCTGAGCGATACGGCGGGGTACGGCGGTTCGTCGTTCCCGGTGACTTACAACATGGTCGAACAGATTCTCGGGACTTTCGTCATCCTTCCGGTCGCCCTCGCTACGTACTTTAGCGGAGTTCTCATTTGGCGTGATCGCGACCATCGCATACACGAAATCATCGGCGCAGCGCCCGTTCCCAACAGCGTGTTTGTTTTGTCTCGTCTAGCAACCATGATGATTCTGCTGCTGGTGATTCTTGTGGGAGCCATCGCGGTCGGTTGTTTTTATCAATGGACCCAAGGTTACTATCGGATTCAGTTGGGCGTCTATGTGATGCTGTTGATCGGGCTATTTGGCATGAGCATGTTTTTTTTGACGGTCCAGAGCTTCATGGCCCAGACCATCGCGCCGAACAAGTATGCCGGGTACGCGTTTCTCGTTCTATTTATCATCCTCAATGCCCAGGTAT
Source organism: Planctomycetota bacterium (assembly GCA_046342615.1). Classification (GTDB taxonomy): domain Bacteria; phylum Planctomycetota; class Planctomycetia; order Pirellulales; family Pirellulaceae; genus JBKCUI01. The sequence continues at coordinate 9,875 of JBKDPB010000220.1, read as the reverse complement.
GGCGTTGGCTGAGATGGGAATCGCTTCTGCTTCGCTTTGGCGCGATGCCGGATTACACCTATTCCGACATGTTTGGCATCGCCCCTTACCTGCCGGGTCGAATTTGGTTCGCTGCGTATTGGTTCGCGGTGGCTGTTATCGTTCTCTGGCTGTGCACCGTCTTCATGCCGCGCGGTGCCGCGTCGAGCTGGATGCTCCGCCTGAAGGAAGCTTGGAGCGCCCTGCGCGCCCGGGACTGGATCTTGCCCGGAGTGGCTGCAGTCGCTGCCTCCGGGATCGGGATCTGGCTGGGGTACAACACCATGGTGCTCAACGAACTGCTGGGTTCGGAGGAAACCGAGCAACGGCAAAAGGAGTACGAGTTGAAGTACCAGGAACTCAAGTCCGCTATCCAGCCTCGCATTGAGTCTATTCAATACGCGATCGATATCTATCCCGAGACGCGCAACATGGTGATGAAGGGGACGCAGACCATTGCGAACAAGTCGGGTCAACCGATCGAAACGCTCTACATCAACGTCTTGCCTCGCTATGAGACGACGATCGACATTCCGGGGGCTACGCTCCAGGACGACGACGCCCGGCTCGCGATGCGCACCTTCCGCCTGACCCCTCCGATGCAACCAGGAGAATCCCTGGAAATGAAGTTCACGGTCAAGAGCAAGACGCGAGGGATCGAGAACTCCGTCTCCAATACATCGTTGGTGCAAAACGGCACGTTCTTCAACAATGAGGTGGCTCCATCTTTCGGTTTCTCGATGGATCGCTTGTTGACCGATCCCCAGCGCCGCAAAGCCAAGGGGTTGCCGGAGATCGAGCCCATACCCGCACTGACCCGAGATTGCGGCGATGTCTGCAAAAACCACTACATTTCCGACGACTCCGATTGGGTCAACATCGAATCGGTCATCAGCACCTCCTCCGACCAGATCGCGATCGGACCCGGAACGCTCGTCGAATCTTGGCAGGAAAACGGGCGCAATTACTTCCGGTACAAGGTCGATCACCCCTCGCTGAACTTCTATTCCTTCATCTCGGCCCGTTACGAAGTCAAACGGGATCGCGTGGGTGACGTCGACACCGAAGTCTACTACCACAAGGAGCATCCGTGGAATGTGGACAAGATGTCCAAGGCGATCGGCAATACGCTCGAATATTGCTCGAAGAACTTCGGTCCTTACAAGCACAAACAGGCCCGCATCATCGAGTTTCCGCGCGTTGCATCCTTTGCCCAGGCGTTCCCCGGCACGATGCCGTACTCGGAGTCGATCGGTTTCATCGCCAACCTTCAAAAGCCGGATGATATCGATATGGTGACGTATGTGGTCGCCCACGAGATGGGCCACCAATGGTGGGCGCACCAGGTCGTCGGGGCACGCATGCAAGGAGCCACGCTCCTCTCGGAAACCCTTGCGCAGTACTCCGCCCTGATGATCATGCGCAAGACCTACGGCGATGACATGATCCACAAGTTCATGCGGTACGAAATGGATCGTTATCTTCGAGCCCGAGGGCTGGAGCGACGCAAGGAACGTCCGCTGATGTCGGTCGAGTTCGAGCAAGGCTACATCCATTACCAGAAGGGAGGCATCGCCCTGTATTACCTCGCCGAAATGATCGGCGAACAGCGGGTCAACGCTGCCCTCAAGTCGATCGTCGACAGTTACGCCTACCAAGGACCTCCCTACCCGAACGCCTACGCGCTGCTCGACCGACTCAAAGAACAGACCCCGCCGGAATTGCATTACCTCATCCGCGACCTGTTCGAAGAAATCACTCTCTTCGGAAACCGGACGACGACCGCGACTGCCACCAAGACCGATGACGGCAAGTACCGGGTCAAAATCTCGGTCGAGTGCAAGAAGTTCAAGGCGGATGAAACCGGCAACGAGACCGAGGTGGATATGGACGATTTCGTGGAGATCGGTGCGTTTGCCAAGCCGGAACCGGGAAAGCGCTACGGCAAACTGCTTCATCGCGAGCGCGTGCAGCTCGCGCAGGGAACGCACGAGCTCGAATTTGTCGTCGATGAACAACCCCACCAGGCTGGGATCGATCCTCGCAATCTGCTGATCGATCGTGTGCCGGACGACAACTTGAAAAAGGTGACGCTCCAGTAGCAGGTGTTTCTCAGCGGGGCGAAGGAACGCGGCGAGAGCCGCGACTTGGCACCGCGCTCCGCATCGAGTATCGTACGACATCCAAGAGGAGCACTGCACATGAATCGGATAAAGACCAAGATCGGCGTAACGTGCTGGATATTCGCGACCGTTGGGGCGAGCCTCCCCTTGGCGCGGGCCCAGGACGGTTCCCCAACGTTGCAAGGACTAAAAAGCTCGTTGGCGATTCACGCTTCCTTCGATCAGGGAGTGGACGCCGACGCGGCGCGCGGGGATGCAAGCCTGTGGAATGCCAAGAGCATGGATCAACGGGAAGGGGCCGAAAAAGGAATCACTCCCGGAGGCGAAGTGGTCTGGGATCGAGACCAAGGGCGTTTCGGTGGCAGTCTGCGGTTTGTCGACAACAAAGGACCGATGGTTTTTTTCCGCGCGGCAAAAAACTTCCCTGAACTCCGCTCCGGTTGGTCCGCAACGGTCATGTTCTGGCTAAAGGCCGATCCGATCGGAGAACTCAAGGAAGGTTTTTGCGACCCGATCCAGATCACGTCCAAGCAGTGGGACGACGCGGCCGTGTTCGTCGAGTTCGAGAAGCGGGCTACGGGCATTCCGTTCCGGTTGGGAGTCTATGCCGACAAGCCGATCTGGAATCCGACGAATCGAAAGTTTGAAGACATTCCCCCAGCCGAACGCCCCTTGGCCGCGGTGGAAAAACCGCCTTTCGAAAAAGGGAAGTGGACGCACGTCGCCTTCACCCTCACGCAATTCAATTCCGGCAAAGCGGATGGCGTCGCCCAGTTGTATCTGGACGGCAAGCCCGCCGCGCAGGTGCCCCCCCGGAACCAGATGTATACCTGGCAAGTGGAAAAGGCAGCGATCATGCTCGGCTTGGGCTACATCGGCAGCATGGATGATCTGGCAATCTTCGATCGGGCGCTGACGCCCGATGAAGTCGCGACGGTAGTTCAACTGCCCAAGGGGATCGCGTCGCTGCAAGCCAAGCGCTAATGATGCGAGATCGAGCGATTCGTTGGTACCCTTCAAAGGTCGACTCTTGGGTTTTCCTGCTGCTGCTCCTGCTCCCGATCGTTGAATTTGCGGTGATGGCCGTTTCGTTGATCACCAGGGCCTGGTCTGCGGCAGCCATCGGCTTGCTGGCATTGCTGTTCGTAGGTTGCCTCTATGCGGGATGCGTGCTGCCGATGCGGTACGGGCTGGACGATGAGTTTCTGGTCGTCCGATTCGGGATCTGCCGAACTCGCGTGCGAATCGCCGATATTCGCGAGGTATATCGCACGAACAATCCGCTCAGTTCCCCAGCCCTCTCTCTGGATCGACTCTGGATCCAGCACGGGCCTCGGTGGTATCAAGCGGTGATGATTTCGCCTCGCGACCAGGAGGGCTTTATCGCCGATCTGGCTGCGCGAGTTCCTCTGGAACCATCGGGACGCGGTTGGAAGAAAACCGGTTCATCGTAATGCAGGCTTTGCGATCGCAAAAAAGCCGCCGGTCCGAAGCGCTCGGAACCACCGAGGGAACCTCAGCGGACCGCTGCTGGTGATATTCAAAGGCAGGATCCGTTCGACGCGCAAACCAGCGTGCCGCAGGTCGCTGCGCAGTTCTCGCTCGCTGTAGATGTGCAGGTACATGCTCGGCAGACCTCGATAGGCATAAACGCGATCCCCGTACTCCCATACGGCGTCCGACACGCTTCGCCAGCGATCGCGAACCATGCGAAGCAAGCCTCCTGGATCGCGAGCCCAAATGCCTCGATTGTGCACATGGACGATGAATCGTCCGTCATCGCGCAGCGTCCTGGCGACCTGTTCAAAGACTCGGCGTCGGTGCTTGCGGCCTTGGACCATGCCGATCGAACTATACAGACAAGTAGCCAACTGCACACATGCATCGCTCAGGAATTCGAGTTGAGCCATATTGCTGCGCACCAGCACCAGGGACGACGACTCAAGGGCTTGCCGTTCCGCGCGCTTGGCTGCCGCGCAGGCAAGCATGGCGCTGCTGAGATCGACGCCAATCGCTCTCCACCCCCGCTCGATCAGAGGAAGCACTGTCCGGCCCGTTCCGCATCCCAAATCGAGTGCGATCGGCGCATCGGCACCGCTGCTAGAGGCCAAGCGATCCGCGACCTCGAGGACCAATTCCCGATCCAGGTCGAGAAGGGGATGCCCCTGGTGGAATGCGTCGTACTGGCTGGCGATATGGGATTGCGTGACGTAATCCCAGGCTCCTTTGGACACGCCTGGTGGCAGTTGCCAACTCGGACGGGAGGGCTCCGAACTCACGGACGATTCCGGGCGATCACGCGATGAAAATGGAGTTGCACTTCGCGCTCGCAAACGCGTCGAACTCCTTCCACGAGGCATTCGGGTTCATTGTGCCGTTGGCCGATGCGAATCACTTCTTCGAGCTTGGTGCCTGGCGGAACGCTGAAAGTCGTTTGGTGGATGGTTTGGTTGCCTGCATCCAACTCGGGCACGATGAAGTGGCATGTGGCTCCGAAGGTCAGCATGCGCGCGGCGTAGGCATCGTGATAGGGTCTCAGTCCCCGGAAACTGGGCAAGAGTCCATGGTGCAGGTTGACGATTCGCCCTCCTGCGAACTTCCAGCAAGTGTCTGGAGGCAGAACGCGCATATATCGGGCCAGGATGACGTAATCCGCCTGGTAGCGATCGATCACGCGCACCATCGCCGCCTCATCCGCGGATCCGTCTTCGTTCCCGATGCATTCGAAGGGGAGCCCGAATTCGCGGGCCAGCCCCTCGCACTTGGTGCGGTTGCTGATGAGGACCACCGGAGTGGCCCGGAGCATCTTGTCTCGAATCGCTTCCAGAATCGCTCGCGGAGTATGCTCGAGAAACGTGGCACAAATCGCCAGATTCGGGGACGAGGCTCGAAGCTCGGGGCTCCAGACACGAATCTCCAGCCCCTTATGCCGCCCGACCAGATGCATCGTTTCGACCAGGGGTTCGTACTGGTTTGCTGGCAGATGCAATCGGCACATCATGGCGAAGACGGCGGCCTCGTCGTGATCGTACATCTGAATTTCGGCGATGTTTGCACCGCGGCCGGTCACATCGTGAATGATCGGATCAGCGAGCCCCACATTGTCGGGACCTACGGCAGTAATAACGACTTCCATTACAGCAAACTGTCCAACAACAATCGCAATTTGCGCAGTTCGTGCCGCATATCGACTCCTTCCATCGGAGTCATATCGATACTCAGGGCCTGTTCATAACCCACGTTTTGAAGCAGGGTGATCAGTTTGCTGTAATCGATTTCCCCTTGGCCAACCCGAACCTGGAGCTTGTCCTTTTTGGAGTCTCGCAAATGGACATGATAGACATACTTCATCAATTTTTCGTGGTTCTTGTTGCGCAGATTGCTGCACAAGTAATGGCTCGGGTCGAGTGTAAGCCCGATGCCCGGGACATAGTCGCACAAATTCTTGACGGTATCCGGATCTTCGCTGAGGCATCCAATCTGGCTTCGGATGCCGATTCGAACGCCGCGGGAGTCCCCGATTCCTACCAACCGTTGCAGGTGCTCGACCTCTTGGTTGAAAGGGGTGCCGTGCTCTCCACTGGGTATCGTGAGGGTGACAACTTTGGTGGCTTTCGCCAGGTCGCAAACTTTTTCAAACCGCTCGTAGAACGTTTCTCCCTCGGCGTCGATCTTGACGTTATAACTGCAAATGTCCATGCGGTGCGTATCTCGCACCTGACGGACTGTCTCGTCGAAATCATCGACGAGTTGGGCAGGCTTGACCTGATGGCCTCGATCGTCGAGCACGATCTCCACGGCAGTGAATTCGAGATCGTTTAGGATGTCGATCACTTCGGGAAGCGCGGCATCGGGAAAACAACCTGTTGACGCAGCGATGTACACTGGTAATTCACTCCTTCCAAGGGGAACACTCACTAGGTCCGTCATTATCCTCGACGGAACCAAACTGGCAACCATGCCGAAAATACGGCGAATCCATGGGTTCTGAATCCCCACTTGACGGCAAGACTCCTCTTCAATTCGTCCCGGGTATCGGGCCGACGAGGGCTCCCTTGTTCGAACGGCTCGGATTGCGACGAGCGATCGATCTGCTGTTCTTCTTCCCGCGCGACTACCAGGATATCGCTCCGTGGAAGTCGGTCTTGGAACTCGAAGACGGAGTCCGGGCCACGGTTCTCGGGCAAGTGGCCGATACGGACTGGCGCTCCGGTTTCGAAGGCAGGAGTATCGTGGGTGTCTTGTTGGCCCTTGAGGGGGGCGGTTATCTGCGATGCGTTTGGTTCAACCAGCCTTTTCGAAGGGAGCAGTACCCGCGCGGTGCTCGCGTCCTGGCTACGGGTATCGTGAAATCGACGGGGGTCGCTTTCGAAATCCGCCATCCTGAAACGATCCTTCTCGGGGAGGACGAGGAACCGCCCGCGGCCCGCCCCATGCCGATCTACCCTCTGACCGAGGGGCTTCAGCAACGGCATGTGGCCAAAGCCGTCAGCGCGGTGCTGCCACTGGCCGACTCGATGGAGGAAGCTCTGCCCGAATCGATCCGGCAACGGATGGTTCCCCAGCCCCTTCTTCCGATCGCAGAGGCGCTTCGAACCATTCATCAACCGGCGACCCTCGACGAGGCGCAGCGCGCCCAAGAGCGATTTGTTTTTCAGGAACTGTTCGTCTTGCAGTTGGCTCTCGCGATGCATCGCCATGCGATCCGGCATGCCAAGCCTGCTCCGGCGATCGTCGCATCGCCCCAAATCCACTCTCGGATCCTGAAACGTTTCCCCTTCAACCTGACCTCCAACCAGCTACACGTGATCGAGGATGTACGTCGGGACATGGAGCAGGAGGTTCCGATGAACCGACTGGTCCAAGGGGATGTCGGTTCCGGAAAAACCGCGATTGCTTATTACGCGATGTTGAGCGCGGTTGCGAATCGCTATCAAGCCGCGCTCATGGTTCCTACAGAACTTCTGGCTCGCCAACACTTTCAGAAACTTCGACAGCAGCTTCGCGACAGCCAAGTGATGATCGAATTGTTGACGGGATCACTGACGGCGGCGAACCGCCGCGAACTGCTGCAGCGGATCGCTCTCGGGACGGTGGACATCGTCATCGGGACGCAAGCTTTGGTGGGCGAACACGTCGATTTCGCCAAGCTCGGCTTGCTCGTCATCGACGAGCAGCACCGTTTCGGCGTGGAGCAACGAGCGGCGTTGCGCGACTCCCGCCTCTCGCCGCACTATCTCGTGATGACAGCGACTCCGATACCTCGAACCTTGGCGATGACCGCTTTTGGGGATCTCGATGTTTCGATCTTGCGGGATCGGCCTCCGGGGCAGTCGGTTGTTGCGACCTACGTATCGGAATTGTCTCAGCAAGAGCGTTGGTGGCGATTTGTTGTCGAACAGGTTCGATCGGGGCGGCAAGCCTTTGTGGTCGCTCCGCGCGTGGACCAGGCACAGGACGAAGGAGAGCGAGAGGAATCCCAGGGAGCAGTCCAGTGGTACGAAAACCTTCGCAGCGGACCTTTGGCCTCCCTGCGGCTCGCCCTCGTACACGGTCGCATGGACGGCGAAGAGAAGCAGGCGCAGCTCGACGCCTTTGCTCAAGGAGAAATCGATGTCCTGGTGTCGACCACGGTGGTGGAGGTGGGCATCGACGTTCCGAACGCGGCGGTCATGACGATTCTGGAAGCGGATCGATTGGGGCTGGCACAACTCCATCAATTGCGAGGTCGGGTCGGTCGAGGCCGATTTCCGGGCTATGTGTGCTTGTTTCCCAGGTCCGACTTGAATCCGAATGAGCGCAAGCGATTGGAGGAGTTTGCCGCCAACCACGATGGATTTGCCCTCGCGGAACTGGATCTGCGAACTCGCGGACCAGGAGAGCTGCTCGGAACGCGCCAGTCGGGATTGCCTCCGCTGAAAATCGCGGATCTAGCCCGCGACGAGGTCTGGGTTCTGCAAGCTCGAGATATCGCCAAGGAGGTCATCGCTCGCGATCCTACGCTCGCTCTGCCCGAGCATGGGCTGCTGAGAAGACAGGTTGTCTCCAAGCACGGCCATTCTCTCTCGATCAGCGACGTCGGCTGAACGACCTACGGGGTTGACTGAACGACCTAAGGGGTCTTGAACGAAGCATCGAACAGAGCCTGCTGGGCAGCGAGGTTGTCGAGGTCCCCCTGCAGCTTCTGCATCTTCTCGGCGGCGGCGTCGACCTGTTTTTGCTGAACGATCTTCTGGTTGTCGAGCCCCTGCTTCTGTTCTTGAGCTTGCGCCATGCGCTTTTGCAGTTCAGCGATTTGCATTTCCAAACTTGCCATCGAGGCCTTGATCGCATCCATATCCGGTTGCATGGCCGCAACAGCCGACTCCGCAGTTTGCTTCTCGGTTTGGCTTTGAGCGACCGCTTGATCCAAGGCGGTCTTCTTGTTGGCGAATTCGGTCCGCATCGCCTGGAAGCGGGCGAGGTCGGATTCGAGCGTTTGAATCCAAAGTGTAGCGGACGATACATTGGCATTCGCCGAATCCGACTTGACTTGTGCAGCAGCCAACGGTTCCATGGCGGCGGCCATTTCCTTGGTCCATGCATCCACCTGGGTGGCTGCGTTGGTCTTCGCGGTGTTCCATTCATTGATCTTGGCGATCGTGGCGTTGTACTCCTGGCTCTTCGCGTTTTGGACGGTGGCCAGCTCGGCGAGTTCCTTTTCTCGCTGCGCCTTGTCTGCGATCATGGCGTTCAATTCCGAGGTGATTTGAGCCAACGCGTTGGCTTTGTCTTGAACCGCCTTGGTGCTGTCGGCGATTTGTTGATCGAGGCTGGCAGGATCGGTCGCGGTGGCTTTCTGAGCTTGGAGCGCTGCCATTGCATCCTCGAGCTGCTTCTGCTCGGCAGCCACTTGGCTTTGCATGGCTTGTTTTGCCTGGACGCCTTGGTCGACGGCGGCGAGTTCCCCTTGTTTGGTTTTCTTCGTCGCTTCGAGTTGGTCGACTGCGTTTTTCAACTCGGTCGAAGTCGCGGTCGCGGCTTGGATCTGCGGCTCGAGGCTCGCGATGACTTGCTGTTGCTCCGCGGTCTGTTTCTGCAGCGATTCGATCTTGGTTTTGTGAACGCCGAGCTCCATTGCGGCGGCTTGAGCCAAGGCGGTCAGTTCCGCGTGGCGGTTTTTGCCGGCTGCGATGGCGAGATCGAGCGTGGGTGGATTGCTCGCCAATCGTTTTTCATCTGCGGGATTCGCTCGCGTCCAAACGCGAACATTACCGGCCCAATCCCCTGCGGCGATGTGGGTTCCATCGACGGTGATGGCCACTTCGAGTCCCGCTTCGGCGAGAGGCGGCATTTCACCTGCGGCGTTACCGGCAGCGTCCCAGACCTTGACCTTTTGGTCGCGCCCTGTTGAGACCATCATGCCGTCGTTGCAGATAGCGATCGCCGAGGCTCCACCGCCGTGCGCGTCCCAGGACTTGACGAGTTTGCTTTCATTCATATCCCAAATCTTGAGCGTCCCATCGAGCGACGCCGTGATGACGGCGCTGGAGTCGGGACGCCAGGCCAGTGAGCGAATCTCTCCTTTGTGACCTTGGAGGTCGGCATACAAGCGTCCGGTCGCGGTTTCCCAGATCACCAATCCGGCAGCGCGATCGGCGGTGGCCAGCAGCAAGCCATCGGGGCTGAATCGCAAGCTATAGATCCAGTCGGTATGTTTCTTCTGTTCCCACTTCAATTCACCGGTGAGCGTGT
>JBKDPB010000219.1:0-12996 GCA_046342615.1 Planctomycetota bacterium | reverse complement strand
TCGAAATTCGCTCGATCTCGTTTGAATGCAGTTGTGTTGATGTTGGCGAGATTGTTGGCGATGACATCCAGTTTCGTCTGCATGGCTTCCATGCCGGATGCCGCGGTGTAAAGCGATTGCACACTCATTTGGTTTCGGCCTTAACGGATTTGAATGGGTTCGTTGAAAAATGAATTTCGGAGAGATCGACCGCTTATTCGCGAAGAACGCGGCCGATGAGGTTGCCGTAGGCTTGATCCTGGTGTTGGATCAAGCGGAGGTTGGATTCGTACGCTCGGGACGCTTCGATCAATTCCATCATCGCGGTTGTTGGATTGACGGCCGATTTCTCCAGGTGGCCGGCGACGAGTTTGCGCTCGCCGACTGGCACGTCATCGAGATCCCCTTGCGCGCGAAACAAATTCGCTCCTTCGCGCGATAGGTTTTCCAGGTTCTTCGGTCGGGTCAGCATAAGCATTTGACGTCCCCCCTGCTGTTGAATCGAGCCGTCGTAATGGACCTGATACGGTTGTGAAGGATCGATTTGGATAGGGTTGTTGTCGGCGCCGAGAACTTGATCGCCGGAGGGGGTCGTAAGTCTGCCAGCGGCATCGAACTGGAACGCGCCGGCGCGAGTTAGGAATTGTTCACCTCCGCGCTGGACAATGAAGAAAGCGGACGGATCATTGATGGCGAAATCGGTTTTTCCGCCGGTGGCTTCCATGGGCCCCACGCCGAACTGGGTTTCGCTCGGTTGGATTCGGACACCCCCTCCGATATCTGCCAGGCTGCCTTCGCCGGGAGATGTTTCGCCATCCTCGACGGCTTTGTTGTGCCTGGCCTGCAAAACAGCTAAACTTGGCTTGAATGCTGGGGTGTTGATATTTGCCAGGTTGTGGCTGAGGACTTCAAGCCGGTGGCTTTGGACGTGGGCGCCGGCCGCCGACAGATACATTCCGTATGGCATGGTTTATTCCAATCGCGATCCATCGCCCCCCTGCTCTTCTCGAGAACCATAGCGATTGACGCCGTGCAACGAAACACCAATCCAACAAATCCGGACTCGGGAATCGCCTATCTTCCCCCCGCTTCCAGGATTGCCTCATCGAGAACACTTCTTGTCTGGGAACGGGTCGCGATGTTGGCTACGGGAGGTGGGTTGATGGTGCTGCTGACCATCGCTTGCTTTCTTTCGCCTGCGCCTCAGGGCTACGGCACGCATCGGCAGCTCGGGTTGCCCGACTGCTCCATGATGTCCGTGTATGGAGTTCGGTGCCCTGCTTGTGGAATGACCACATCGTGGTCGCACGTGATGCGGGGCAATGTGATCGGAGCGGTGCAGGCCAATACCGGCGGCGCTATCCTTTGCGCATTGAGTCTCGTGTGCGGTCCCGTTCTTATCGGTTTGAGCGTTGCCGGCCGTCCATCTCGTGGGGGCTGGCTTTCCATGGTTGCGATCGCAGGGTTATGTCTGGCGTTGGGGATCGCGTTCGTGGAATGGATGATTCGTCTAGCGGTCGAACATTGAGATTGCTAAAACCGGAGCGAACTCAGGGCAATTGCGAAAGGATTCCTCATGCCAACTCAAGAAACCGGATCGAACCTTGCATGGACTGCAACCCGCCACCTGGCTTGGTTGTTGATCCTTTCCGTATTGGCGAGTGCGGGATGTACTCGGCTGATGACGCTCGGAGCCATGTTGGTCTATGGTACGGAGATCCCTGCGGACTTCAAGGATCTGCAAGGGAAGCGAGTCGCGGTTGCGGTCGTGACCCCGAGCGGGGTTCAGAATGACGTTCCGAGCGAAATACTGTCCAAGCAGATCAACGCGCTGTTGGCTGCCAACGTCAAGAAGATCTCGATGGTCGATACCCAAGAAGTCGATCAGGTGGCGAGAGACTTTCCCAGGGGATCGATCGACGTGATCAAGCTCGGGAAGCGTTTGGATGCGGACTATATTCTCGAGGTTCAATTGTCGGATCTCGAGCTTCATGACGGTCCGACGCTTTACAAGGGACGTTGCGAATGCATGGTAGCGGTTTATGAGGTAAACGGAGGTGAAACCCCCGTTTTCGTGAAGGACCATTCCAATTTTACCGCACCTGCGAGCGGACTTTCCAAAACGGCGATGGACGAAGCCAAATTCCAGGGGATCTACCTCGGGGTTTTGGCCAAGTTCATCGCAATGAGCTTTCATCCTCATGAGCGCGGCGCGGACATTGCGATCGATCCTGTATTTCATGCATTTTAAGGTTGCGAGCCGATGACGATGTTGTTCCTTCGAGAAGGTTGGATTTGGATTGCAACAGCGATTCTAGGTGTTATGGTTGCTTCCGTTGCTGCTGCCCAAAGTGAGCCTGGTACACCCGTCGAGTTTCGTATCGATACCGATGTGTATGTCGATCCGTCTCGACCGCCTGTCGCATCGACGCAAACTTTGTTTCTGCAAGATCGCATCGTGGACTGGGACGATGCGAGCCGATCGATGATGCGAGTGGATCTTCGATCGCAACAAGTCGAGCTGGCGGATTTCAAGAGTCAACGCCGTTTTCGCATCGATATAACGCATTTGACTTCCCGGCTGGAGAGTCTCAAATCGCAATTGACCCCTCCGCAACTCGCGGCCTGGTCGGCGACGAAGGAGCCGGTGGAAGATCAGGGGAACTACCTGCTGGAAAGCGGTAACCTGAGGTATCGTTTTCGAGCCGCAGTTCCCGCTCACCCCGAAATGGCGAGGGCTTACGCCGAGTTTGCCGACTTGTCGGCGCAGGTCAGTGCGGTGTATCCACCGTTCAAACCCCCTTTGTTGCGTTTGCAACTGAATGATTTTCTCGGAAGCCGTGCGCTGTTGCCGATCGTGATCCAGTTTACCGATCTTCGTTCGCAGTCGAAGGAAAGCATTACGGCTCGCCTTCTGGTACAGAACACTCTCACGTCGCAGGACCGACAGCGGGTGAAAGATTGGGATGTTCTCATTCAGACGCTGAAATTGGTGTCCGATAGCGAGTATTTCCCGACCGAACGCAGCGCCCAGTTGCGGACCGGCACGAGCAAATAGTAGGTTCCAACTCGGTTAGTCGTTGTCGTGGAACTCCTTCGGTTGACCGATGAACCGATTGGAGAGAAACGGGGCTTCTTCACCGCGCAATTCGGCGATTGCGTTGCCTGCCGCGCGTTGTTCAGCTTCTTTCTTGTTGCGTCCCCACGCGGATGCAAAACGTCGGCCAGAAATCTCGGCAGCGATCTCGAAGTACTTGCTGTGGTCCGGACCACTCTCGCCCATCAACCGGTAGACGGGAGTCCCCTTCATTTCCCCTTGGGCCATTTGTTGCAGAAGGGACTTGTAGTTGCCGCTGCTCTGTCCTTCGGCAGCCATACGGATTTCGGCATCCATATGGTTGAGGATGAATTCGCGAGCGGCGGGCATTCCGCCATCGAGGTAGACGGCGGCCACGAGGGCTTCGAAGACATCGCTCAGGAGCGAGCGTGGCATCCCGTGCCGCAACATCCCTCGCCCTACGTGCAGACAGCTTTCTAGCCCCAGCTTTTTCGAGATTTTTGCGCAGACCCTTCGCGATACAACCACCGACTTGATCTTGGTCAGTTCCCCTTCGAGATACTCCGGATAGGTTTGGAAGATTCGTTCGCAAACCACCATTCCGAGAATGGCGTCACCCAGGAACTCCATCCGTTCGTTGGAGTGCCTACGGCTCGTAGCGATACTCGCGTGAGTTAAAGCCGAGTTGACGAGCGATGGATCTTGGAAACGGTAGCCGATCAACCGCTGACAAAGTTCGATTTTATCGTCCAACGACGGTGGGTCGTCAGTCGGTTCCGGGGGCTTCATCGTGGTGCAAAGAGGATGGGGAAACAACAAACTTCCCCTTGGTTATCTCAGTTTTCCGCGTGCGCTGCTAGTACAAGACCGCGTTATTCCTGGAACTCCGTCTTGGTCAAGGCATCCCACCACGGGATTTCCATTTCTGTTTGTATCCGCAGGCGCCGACCCCCGATTCCGCCGGTCGCAGGGGCGATGATGGACAAGGCGGTTTGATGGAGATCCAGAATTTCATCCGAGCCATCCAGAAGCCGGACGACGGGTTCCAAGGGTTTTCCCGCAATGGTGCGAATGACGACCGCGCGCCGTGAGTCGCTCAGATCCACCTCGGTTCCAACGGGATAGTATGATACGGCTTCGATCAAGCTTTGGACGGCCTCGCGATCGAAGACACCGCGATTGGCATGGAAGCATAGCTGCCCCAAGGCGTCGGAAGGGATGATTCCGTTGCTGCGAAACATCGGATCGACGATTTCCAAGTAGGCATCGACGACGTTGAGTATTTTCGCACCGTAGAGGATTTGGGCGCCGTTAAGACCACGTGGAATCCCCGAGCCGTCAACTTGCTCGTGAATTTGGGAGATCATGAGGAGTGCCTGCTGACCAAGGCCTGCCGTCAAACTGAGATATTCGGTGCTTTCAACAGAATGTTTCTGATACGCGGCCATGAATTCTCGGTGATGGAGGGCACGGTACTTGGGATCCTGCCATTCGGGGTGAAAAAACATGGAGACATCGTGCATCAGGCCCGCCAACCCGATCAACTTGAGATCCGATGGATTCAATCCTATCTTCATCCCAGCGATCATCGATAAGCAGGACAGGCGAGTCGCTCGCTTGCCAAGCCTTTGCGACTCGTTTTTCAGGTCCATACTCCAACGGGCCGCAAGAACTCCGAGCAAAGCGGAGGGATCGTTCGTCGCCTCAAAAAGAATGCGGTCTACTTGACCTCGCAAGCTATCGCAATTCGCGCGACGATTGATCGTCAACTCCTCAACGAAGGCGTTCAAGGCTCGTTCGGCCAGATTAATCGTATTCTGAAGCCTCTCGACCGACTCGGCGGGATAACTGTCGAGCAAGGCTCGCGTCGCCAATTCGGGCTGAGCCTTCACCATAATGGTCAAGGACTCAACCCCGGCATCCAGCAAATTCTGGCGAACCGTTTCGTCGAACGGTTCGCCTGCCTTGAGAACAACTTGGCCCGTCTTGTCGGTCAGATCGAAATCAAACGTCATCCCGACGTTGATTCGTTTTGTTTTGATCTCCAGGGATCGATTCGGATCCATGCACGCCTCACCACCGAAGAGGTCGGGTGAAAAACAGAGCCCTAGTTCGATCGACGAAAGCTCTCCTTGCGAAAAAGTGAACCAGCGCCAACCCCGTATGGTTGTAGATGATTTTCAACCTTTCATCTATCTCAAATCGTCGCGTCCCGAAGGGGCTTGAGCAAGCTCCAGCAGACTCGCTTCCGGTGAACAGCGCCATCTCCAAGGATGAGTCCCCGACACGCCGCGACTGACATGCATCAACGTAGGAGACCGGAAGAAAATGCCGGAAGCGTAACGGCTACCGTACCGGCTGGGAGAGACGATAGGGCCAATCGCGGGAACTCGGATCTGTCCGCCATGGTTATGACCGCAAAGGAGAACGTGGCAGCCAACGGATCGAGCCCACGAAAATTGGTCGGGGGAATGCGCGATTCCCAAAAGCAAACCCCTACGGCGGTCCACAGCCGGGCCCCCCGAATCCACCGCGCGATGCCGGTCCAGCCAGGGCCGTTCGTTTCCAAAAACCTGGACGACCCCCCTTTTGGTGGGGTTTTGCCAGTCCTGGGCGCCCGCGTCGAGCCACCCCAAGGCGACCATCGAGTCGCGGGCGGCGTCGACCAGACCATGGGCGCGTTCGTGGTTTCCGAGAACGAAGTACTTGGGGATGTCGCTCGGCAGTCCTCCCAAGGCGGTTTCCAGATGGGGGATCGCCTTCGGATCGTCGACCAGGTCGCCCGAGAGGACGAGCAACTCGGCTCCGTGGGCGATCATCCAATCGACGCAGTAGCGGGTGAACTCGGGAGCGATTTGTCCCATGAGATGGATATCGGAGAAGTGTCCGATGCGCATTCCCACGAAGGCCGCGTTGAGGTTGTCGAGATAGATGCGTTTGACATTCGTTTCCAAGTCCATGATCTCGTTGCCAGGGATGGCCAGGCATGCGCGTGTCATCGAGCCGGTGACCCAGGTTGGATTTCGTCGATGCAGGTTCCGTTCGAAGCCTTGGTGGAGCGTGCGATATCGATTCTTGGCGATGGCGAAGATGGGGCGGTGGGCCAGCCATTGCGGCCCGATCCAGGCGAGAAATGCGAGGACGACTCCGAAATAGACGAGGGTGCCTATCGACCCGCGGCGGTAGAAATCCGGCTCTTGGAAATGGTCCCATAGCTGCTGCCAGGAACGTCCCCAAGTGCCGTAGCGCCACTCGATCAGGAAAAGAAAGAAGGGGAGCGTCAAGCAGAGCAGGACGACGGATTTCTCCAATCGCTTGATCGCCTTGCGTTCCAGGGCCAGGGAGTTGACGCGATTGAAGAGCCAGATCCAGAAGCTGATATGGGCGACGCCCAGCGTGAAAATCAACAGCAATCTCAACCACGCGACCGAGCTCAAAACGAAGGATTCCTCGAATCAGTCCGAGTCGGGTGTTTGTCCGGGGCGGTAGTCGATGAGTGTTTCGGTGACTCCCAAGAGTTGATCGAGGCGGAACGGCTTGTAGAGGATCGCTTTTCGATGCAATCCGGCTTGCCTGGCTTTGACGATGGAGTGTCCGGGGTCGTAGCCGAACCCGGTCATCAAGGCCATCGGGACGTATTCCATGCACTTTTGCAGCCGGAGCATCAATTGGTAACCCGAGTAGTCCGGTAGACGGATATCCGAGATGATGACGTCGTAGTTTTCGTCGCCGGAGTTTCGAACCATGGAAACCGCCTGATCGCCGTCCAACGCGGTCTCGACAATGCAACCGTAACGCTCGAGCAAGCTATGGGCATCGTTGCGAACGTTTTCATCCGGATCGACAACGAGGATCCGCTTTCCCATGAGTTTAGGGTGGGAGTCGATGCCGGTGCCCGCAGGGCTGACATCGGTTGGAGCCAAGGTTTGTCCGATCTGTTGGATTGATTTCTTGATGTTTCTGGCCTTGCTCAACACCCCACGGAGCCTCGCTACGGTTTCCGTATCGTGACCGATGTACTTTTCCATGAGGTGGACGGCATCGAGCAGGAGGTCATCGAGAGGCAATGCGACGGCAGCGTGGATCGCTTCGCAACTTTGTTGAGCGGCATTGGTCCTCTGCGCGACCAGGAGTTCCAGGGTGTTGAGTGCTACCGCGACGTCGCGTGCGAAGATTTCGAGGAACTGTTGATCGCTTTCACTGAAGGCGTCGAGATCTGGGCTTTCGACGTTGATGGTCCCGATGACCTCTTCGTGCAGGATGATTGGAACGGTCAGCGAGCTTCTCGCCCCTTTGAAGGCTTCCAGGTACATCGGATCGACGGTGGTGTCCCTGCACAGGTAGCTCACGCCGTGGGCGGCGACATAACCGGTTACTCCGTAACCTTTGGGGCTGGCCATCAGCCGTCGATCGGCGGCGATTTGATCGATCCCCACCGACAGGAGCGGGATCAGGTTGCCGGAGGATTGCTCGAGCAAACGAATTTCGATCACATTGACATTGAGGATGTCTTGGGTGTAGTGGCGGATATTGTCCTTGAGCAAATCGATCCGTTGATCGACATCCATCGCGAAGATTTCGTCGGGTTTGAGGTCGGTCAGCTTGGCGCCGGCATGGTGAATGGCCGCCAGTTTTTGTTCCTGGAGGACTTCCTCGGTCACGTCGCTCAGGGTGACCACGATCCGGCTCCGATCCTGCATGGCGGATCCATTTTCGGTTTCGCTCTTGGAGCGGGGAGCATCCTCTTTCTTGAGGCAAACGGCGTGAAGGTGATAGTAGGACGGCGTTCCGGATGGCTTGTCGCGCTTGAGTCGGGCGCTGTATTTGCGGCCGGTGGTGGAGCACGCCTTGAGAGGGCATTTGCCCGTTCCTTGGACTTCGGGGTGGCCGAGGACCGAATAGAATTGCTCCCCGGTACGGTCGACACCGCCAAACCAATCCTGGAAACATTGATTTGCCCACAGGATCGACATATCCGCGGAGAGGACAGCCACCCCTTCGGGCAAACAGTTGATTACTTCGTCGGCTGCGATGCCTGCGACACTGATCTTGGTCACCCCTACCTCCCGATCTTCCGCGCGGCCTGGTGCGGCGCGATCTCGAAACCTCTCTAGCATTAAATATAGGTGACAAGGACCCAGGTTCAACAGACCGAATCGACCTTCCTCGAGCAACGATTGGAAAAAAACTGGGAGTTAGCGCCCATTTCTCGGACCTAAAGATATTGTTGGTATCCGAGTTCGGTCAGTTGTTTGACGACCTCGCGGACGCGCTCTTCCTCCGATTTGGGTGCTACCAAGGTCGCATCCGGCGTATGTACCACAATCGTCCCGGACATTCCGATCGTTACGACCAGATGATCTGCTTCGGTACGAACGATCATGTCGCGGGATTCGATCCCCAGGAAAGGGCCTTCGACGGCGTTGCCGCTTTCATCGGGATCGATCAGGCGCGCCATGGCTTGCCAGCTTCCGACGTCATCCCAACTGAACGGGGCTTCGACCACGGCCACATTGGAGTATCGCTCCATCACGGCAAAGTCGATCGACTTGCCCTTCATGGGCTCGAAATGCTCTGCAAACGACCTTTGAAAGTGAGGTGTGCCGATCGATGCGGCGATGCGTTCGATCGCCTCATAGATTTCAGGTTCAAATTGAGCGAGCGCGTCGAGGATGGTTTGGGCTCTCCAAAGGAAGATCCCGCTATTCCAGTAAAACGAACCGGCCTGGAGGTAGGATTCGGCGGTTGTCCTGTCGGGTTTTTCGCGGAAACGTTCCACTTCGAAGGCTGAGATTCCGGGAGCGGAGGTGATGGGGTTGCCGCGTTGGATGTAACCGAAGGATTCCGCGGGATAGTTCGGGCGGATGCCAAAGGTGACGATTTTGTCGGGGTCCTCCTGGATCAACTGCACGCCGGCGCGGACTGCGCGATGAAATTCAGCCTTGGGTTCGATCACATGGTCTGACGGCATCACGACCATAATGCCCCCCGCATCGGCTGCCCGCACGAGGGAAGCGGCCACGCCGATGCATGGCGCCGTATCGCGTTTGAAGGGTTCGCCGATGATGTGCTCGATCGGGAGCTGCGGCAGTTGCGAGACAACGGCGTCGGCGAGTTGTTCATTGGTGGCGACCAGGACTTGCTCGCTGGAGACCAATCCTGTCAAGCGATCGAAGGTGGTTTGCAGCATCGAACGGGGGCTTCCCATTCGGAGCAACTGCTTGGGCTTGAGTTGCCTGCTGGCGGGCCAAAAACGCGTTCCTGAACCACCGGCCATGATCACGGCATGAAGCATAGGTCGAGGCACTCCTAAAACTGGCTAGTGTGGATGAATGGCCTGTGAGAGAGCGGAGGGGCTCCGATCTGACTCAGGCGAAATAGGTATCGGCGGAAACGGTGCACGGGCCTTGAATCTTGTCTCGCACTTCATCGGCGTCCCAGGCCCACAGCGGATGGATTTCGACTTGGACCCCTTCGTTGACGGTTGCTCCCGCACGTTGAAGCCATGAAGTGTGCAATAGGGAAATCGCGCGGCGGGTGCTCTGTGGAGTATCGGTCGCGGCGCTGGCAGCGTTCTTGACAGGAGCAAAAACTTCAGCAGCATCTCCCTCGACCACCAGCGTTCGCTCGGCTGCTGGCAGCAGATCGAAAACGAATCGCTCGAACTTGATGGCGTTGGGAGATGTCGGTTGGTGTCGGATCCCGGCTTCGTCCACGTAGGGGACGGTCTTCAATGCTCGATGGAAGGGTAGAGCATTCGCGGCGGATTGCTCCAGGAAGGGAAGATCGAAGACGTGGACTGCGATGTTTCCCGCCCACAGTTTCAGCGAGCCGTCGGGGAGTGTCTCTTCCGCGAGAGCATCGGGAAGGTCGCTGTATTCGATGATATGAGTTCGGCCATCGATCTGAACGACATTTCCTACCCTCTCCTTGGCGAAACGTTTACGAACGACCTGGGTGGTCATCTGCGATTGAACGAGCCGGTGGAATCCGATGAGCAATGGATCGCAGGCGCGGACGAGCGGGTTGTCGACCTGCGCATAGAAGAGCTGCTGGATTCCTCGGGATCGCATCTTTCCCATGATGCCGCTTTGGTGCAGCGCGGTCACTACGCCACCATGTCCATCCGGGCTCAGGGCCAATTCATGAGGCGAGTCCATGAGGATGCGTCCGGATTCCGCATCGATCGCGGGCATGGTTCCCTGCTGGAACGGGTACAGCTCCTCGCAGCGGAGTCCGAGTCGGTCATTTTCTTCGAAATAGGCTCGCGTGGCCGCGTCCGTGGCCGGGCTGGTCATGATGAGCAAGGGGATCGATACTCGGAAACGCTTCATGGCACCTCGGAGCGAATCGACATGCATTTCGAAGAGGGTGCGTCCCGAGACCGGGCCGATGGGAAACATGCCTTTGGGTTGATCGAATCCCAAACGCGTCCCCTGGCCTCCGGCAACCAAGATCATCGCAACCTGTCCGCTCGCCAGGGCTCGCTCGCCTTCGAGAATCGCATCGCGAGCCGAAAAACCTCGATAGGACTTCCCGAGTGAAACCGCGTCCAGCGACTGTGCGCGATGGGCCAAGTCGCTGACATCCTCGGCGCACTTGACGCCCGATCGCAGCTGGGTCAACAGATCGAAATCGATCGACTCGATTTGTGATTTCAGATGCGATTTCTGGGGCGGGGACAGCCGATCCCAATGGGCCACAAGATGCGCTTGGCCCGCTCGGGTGCACAGTGAAAGCAGCGGAGGTAACGCGGGTTCGGAATCCATTCGATTCTCGGCCAACGGGGATCTTGAGGCTCGACTATTTCACGTCGAGCAACTCGACTTCGAACGTGAGCAGCTCATTGGGGCCGATCACGGGAGGCGAACCGTTTTCGCCATACGCGAGGCCTGGCGGGATGAACAATCGCCACTTGTCGCCGACCTTCATCCGTTGGAGCGCTTCGGTCCAACCGGAGATCACGCCGTTGACTGGAAACTCGACCGGTTCGCCTCGTTGGATCGAACTATCAAAGATGGTGCCATCGAGCAGTTTGCCCTCGTAGTGGACCTTGACTTTGCTGGTCACCGCAGGAGTCTTGCCGGTTCCCGTTTTGATGACTTGATATTGCAATCCCGACTTGGTGGCTTGGATTCCTTCCTTGTCTTTATTGGCCTTCAAGAACTCGTTGGCTCTCTCCAGATTTTTTCGACCGATGTCGATCATCTTTTTCTGGATTTTTTCCTCGAGCGACATGAAGCAAGCTTGGATCTGGCTAGGGGTGAGTTTCTCTTTCTTGGCCAATCCATCCAAGAAGCCGTTGGTGAATTGTTCGATGTCGAAGTCGGAGGCTTCGAGCGATGCGCTCCTCATATCGGAACCCACTTTGAATCCGAGGGCGTAGCTGACGGGATCTTTGATGCCAGGGACTTCCGGCAGCGGTGGTTTGACTTGCAAGGTTTCTTGTCCGATCGCATAGGAAGTCACAAGGGCAAGGAAGGCACACGCCCACCCTCGACACAAAATCGTACGTTTCATAGAGCTATTCGATCCTCGTTCGCGCAGGGTGGCCTGGCGCTGGTGCTGAATACCGGAGCAAATCGATTACAATTCGATCGCCGGAATCCGAAGTGGAATAGGAAAAGACTACCCAACCCTATGCCAGGATTGTAGCCCATTTAAGAGAAAACAGGTTGCGGAACCCTGTCGCGAAGCATCCCGCCCCTTGAAAAGAGGACACTTCACATTGAAAGCGCTCTTGTTGACAGAACCCCGAAAACTGGAAGTTGCCGAGTTGCCACGACCGGAGATCGGGCCCAAGGATTTACTGGTTTCGGTGCGAGCTTGCGGTATCTGCGGAAGCGATGTTCATGGTTACGATGGCAGTTCCGGTCGTCGGATTCCGCCCCTGGTCATGGGTCATGAAGCCTCGGGAGTCGTTGATGCCGTTGGGGATCAAGTGACCCGATTCCGCGTTGGCGATCGTGTAACTTTTGATTCCACGGTCTCCTGCGGCGAGTGTCCATCGTGCCGTTGCGGTGCGATCAATTTGTGCGAAAACAGGCAGGTGTTGGGGGTCTCGTGCCAGGAATTTCGCCGTCAAGGAGCATTTGCCGAGTGGGTCGCGGTTCCCCAAAACATCGCTTATCCCATCCCGGATTCCCTTTCGTTCGAACACGCGGCGATGATCGAAGCGGTATCGATCGCCGTCCATGCAACCAACCGAACTCCCCGCTCTCTGGGTGGGTCGGTCGTGGTGGTTGGGTCGGGCATGATTGGGTTGCTATGCGTTCAAACGCTTCGTCTCGCAGGCTTTGCCAAAATCATCGCCGTGGATTTGGAGGATGAGAAACTCGCCCTGGCTCGCCAGCTCGGTGCGACCCACACCATCAACGCCAGGCATGTGGAGCCGGTAGGCCAGATCCTTCAATGGACATCGGGCCGAGGAGCGGACGCAGCCATGGAGGTGGTCGGAGCCAACAAGCCGGTGCAGACGTGTTTCGAAGCGGTCCGTCGCGGGGGAGCGGTCACGCTGGTGGGCAATTTGACTCCCAAAGTGGAGCTGCCGCTGCAGATCGTCGTCACACGCGAGCTTTCGGTGTACGGCTCGTGCGCCTCCAACGGCGAGATTCCCCAGTGCATTGAATTGCTGGCCTCGGGGGCGATCCGAGTCGATCCGTTGATCACGGCCCGCGCATCGCTCCAGGAAGCCGCGGACTGGTTCGATCGACTTTACGCTGGCGAGAAGGGGGCGATGAAGGTGATCGTGTGCCCGTCGGGCAAATGAGACAAGTCGACAAAAAAGCCGTGCTGGAGCATTTCGCTCCAGCACGGCTTTTTGATCATTCAAAAATCCTCCGACCGTCTGCGGCACGACACGGAGCCGCTGCGAGACTGGCGCAAATCGAGCGTGCTACTGCACTCGCCGTTGTGATTTGGGCCAACGCAAAGTGATGGTCCCTCAGCCGGAAAAACGA
>JBKDPB010000218.1:0-22243 GCA_046342615.1 Planctomycetota bacterium | reverse complement strand
GTCAAACTCCTCTAAGTCATCCTCAGTCTTGGGAGGAAACTGTCCAAGATACCGATGGCTGTCTCCATCTTCCGCCAACTCCTGGCATATTTCGTATCTAATCCGATAGTCGATGATCTGCTCGTCTAATAGAAGGATTTGGATCTCTCTTGATATAGGACTACCGGAAGAAACGAAGACCACGATCCGTTAGAATCGTCCACATTATCCAAGCACCAATCATCCGAGCAGGACAAACCAGAAAACCCAACAAAAACAAGGGTTTGAGAGTGGTCAGGGCCGGGATCGAACCGGCGACACATGGATTTTCAGTCCATTGCTCTACCTACTGAGCTACCTGACCAAAGCATGCACGAAATGTAAGACGAGCTTGCCGGTTTGTCAATTCGTTCCGGTCTCGGAGAAACCCGTTCAAGTGCTGGAGAAATAGCGTTGTGATGGCTAAACTAGTTGTTTGGGCTTGGGGAACCCTGCTGGGGTTCCCACCGATTCCCTTTTCCTCGTCTGGACTGAACGAGACATGATCCGTTTCCCTTCGATGCTAGGACGCTTACCGACAACCACTTGCGCCTTCGCAATCTCCCTGATTCTGCTGCCGATGTGTGCCTCGGGGGCCCGTGCCGAAAAGTACTATCCTGACCATCCTGTGGTGCAGGAGATGGTCGGCAAGGCTGTCGCGTACCTGTCCACTTCCGAGCGGCGCGGTGCCGCTGCCTCGCAGTATCCTTTCGGAGTGTCGCTCCTCGTCGGGTACACCATCTACAAAGTGGACACCGATCCGGAGAACCCGATCGTGGCTCAAACGATGAATGAAGCCAAAAGGTTCATTGACGGCACCACGAGTAGCTCCCAGTATTCCAACAAGGCGCTCTACGAACTGTCGTTGGCTTGTATGCTCCTGGCTTCCGTTGATGTGGAATCCTACAGTCCGCAATTGATCAAGGCACGGGATTTCTTTTTCCGGGTCCAGCAGTCGACGGGGGGCTTCGGCTATATCGATGGTTCTCACAAGAGCACTGTTTCGGACATATCGCAGACCCAGTATGTGATGTTGGCGCTCTGGACGATGAGTCAACAGGGAATCGAGGTCCCCGAGGACCGGGTTGCCAAGATCGTCCAGTATCTGATCGATTCTCAAATTCGCGACCCCAGCACGCCCGCAGCTCATGGAGGGTGGCCTTACCACTGGGATCCTACCGCCTCCGACAATCAGAACATCACCACGCACTCGCGCGTCGCTTGCGGATTGTCGGCGATCTTGATCGCAGGTGACACGTTGGGCATTTATCGCAACAGGTTGAGTCAATCGGATGAGGAGGAGGATTTGGTCCCTGCGGCTTTCAAACGCATCGTGAGTGAAGCGGAGAAGCCGAAAAAGCGGTCGAGCTTTGATCGGGGTAAGATCGACGCCGTCGTCAATCTGGGGCTCATGTACAACAAGAACAACGCGTACTCGCGCCAGTCTTGGCACTACTATTACTTGTACAGCCTTGAGCGCTACGAGTCTTTTCTGGAGATCGCCAACGGCAAGCAATTGAAAAGCCCGGACTGGTACAATTCGGAAGTCGACAAACTCTTGAGCCTGCAAGGAAAAGACGGGTCCTGGGGAGGTTCGACCGCGGCGGATTTTGACGCCGTGCTTCCGCCCGAGGTTTCGACAAGCTTGGCTGTTTTGTTTCTGATTCGCAGTACGCAGAAAGCGATCGGCGACTTGAAGGAAGGGGTCGTCCGAGGGTGGGCGGAATTACCCGAAGACATCAGCACCATTACGACGGTCAATGGCAAGCCGGTCAACAAGACGGAAGCGACCAGCATCGACGACGCCCTGAAGATGCTCGAAGACGACAAGAAAAGCCAAGGAGAGGACAAACTGGTCGCGGAGAAAATTGCTTTCTCAAAGAATCCCGAGCAGCGTAAGGATCAGCTGAATCGATTCGCGAGGCTGCTTCGTTCTCGCGACTATCAGGCACGACGCGTGGCCGCCAAGGTGCTTGGCCGAAGCGACGATCTCGATATCGCCCCCGAGTTGATCTTCGCCTTGAGCGATCCGGACACGGTCGTTTGCCGTAACGCCGAGACCTCATTGCGGTTGCTGTCACGCCAGTTGGATCGCTACCATATTCCGAAGGAAGGTGCGATCAGCGAGCAGCAGCGAATCGTGGCCAAGCGCGAGTGGAGAGCGTGGTTCCTTTCGATGAGACCAGACTATATTTTCGTCGAATAGACTTTACCCCATCGGAGACGGTCCGGATGAAAAGCAAATTTTGGTCGAATCCTGCTCTACAGAAAAAGCAACAAGCGGGAGTTTTCGATATCGACGAAAACTCCATGAAGACGAACAAGGTGGAACAAGTTTCCAGCTTTCTGATCAGCCTTGTCGTGATGCTGGGGCTGGCGGTCGGTATGCTCTTTCTGCTCTTTCTCCTCCAGATGAACTGGCAGCGCCCGCAAGAGATGATCCTGGAAGTGGAGCAAATCGCGGGGAGAGGTGATAACGCCGCCGGATTTGAGCGCGATTTCGATCCGCCAGGTGCGGACGAGGTCGAGCAGCTTCAGGAACCAGCTCTCGAACAGACCCTGCAGATGGTGACCGATGCCATCAGCGCCATCGCCGCATCGATGGATACAATCGCTACTGCCGCGTCGGTGAGCGGCGACGGGACAGGGCAGGGGGACAGTCGGCCACCTGGACCGGAGGGAGAAGGGGTCGATGGGATCCACCGTGCCGAGCGATGGGAATTGAAATTCAGTGCTCGCGATCGCAAAGGTTATGCCTCTCAATTGGATGCGTTTGGGATTGAGCTGGCTGCAATCGGCGGCGGAATCAAGACGATCGACTACGCGAGCAATCTCTCCAAGACTCCAACCCCGAGATCGGGTACTCGGGACCAAGAGAAGCGGCTGGTCTTCACGTACACGGCAAACAACGCGCTCGCTCAGTACGACAAGTTCCTTCTGCAGGGGGCCGGGGTGCCTCTCAAAGAGCGAACGGTGCTGAAGTTCATTCCTAAAACAACCGAAGATCAGCTCGCCATGGCGGAGAAAGCCTACTATCTCGAGAAACGGAGCAAGGATTTTCGGGTGGCCGATATCGCCAAGACGATTTTTGAGTGCCGGCCCAACAAGAGCGGTAAATTCGAGTGGGTTGTGCTCGATCAGCGATACCGCAACAAGAACCCTTCGGTCAAGTAAGCGATCCCCTCGCAGGCAGGGCGATCACGAGTGGGACGAATCACTGATTTCCTTTGGCGTCAGCACCGCTTGTTCGGAATGGGGATTGGGTGGCGGATTCGGAAGGATCCGTATTGGCCCATGCTGAAGTTGGATCTTTTCTCACGTTCCGAAAATAGTCCGCAATCTGTTTCCTGGCATACGGGATGTCGCCGGAGCTTTCCATGAGTGAACCGATCGCTTCGATGTGCATGCCGAAATCTGCAGAGCTTTCCTTGCGGAGTCGCTTTGGGCGCCCAAAAATCGGATAGGCCGCAATGATGGCCGCGATGCCTAGAAACGCTGCGTGAATGGTTACCACATTCAATGGCCACGTGGTCAGCATCTCAAAGCCCTTTTGCCGCTCGTCGTAGTTGTCCGTTCGAATCCGCGGATCCTCTGCACCCGTTAAAAATCCGACACCACCTACCGGGAATGCTTCGATCATTCGAGCGGCGAGCTGACGATGCGACGGGTTCAACATGGAGTAATTGCAGAACATCGAATTGTTGCAGACGACAATCACCTGGCTTTGGCTGATCGGATCGATATCGATCCTGCTGATCAAGGGAATCTGATTCGCATCGGAAAGGACCGTGGTCCAGCGGGCTTTCTCCGGCGCGGTAATGCTGTTTGCGATTTCCAACTGTTGCCTGTCGGATTCCGTCATGAAGGTTGCGTAGGGCTCTCCCGCAGCGGGGGCTTTAGCCCCGGTTGAGTTCCCTTTCCATGGCTCGGGAATGGCTTCCATGCGACGGATGATGTCCGCAAGATCGCTCGAGCGAACGGGTGCAGCGCTGGAGCGAACGGAAATGTGGGCGTTTTCGAAGGGAATGCCTTCACTCCAGGGACCTTCGGGGCGGGGCACAGTTTGCAGAGTACCACCTTGAGATCGCCACACGCACCAGGGCATGACGGATTCGGTTCTCGCCATCCTGCGTTTGGCATCGAGCGTGTTCCTCGCATCGGCCGCCCGATCCAGAGCCGCAATCCATTTCGAACGGGCCGAGGCGCTCTTGCCTTGTTGTTGGGCGATTTCGGTCCAGTAGTCGGCATGAGGCGAGTAATCGCGACCGATATAGACAAGCGTTTTGTTGCCGGTCGCCAGCCATTGCTCCATCCAATCCAGGGTCGATTTCCTGTGGTTTGGGAAAGCATCGGGGCACCACACGATGGTGTTAAGCCGTTCTTTGGAGCCCGGCGACAATGAGCGGATGGTGATTGTTTCGAAGTCGTTGGATTCCACCAACGCCCGGAAAATCGACATTCCCGCTGGGCTTGACTTCGCGGGGTATTCATCCGACTCGCCATAGACGTCGTAGACCTGAACCGAGCAACCCGACAGCAGCGACAGCGCGGTGCAAAGGAGTCCCAACCAAGGTTTCGATATCGATGCGGGTTTCATGCTGTTCCCCCGGAATGCTGTGGGATTCCCGCACGCTTCGCGAAGTCGCCCTTGTTGCTCGCATCGCGGATTTGAGCGAGCGTTTGTTCGAACGAGTTGATCTTGCTCCACAACGCTTCGAACGACCCGCGATCGATCGGGTGTTTTCCGAAATAGGAGAGTTCGAAGAGCTGAATCGCAGGTTTCATGTAGTTCAGCAGCAGATGCTGCGGAGTCAGTTCACGCAGATAAGCTCCATTGGTTTTCCCGCGTTCCAGGCGAATGCAGTGCGACTGGTCCAATTCCACCAATAGATAGGAAAACAAGTAGATGATCGCCCGCGAGTAATCGCCGGCACTCGCCAGTTTTTCCGCTTGAGCCCGCAAGCCCATCACGGGCTGCTCGAGATCGAATGGCAGGTCCGAGATTCTCGCGCGTTGACCTTCGATATCCTCCTCGTTCCGCCCCGTCTTTCGAAATCGTGGCATCGATCGGGACGAATCCCTTCGCCACCAGAGAGACAGCAGGAGAAAGAGCAAAAGCGATACGATGAGAATCGTCCAGAATGTCGCCGATCCGAATACGAGTGACAAGAAATCACCGAAGGCCGAGTTCCCGCCGGAGGAGTTGAACCAATTGATTGCCCAGTTATTCTTCTTGGAGGAATTCGATCGCGTGTTAATGGATTCGTGACGATCGGTGTAGTCCTGATTCTCGAGTTGGTGGTTTGGTGCCGAAACCGACTCGCTTTGAGAATCCACCCAGGCGGAATTGGTGCCGCGGCGCACCGCATCGTCGTTGCTGAAGGACTCGGCATGGCAATCGGCGGGCTGCGCTAACGGCAACAGCAACGAGCCCCATGCGATCAACATCCATCGGGAAAGAAGAGCGTAGCGGCACGGGTTGGAGCGGTGGATTGCTGTACCCATCATGACCTGCCTTCGATCAATCGACTGAGCTCGGCATTCAAACGCAGGAAAATCTCCCAGCCTTCGAGTCGAATGCGCGTATTGAGGTAGAGAAGAAACCGGATCACCGTCTCCCAGAGCGACATCAACCACAGAATTGCTGGGTAAAAAATCATATCCATCCACCAGCCCCAACGCCACACTCCGATCACTGCGCCATTCGCGAACAGGCTACCCGCACACATCACCGCGATGAACACGATCGATACGAAGGAAATCAGTATTTGAATACTAAACAAGTCTCCAGATCCAGAATGGATTCGGGCGGATCGTTTGGAATAGACTTGTTCATCGACAGGAGGCTTAGATTTTTTCCACAAGGGGCATCGTTCCAGCAACAGAATCTCGGGTGCAAATGGGCGGAAACAACGGATCAGATAGAAGGCGATCGCGGCGAGCATTCCATACAGCACGAATCCCCAGGATGTGTAGTACGCAGGATTCGCGAAGAACCACGCTGAAAACAGGAGAGACAGAATGGCGCCTCGGTAAATGCCGAGCACCCACGCAATCGGTAGCAATCGGCTACGAACCACACCGGCAACCTGCCTTAGGCTGGGCTCCTCGATGAAAACCGCTTGCCCCAAAAAGTAACTTACTCCGGACATCGCAAGCGGTGCTTGCAAAAACACCAGACAAAACATGATCCAGAGATACCGGATCCGAAATCCTTCCGCAGTCGTATAATCCGATGAGGCGATCTCCAGTTGGCTGTAATCGGTGATCGGATAAAGGAAGATGAAGTTCAGCAAGGCAAACGGGAGAGCACCGAGGATCGCCAGCGGAAGCAGTTTTTTCCAGTAGACGCGCAAGACCGCCAGGCTCAGATCGAGCAGTTCGTCTGCCGAGCGCTGTGCGATAACGATCGAGGTGCGGTCCAGTTGCATCTCAGGCCTGTTTCTCTTCGAGGCTTGGCTTGGATTCGGCCGAAGATCCGAGAACACAAAAGTAAAACATCAGGAGCGACGCGCTGGCGATGGCCCACGCGGTTTTGGCGGCGTGCGGAAGCGGACCCGGCGAAATAAACGCCTCCGTGATTGCAGCCAAAAAAAACAAAACGACCGCAACCAAAATAATCGGCAACGCCTTTCTCGCGTTCCGCAGGAACGAGTCCAATCGATTGAGATCGCCTGTAATCAACCATCCCACACCCAGGCGAAACCCAGCGGCGGCCGACAACGCGATCGCCGTCAACTCAAAGACGCCATGGGCGGTCACAAACTCAAAGAAGTGGTCCCCGGCATCGATATCGGAACGAGCCATGTACCCGAACGCGGCTCCCAGGCTGACCCCGTTGTAAGCGAGCTTGATTAAGCCCGGTATCAGGAGCGGACCGAGAGCGAAGCACTCCAAACCAATACTCGTGTTGTGCTTGATGTAAAAAGCAGCCATGAACATGTACTGCTCCAGGTTACCCGACAAGGGTTGGCTGAAATTCTCCTCCATATCACGGATTTTTTCCTGGCCCATGACCGACTCGGCAAAGCCGGGAAAGTTGCCTTCGGCCCAAGCCATCAAAGCCGATAGGGTAAAGAGTCCGAAGAAGACGAGAAAGGCAATCTTGACGCAGGGGTCGGTGAAAATAGCTCGCGGAGCGACCACGGTCATGTAATGCCACCATCGCTCGGTGGGGAAGCGGCCCGAGCGGTATAGCTGACTGTGAGCGCGTCCGACTAAACGGTGCAGGTAATCGATGGTCGCCGGTGGCAGTTTCAGTTCCTCGGACATGGCCAGGTCGGTACAAGCGGCGCGGTAGAGTGCCGCGAAGCTTGCTGCGTCCGCAGCCGAAAGCGAACGGCGTGATTTGCGGTGCGAGCACCGCTCGCAAAACTTGTCCAGTTCCTGCCAACTCTGGCGTCGACGCTCGAGTAAATCGGCCACTCTCATGGA
Organism: Planctomycetota bacterium; assembly: GCA_046342615.1. Taxonomy (GTDB): domain Bacteria; phylum Planctomycetota; class Planctomycetia; order Pirellulales; family Pirellulaceae; genus JBKCUI01. The sequence continues at coordinate 14,791 of JBKDPB010000218.1, read as the reverse complement.
GATGCTCCTGTGCCTGTGTCGGTTCCGGCGGATACGCCGATAGCAGCTCCCTTTTCAAGCGGGGCCCTCTGCGCGACGGAGGATGCCGGTTTGCCTTCACCCAGGGGCGAAAACGGCTGGAAGACGAATTCTCGATAGTAAAGGGCGCACAGGAGCAGGTCGGGATTGGTCTCCTCCGGAAATCCGAATTGCTTGGCCAGGGGATGGGCGAGAATCGATGCCAGTTCCGACCGGCGGGCGGGGGACATGCGGGGGCGGCGCTCGACATACAATGCGACCGCACGACCCATGGTCCTGCTCATTCGAAAGGAAGGCGGAATATGTTGAGCCAACGCCTCGGCTCGCGGATCATCCAGCTTGATCGAAGGAGGAACCCAGGCACGCTCATCGACAATCACCATCGTTCCAGCCGCCAAATCCCCCAGGCGTTGAAAACGCCGGGTCAGTGCCATGCAAAAAAACGCGACTAACCCCGTCGGAATCGCGTAGGCTGGCGGTAAATCCGGATCGAATAACTCCAAGGACAAATAGGGACCCAGATCGGCCAGTCGGAGAAAATTGCGGAGGGTAGCCTGGTACGCACTGATCGGTCGTCCGTCCGCGGAAATGACCTGGATCTTTGAAAACCACTTGCCCGGAGTCTTGCCGTTCCAGTAAGTTTCAAAGTACAGACCATAGAACCAATCGAGCAGAAACGACGTTATGAGAAAGACGGGGGCGATGAGCGACAAGGGTAGCGCAAATACCTGTAGCGCTCCCGAGCAAATCAGAATGATCAGACTCCCGTACAAAATCGCAACGCGAATAACCAGATCCAAAATGAAAGCGGGCAGCCGACGAAATGGCCCCGCAATTCGATACTCGAATTGGATATTTTCAGGAGTGCTGACCGTAGCGGTCAAATCAAGGGCAACGCGTGAACTCATCAACGAGAAGTTTATACGACAATCCCCCCCTCGGGAATCAACCTCCATCAGGATTTGAGCCGGCGACTGGATCGGGCCGCCAAGACCGTCCCAAATGCTACCGCCTCCGCACGATGCGCATTACCATGGGTGAAAATCCACAACCTCCTCTCTTTCCAAAAGCTCTCGCCTATGCAAGTCCGGATGGCTTGGCTATCTCGATACTCCATTCTCGCAATCCTCATCGGCTTGTGCGTCGCTTTCAGCATGGCGACCTTGACCAAACAACAGCCCAACGCGAACGATGCCGCCGAGCAAATCCTCCGGGCTCTGCGAGCCGGTCCGTCGCAGGGGATACTGGTGGTCTCGAGCGACAGTCGCGACGATCGCGAATTCGGCGATGCGTTTCGACAGAAATGGGGTGCGATCGAAAAGAATGATCCGTCGCGAACCGTATCCTATGCCGCCGGCACTCCCCAGGATGTGCGCAAAGCGATCGACGGGAGCTCCGACGAGCGACTGACCCTCGTTTTGAGCCCGGACACCCGAAACTGGAAGCTCTTCGAAGGGGTGGCCCAGAAATTTCCCAAGAAAGAGCTTCGCCTCGTGGCGTCCGAGCCCGTTCTTTGGCCCAATTTTCTCAAATACCAAAATCTCATCAATGTCGTCAATCAAATTGTCATCATCGCTATTCTTGCGATCGGAATGACTCTCGTGATTCTGACCGGCGGGATCGATCTTTCGGTAGGAAGCTTGATCGCCCTGTCCGCAGTGATCTGCACGCGAGCCGTCCAAGACTGGGGAGGAGGGGAACAAGCCAGCGCGACCTCCATTTTCGTATGCGGTTTCCTCGCCTTGCTCGTTTGCGGAATCGCCGGACTGATCAACGGGCTCCTGATCGTCCGATGTCAGCTTCCTCCGTTCATCGCAACCTTGGGAACCATGCTCATCGCAAGCGGCTGCGCCTTTATCCTCTCCGGCGGTCAATCGATCGCGACGGTCCCGGATTCCTTCGTTTGGCTTGGACGAGGCACCTGGCTGGGATTGCCCGTGGCCGTCCTGTTCATGGTTGGCATGTACGCCATCACCCACGTCGTGATGCGCAGCACGGTCTACGGTCGGGCGATCTACGCCATTGGCGGCAACGCCGAAGCGGCCCGCCTGTGCGGGCTTCCCGTTCGCTCGTTGATCGCGTCCACCTACGTGATCTCCGGATTGCTCGCGGGCCTTGGCGGGCTGGTGATGGCCAGCCGACTCAAGAGCGGCGACGCAAAATACGGAGCTATGTATGAATTGTATGTGATCGCGGCTGTTGTGGTCGGGGGCACCTCGCTCCGCGGTGGCTACGGTTCCGTCCTCGGAACCTTGGTCGGCGCGCTCATCATCGCCGTGGTCGAAAATGGGATGAATCTGGTGCATGTGGAGAGCTACACGCAGAAAGTCGTCTTTGGATTCGTGATTCTGGGCGCCGTTCTTCTCGATCGCCAGTCGCGCAGTCCAACCGCATGACCCCAAACTCCAACCGAATTCGAATCAGAAAATGACATTGTCCTACGCAATCATCGGTACCGGTGCTCTCGGCGGCTTCTACGGAGGCTTGTTGGCTCGCAGCGGACTGGACGTCCACTTCCTACTCCACTCCGATTTCGACCATGTCTCTCAACACGGCTTGCGCGTCGACAGCAAGAATGGAAATTTTCATCTGCCTTCGGTGCAAGCCTATCGCCGGGTCGAAGATATGCCGCGTGTCGATTGCATCGTGGTCGGGTTGAAGAGCACCCAAAACCAACTCCTGGCTTCGCTGCTTCCCCCACTGCTTCGAGATGATTCGACGGTCCTTGTGTTGCAAAATGGATTGCACGTGGAGCAGGCGACGCGGGATGTTGTGGGGCCGGGGCGCGTTGCCGGCGGATGCTGTTTTTTATGTTCCAATAAAGTCGGCCCGGGGCATATCCGCCACATCGACTACGGCAGGATCCTTTTCGGTCCCTATCAAGGTTTGGATGATACCGAAGCGGGGCCCCCCGAAGATCGATTGCAGGCCATCGAGCGCGAGATGACCGCCGCAGGCATCGAATGCAAATTGACCCAGGATTTAACGACGGCCCGGTGGAGAAAGCTGATGTGGAACATCCCATTCAACGGCTTGTCCGTAATCCTCGATGCCAGCACCGACGTCATTATGGCAGATGCCGACTCGCGAAGCCTGGCCAGGCGGATCAGTGAGGAAGTTCGGCAAACCGCCTGCAAGTGCGGTTCCGCCATCGAGCCTGAGTTCGTGGACTGGGTGATCGATCACACCGATGAGATGATTCCTTACGACAGCAGCATGCGATTGGATTTTCATTGCGGACGTCCCATCGAAGTCGAGGCCATCTACGGCAATGCCATGCGACAAGCCGCTCGTCATAACATCGACGCCCCGATCCTGACGACACTGTATCAGCAGCTCAAATTTCTCGCAGCCCATCGTTAAGGCATCGACACCCAATACAATCGGGTCGGTCGTCAGAAGATGGTGCGATAGAGTTTTCCGTCGACGCTGTAGGTGGCCTGGCGCCATTCGACCTGCAAATCGGAATCGCCACCGGAGAACTCGCGGATTAAATTTCCTCGTCGTTGAGCGGGCGCGTGTTGGGGAGGATGTCGCCGAGCCGTCGAAATCTCATCGCTGCGAATGACAGGTGCCAAATCCACCAGATCCACCAGTTTGCGATGGTATCCCTGCTCCGACATCTCGTGATATCGAATGTCGATCTTCTTGCGAATAGGCCAGGATGTTGCCGGATCGAGTTGCAACAGCAGCCACAGCTTGCTGATCCAATCGAGCTTTCCGATCAGCATTTTCGGAACGCTTTCCTGATTGGGAAATTTCACGGACAACTGGTTGAGCGCGGTTTGCCACTTGTCGATGATATCCCAGGTTTCAGGAGGAACATCGCTGCGGGATTCCAGGTATTTCTTCAGCGCTTTGAGGTACCCGTGTTGGATTTCTAAGGCAGTATGTTGCCGCTGGTGCGCGCCGGCGACCGATCGCACCAGCATCCAGTCCCGCGCGATCTGGCCTATGGCTTCGATCGGTTTAGCCAATCGCGGAGCGCCGCGCAACGCCCGTTGTTCGACCAAATCGATCATCAATACCGTCGCACCGAACCGAATGTGCTGCGACCATGGGCACATCCCAGAATCTCCGATGGCAAGCTCAATTCGCTGCTTGGGCGAGAATAGGCGACGAATGCGGGCGAACGACCAGAACGGACCGGCGATCAGATCCCGAAGCATGGGGTCGCAACGAAACAGGGGGCGAGCGGCACCATAGCTACCGAATCCGATCATTCGATCGACCATGCCCGCCCGCTGGCTGATCCAATAGCGACCTTGCTCGTCGATGTGTCCAGCCCCGTCCAGAATCGATCGTGTTGCCAGGAATGCCGCCATGTACCTGCGGTGCGGACGCAATGCAACCACGCGAATCAGGATGAGAAAGAGTTGGACGATCGGCCAGTGCAGCACTCGAAGCCCCCATGCCGTGCATTGCATGCTGCGAACATGCAGAAACGGATCGATCCACGTCTCGTAGGATTCCGCAGGAGCTCGTTCGCGAGGAGCGAGTCGGGGTGAGGCCTGATAAAGGCGATGCAATCCTCGAATCCATGTGCACACCGCGTAAATCAGACCGATCCACGCGATCGCCAACAGCCGATATGTAACGACCAGCGGGAGGAGCAGCACGAGCCCAACCCACCACAACAGTAGCTCTCCTCCTCTCGCAATTCTCATGTCATACGATTCGTGCTGACCCAGCGTGTGCCCCTGGGAATCCATGTTTGCCTTGATCAAGGACCAACGGGAGCTGGGGTGATCCTTCGCGAACACTTCCTCCAGCAGTTGTTCGTTCGCGAGTTCATACAACACCACATCGCGAGGGCTCTTGCACTCGGGCGTCGCGATTTCAAACAAGGCAGATTTCAAATCGCCGCTACCACCGACTTCCAAGGAGACCGATGAGCCATTCGCAAGAAAAAAACGAAACGGATTGGTGCGGCTGGGTGCGAGGGGGACACGCTCGTGAATCCCATGGATGAGCGAAAAGAATTGGGTAAGCGTTTCTGGCTTGGGATCGATCGGCTGGCGGATGAAGAGTTCGGTCTCCAGCCCCACTCGGCGGTCGAGCAACCGTGTATCACTCCCCGGAGTGCTTCGTGACGCTCTCGCCCAGATACTCGAATGTTTCCGCCTGAGAATCTTGTTCAACGCGTTTGGCCCATTCCCGCAATGCTTCCCGGCGCGGAATCGGGCTGCCATCGCCTATCCCCTCGACGCCGGTTCGGTCGCTCTTCTCTTTGATCGGTTCGCCCCCCAATTCCATCACTCCTCCAATGGTATTGCCGTATTGTACAAAATCGAAGGATGCGCAGCCAAGGAAAAAACAATTCGAAAGACGGATCTTTCGATGGCGAAAAATCCAGGACGGAGAGCGAAGGTGTTCACCGTCCACGAAGCGTTTTCTTCGGTTTTCGAGGGTTTTCGTGTCGGCCGAACCGCCGCCAGGGAACGGGCACCGTGGCCAGGTGCTTGGTTTCGGTCGGCGTGCACCTGGTATTGGAGCCAATCCACCGAGTTGCGAACCTGATGCCGATCGCCACAACTCCCTCGGCGGCGTTATTCGACTGCGACCGCTACACCATTGACTGTCGAGATGCTGTTTGACGCGATGGCATGGGTGGGGGGCAGCCGCATCGCCTCTCGGGGAGAACGCGACAAGCGATGCGGCTGGTACCTTCCTAAGAAACGCGAACTGCGTGCCAACGCCTCGACAATCGCTAAAACGGATCCTCTCGGACGGGGTGTGCCAGCCAGAACGGTTAGAGCGAAACGAGCTACCTTCCTTGCTGGGCGTCCAGGTGTATTTCACCGTGTTATTTGCTGGAGATTCGAATCCTGAGGGAATCGAGAGTGGATCAGATGCCCGCTCCGGCAACGAAGGTATCCAGGGTATTTTGTGCTTGGGTGACCCGTGATCCTGGCGGGATATCGGTCGTAACGCTGACGTTCGCGCCGATAATGGAAGCGCGGCCCACCGTGATGGGTCCCAAGAGCGTGGCGCCTGCATAAATGATGACATCGTCTTCTACGATGGGGTGCCTCGGCAAGATGGGGGCGGATCGGTCCGCGGGAGGCTTGATGTGCTCGGTGCTGGGGGGCGCGCCTAGGGTCACTCCATGATGAATTCGGACGCCATGTCCGATTTTTGAGGTTTCCCCAATCACGACGCCGGTCCCATGATCGATGAAAAACGAGTTTCCGATATCGGCGCCGGGGTGAATCTCGATTCCGGTTTTGGAGTGAGCCAATTCCGAGATGATGCGGGCGACCCAGTTCAATCCGAGCAGGTAAAGTTCATGAGCGAGGCGATGGTGTAGCATCGCAAAGACTCCTGGATAACAGATGAGCACTTCGTCGATGCTTCGAGCCGCTGGATCCGACCGATATGCCGCCTGGATATCGGTATCAAGCAATTCTCGAACGCGCGGCAATCGGGATGCAAAGAAACGAACGCTCCCAATCGCCTCCCGCAAGATTTGGGGGTGGTCCCCACCACTGGGAGCGGAAAATTCCAGTTCGATACAGATCTGGTCTACCAGCTCGCGGCAACTGAGATCAAGTGTCTGGCCGACAAAATAGTCGACGTTCTCTGGGGTCATCTGACGTGCGCTGAGGCGGTTGGGGAACAAAGCGGTCACCAAGCGGTCGACAATCTGGGCCAGAGCGCTTCGCGATGGCAGGATCGGCGGATTCGCCAGTCGATTGCGGTCTTGCAACGATGCATTTCGAATCCGCGCAAGATCCGAAACCACCTGATCGATGTTCCAATCGAACTGAGCTGCAGCGAGTTCCAATCGAGGAAGTCGATCGGTGGTCATGGCGCGAGCCGACTGTTCGTGGAGCGCGAGGCATCGAGCCCGAGCGGAACGCCTGGGCTATTGGGAGCGGCCAGGGCAGGAATACGTCCCGAACGATACTCGCGCAGCGTCACGTGGCGTCCCAGATTGGGTGGCACCGCACGGTGCAGCAAGACCGGAAGCGGGTTGGTATGAACGACGATCTCTCGCCCGCGATGGCGAGCCGTGAACTGTTCTCCTAATGCAATGGGATAAGGGACAGCCACCAAAATCAGCAACGAGAATATGGGAAGGTAACGACGCACGATTGAGACTCCACAAAAGAAACGGAAGTGATGAAGCGGGCACCGCGGACTACGCAGCACGGCACCCCGACGGCACGACCCTTGGAGTGCAAACCCTGGGCCAAAAGAAAGGGGCAATCCGAAAAATGGTTTCGAGGAATTGCGACGCCTGATCGAGCAATCGATTGCGATTGGATTTGACGTCTGTAATGATTGGTTTGGAACCCAAATATGTGTCGCGTGAAGAGGCCTTAACACGCTTGGAGGAGGTGCAGCCCCCCCGGAGTCGACCGCGATGCGACGAAGCAACGTGTTCGCGAGAAAGTTCATGACATGACCTCCTCGCGTCGCTGCTTTAAGCCTGCTACGGTCGTTGTAGCCGAGGTGAACCCCTCCTGTATGTACCATCCGGCGACCCAATGGGCTGGCTGATCGTTGTTCTTGGATCGCCCCAATCAAAAGCGATGCCACTCTCCCTCCGACCTCTAGGTCGTTCCAGCCTTCGCATCCAAACGGGATTTAAACTCGGCAATTCTCATTCGTTGGGCGCCCATGAGCGTTCCGATGATGCCACCTGCAATTCCCAATACGCTGCCGCCGATGGCTCCCACCACGCCGACGAACTGAAAGTGCTCGGGCCACCAAACCATCCAAGCCACCATCGTCCCCAAGAAGGCTGGGAGAAGTACTCCCGTCATCCAGTACAGTAGCCGGATCTTTTGGCGTCGATGCTGGCGATACATCTCTTGAAGCTCGCCCGAACCGGAAGAGTCCATCGGTTCAGGTTCCAAATAGGACAGTTTGACCGAGTACGGGACGAAGAACCATTGGCTCGCAATGCAGACTGCGTAGGTGGAGAGGCTCAATGCCCACTGATAAAAGGAAACTTGACCTGGCTCGATCGCTTCGGGATTGGCAAAAGGATATAGCCCTCGCATCGCGATCCACACGATGCATGCAAGCGACAAAGAGATACCTAACGCCCATTCCCAGCTCCGGATCGGCATCTCCCGTGCTCGGTTGGCGAGTGACGCACTTCGAACGGTAGGTCCAAGAGGTTCGGTCTGCGCCGTTGAGGAAGAGTGGCCCGAGGGTTGCCAGTCGTAACTCTTCGCGCGCACCAGTGGCATCGCCAATCCGAACCACAGCGGGAAGAAAGCGACCCACATGTGCCGATGGGCTTGCGCTATTGGGTTCGTGTTTGGCAACTGCAGTCCCATCAGCAGTAGCCCTAACCAAGCCGCCAAGGCAATGCAGGTGAAGATGACCAACGCCGACAACCGTGTTCGGAGCATCATGCGCTGCGAATCGCTACCCACACGATTCGGAGTAAGTGCAGCCCACAGCAAGGGCGCGATGAGCATGATCGGCACGAAGCACAACATCATGAATCGTCCAAGAACACCGGCGGGGTCTGACATGACTTTCCCTTTCGTATCAAATAGATTTCAGTGGAACTGTTGGTTACGACGTCCAGATGCGTTCGATCTGACGCTCGATCATGGCCCGGGCTTCGGATTCGCTGAAGCCGGCTATCTTGGCATCGGCCAGAGCCGCGCCCAAAACGTGTTCGATGCGCTTCCGTTCTTCACCGGGTTTACCACGCGGTCGTTCCGTCGTACCGACGACCACCGTCCCTCGCCCGCGCACCGAGGTTAGCAACCCCGCATCCGTCAGCTCGCGATACGCCCTCGCGACCGTATTCAAGTTGATGCCCAAGTCGTTGGCCAGTTGCCGAACCGGGGGAAGCTCATCGCCAATCGACAGCTTCCCAGTCGCTAGCAACCGCCGCAACTCCGCAACCAACTGGTCCTGCAAAGGAATCGAACTGTTCAAGGAAACCGTGATCATGAAGCTATTGTATCATTGACTGATACATTGGCAATAGGTGCCATGAAAAAATTCTCCCGCGACAGACCGGTCGGCATCAGGCATTTCGCGTTTCGATGGGGCAAGTCCCCATCGGACGACAATCGCAAGACCCAAGCGAACCTGTGTCGCCTGGTGAACAAGTTTTTCGGCTAGCACCCTGTGTACCACGGACTTCCCAGTCCGTGGTGGTGACAGACGACGGACTGGGAAGTCCGTCGTAGTGCTCCAGGTTCTTGCGTTTTGGGTGCCAGTCCGTCGCTAGCGAGGAAGCTTGGCTTCCATGCGTCTTCGCGTCTCTTCGAGAGCCTTGGCTGCTCCATTGCCCTCGTTTCCTTGCCCATGCCTGCCGTGCCGCAGTGTACAATTCGACAAACCGGGTGACGTTCTCGGCAATCGCCGGTCGATTAGCTCTCCGAAACCAAAAGACGTTTGGATAAAGGCCGTTGGAATAGTAGCATGCGAACGCCTTCCAGGAATCGTCGGCAGTTTGGTCTCGCAGGTTTGAGAGCGGCCGGCGGTGCGATGCTGGCTGGGCTCGGCGCGGAGCGGATGGATTCTTCCCCAGTCTTTGCCGAGGAAGCTAGCGCAAGAAAGGTCGCTGCCAGTGATCGAATCAATGTGGGAATCGTCGGATTGGGGGCTCGAGGTTTTAACTTACTGGATGACCTGCTTCGCATGTCGGATGTCGAAATTCGCATCCTATGCGACCTCCAAGAAGTTCATCACCGCGAGCTATTGCCTGGTGAGGGTCGAGCCTATGGTCGTGAGACGGCTCGGCAGACTATCCTGGACCATCGCAAGCGCCAAGGTAAATCGCAATCCGATGGTATCGATCTGACCGCTGACTTTCGAGAGGTCTGCGAGCGGCCCGATCTGGATGCGGTGATCGTTGCGACCCCCGACCATTGGCATGCTCTGTGCTGCCTGAGCGCGATGGAAGCTGGCAAAGATGTTTACTGCGAAAAACCGGTTACTCATTGGTTCTCGGAGGGGTTGAGGATCTGCCGTGCCGTAGAGGAACGGTCTACCGTCTTTCAAGTTGGATCCCAGCAGCGCAGCGATTGGCGGTTTCGGCGGGCTGCGGAGTTGGCTCGCAATGGACTGTTGGGCAAGATCGAGCGGGTGGAGATTGGGCTGCCGCCGGGGTATCCGCAGCCGCAGTCGGATCCTGCGATCACCGACCCTCCGCCGGAACTGAATTATGATCTCTGGTGCGGCCCAGCGCCGATGCTGCCCTACACACGAGCCCGACACCACCGCTGGTGGCGCGGACATCGCGCGTTTGGAGGCGGGGTGCTGATGGATTGGATTGGCCACCACAACGATATTGCGCATTGGGCTCTGGACATGGACCGGTCCGGCCCCATCAGTGTCGAGGCCGTCGACTGGCAATTTCCAACGACCGATCTCTACAATACGCCAAGCCAATACGCAATCCGCTGTGAGTATCCTGGCGAGATCACTTCATCGATCAGCAGTCAGCATACCGAGGGCTTGAAGATCATCGGTGCCGACGGTTGGGTCTGGGTCGATCGTGGTCGGATGAAGGCCTCAACGCCTGAGTGGACCGAGCGCGATTTCGAACCTGGAGCAATTCGGCTGGAGGTTTCAACCTCGCACATGGCCAATTTTATCGAGTGTGTCAAATCTCGCGGTCGGCCGATCACTCCTGCAGAGACCGGCCATCGCAGCATCACGCCCGGCCACCTGGGTTATGTCGCTCATGAGCTGGGTCGAAAAGTTCGATGGGATCCAATCCATCAAACGATCATCGATGACCAGCAAGCCGATGCTTTGTTACGCTCGGGCAGTTATCGAGCGCCTTGGTGATAACTGGACTTCATCGGCTGAAAAACTATCTTAGTGAATTTCATGACAATCGCAGCCATAAGAACCGAGGCTCGGGAGATCGAGGTGGCATGGTTTGCCGCCCTGTGCGGTGACGACTATGAGTTTCTGGGTGTGCCGGACGGAAAATTGCGCAGCAGTTATCAGCACTGTGGCGAGATCGCGCGGACTGCGGATCAACTGGGTTACGACAACATCCTGTTGCCATCCAGCTGGATACCCGGACAGGACTCACTTGCATTCGCAGCCGCGATGGCTCCGCAGCTTTCCCACATCAATCAGTTGGTCGCTCTTCGCATGGGCGAGGTCTGGCCGCCGATGTTGGCTCGTGCCATTGCGACGGTCGATCATATCGCTCAAGGTCGATTGTGCCTGAATATCATCTCCAGCGATTGGCCAGGCATCCAGGAAAGTAGCGAGGTGAGATATCGTCGCAGCGGAGAAATCATTCAGATACTGCGTGGCCTCTGGACCGCGCAAGGACCGTTTGCCTGGGATGGCGAGTTCTACAAGTTTCGATTGCCGAGCAGCCTACCCGCGCAGACCTATCAGCAGAATGGTGGACCGCTCCTTTACTTTGGCGGGATCTCACCCGCTGCCCAGGAATTATGCGCTCAGTACTGCGATGTGTTCCTGATGTGGCCTGAACCGGAGGCTGCGATCATGGAAACCATGCGTGTTATGTCGCAGCGAGCGGCGCAGTACGGCAGAAAAATCGACTTTGGTTTTCGTACCCATGTGATCGTGCGTGAAACGGAATCAGAGGCCCGAGAGGCCGCCGAGCGATTGATTTCGCGATTGGATCCCAACAAGGGACTTGAAATCAAACGCCGGTCGTTGGATAGCCAGTGTGCCGGTGTCTTGAGGCAAGATGCCTTGCGGGAGCAGGCCGGCGGCGACCTGTACCTCGAGGACCATCTTTGGGCCGGGATCGGGTTAGCGAGAAGCGGCTGCGCAAGCGCCATCGTGGGTGATCCAGACCAAGTCCTGGCAAAGTTGAACCGCTATGTGGAGATGGGAGTGAGAGCCTTTATCTTGAGCGGCTACCCACACCTGGACGAGTGCCGGTTGTTCGCGAAATATGTACTTCCGCGTCTACAACGTTGCCAACTCAATCAAGTTCAGCAGCGACTCGTGGATCAGCCTGTAACTCCGCTAACCACAGCGTGCCGGACCTAACGCGATATTGGAATGAGAGAGATTTTTCAGCATGACCGGTAAACCAGTGCGATTTGGACTCGTCGGATTTGGGGCGTGGGGCCAATTGCATGCCCAGTCGATCGATCAAAACAAGGATGCGGAATTGGTCGCGATCGCAGTCCACTCGGAGGCTTCCGCCGAAGCGGCGAGGCAGAAATATCCTCGCGCCATCCTCTATCGCGACTACCGACAACTATGCCGACAGGAGGACATCGAGATCGTCGATGTGGTCACGCCTAGCGATACCCATCGCAGCATCGCTATGGCGGCTATCGAGGCTGGCAAACATCTCCTACTGGAGAAGCCCATGGCAATCACGATCGAGGATGCCCAAGCGATTGTTCAAGCAGCTGAACAACGCGGTATTCGCCTGGCTGTTGGGCACGAACTAAGGCTTTCAACGCAATGGGGGCTGATCAAGTCGATCATCGACCAAGGCACGATCGGCCAACCGAGGTATGTCCTTGTCGAGTTGTCTCGAAAACCCTATCGCTTGGGCTCCTCGGGTTGGCGTTATGATGCCAGCCGTGTCGGTAATTGGGTATTGGAAGAGCCAATTCACTTTTTCGATCTGGCTCGTTGGTATCTTGCCGGCAGCGGCGAATGCGTGGAAGTCGTCGCCGAGGGGAATTCCATCGATCTCAAGCGTCCGCAATTGCTGGATAATTTTTCTGCAATCATGCGTTTTGCAGATGGTGCCTACGCCGTCGTGTCTCAAACGTTGGGCGCGTTTGAGCATCATCAAACGGTCAAGGTAACCGGTACCAAGGGTGCCATCATGGCAGGTTGGAGCGGAGCCATGGATCGCACCTTGGAACCCACGCACTATCTCAAAGTCTTTGACGGAACGGAGGTCAGAGCGATTGAACCTGCCTATCAGAGCGGAGAAGTGTTTGAATTGCGAACGGAAATCCAACGGTCCGTCGAAATGGTGCGCGATGGCCGAGCCCCTGTCGCATCGGGAGTCGACGGACGATGGTCCGTGAAATTGTGCTTGCTGGCCGAGCAATCGATTCGTGAGCGACGCTCCATCCCTGTTTCGAACGCGAACGCAACATGAGCCAGCAGCCCCCCACAGCTTGGTATCGTGGTGTCAGCCGCTATCAGTGGCTGGTGCTCGTGGTTGCATCGTTGGGCTGGGTATTCGATGCATTTGAGGGCCAAATTTACAACCTGACGCGGGGTGATATGGTCCCCGATCTGCTGAGGACCGCAGAGCCGCTCATGGGCGGTCAAGAGCTTGAAAAACTGGGTCGCAGTTGGGGCGAAAGATTTCTGGGGATATTCTTGATCGGAGGAACGCTGGGTGGATTGGTCTTCAGTTCGCTGGCCGATCGTTGGGGTCGTAACCCTGTTCTGATTTTGACCATTCTTTTCTACTCCGTCTTCTCGGGGCTGACAGCATTTGCAACCGAACTCTGGCAGGTGGGGGCTCTGCGGTTCCTGGTGGCTATGGGGGTGGGTGGCGAGTGGGCGGTCGGGGCTGCTCTCGTGGCGGAAGTATTTCCAAAGCACTCTCGAGAGTACGCCGGAGGCATTTTTCATGCGACGAGTGTGGCAGGACTTTGGCTGGCCGCGATCGTGGGTTTGGCTGTGGGAACCCAGTGGCGGTGGGCTTATTTGATCGGCGTGCTTCCGGCCCTGTTGGTTGTCTGGGTCCGGATGAGTATTCGGGAGCCGGACGCCTGGAGGCAAGCCAAAGCTGCCAACCGCGAGCAAATGGGTAGCTTTCGGGAATTGTTCAGGGACCCATCGTATCGCCGTTGCGCAATCTTGGGCGCGTTGCTGGCGATGGTTGGATTGGCAACGTTTTGGGGTGTGGTGGTGGCCGGGCAAAATCTAGCAGAGGATCTGATGCAGCGTTTGGGAACTCCCAAAGATCAAATCGGAGCCCGAGCGAAGATCGCATATGGTTTCATTCAGACCACTGGCGCAGGTCTCGGGATGTTGGCCTTCGGGCCTCTTGCAGCCCGTTTTGGTCGACGGCGCACATTCGCAGCCATGCACCTGTTGGCCATGATCATGACGCTCGTCGTGTGTTGGCTGCCGAGTTACTTTGGTAGCTATCTGCTGTTGCTGATCCTGTTACCGGTCTTCGGTTTTTTTGCCCAAGGCATTCATGCTGGCTATGCGATATATTTCCCGGAGATGTTTCCTACGCATCTTCGCGCGACGGGAGCCGGTTTCTGTTTCAACACCGGCCGCATATTGGCCGCTCCAGTTCTGATTTGGCTATCCGCTTGGATGAAGGCGAACTATGAGTTGCCGGTCGCTATTTCGCTGCTGGGACTCTTCTTCCTCGCGGGACTGGTTGTTCTGATCGGACTTCCAGAAACCAAGGGCAAGAATTTACCGTAAGGTTGTCCTTTTGCCTCTCCCTTCACGACGCGGTAGGTGCCATGAAAAAATTCCCTTGCGACAGACCGTTCGGCTTCAGGCATTTCGCGTTTCGCTGGGGCTTGCCCCCATCGGACGGCAATCGCAACCAGCAAGCGATAGCGACGCGGCCCCCATCACAACGGGGCTCGCCCCCGTCGGATGATGAACCGATGGTGGCGCGCTTGGAACCGCCTCCACGCCCATCGCAAAGCCTCTGGGCGTGCCACCCGGACTGAGCCTCGCCTTCGGCGATCAATGCTGGCGGAACGGCGCAAGCCGTCCGGTCGGAAGTGGAGGTAACATGGCATGGTGTTGCGCGCTTCAACCCGGATGCTCGCGCATCTCGGCTAGTGTCGGGGGAGTGGCGAACGTCCAGGCGATCAAGTGTAGCTGGGGAGCG